>NZ_JBIVTF010000003.1:0-446834 GCF_044756605.1 Paenarthrobacter sp. NPDC091711
ACGAACTCAACGACAGACCCCGCCAACGATTCGACTTCTGCACCCCCAATGAGATGATCAGAACCTTCCTGTTGCGATAACCGCTAGAAACCGCCGAATAAAAACGACCTCAACTGCTACTTAGTTGGGTGGTGTTACTGGACGGTGACCTCGGCGAGGCGAAGACCAAATCCGAATCGCGTCTTCGGTGCAGCCAGCTTAGGCAGTGCGCTGATGACCACAATGACGTATTCGGTCTGCGTCGGCGCGGCAAGCGGCATGGTCAGTTCAGGTGACGTGAAGCTATTGGTTCCCACCAATTTTGCGCCATCCATGGCAGGACGATCGTTGGTGTAAACGCTGATGCTGCCACCGGATCCACCAAGCTGGTTGAGGACAACGGACTTGACCTCCGTGGGTTCCTTGAGCTTGATCACGAGCGGCATATCCTGGAAAAGTCCACCCCAGTTTGCGGTAGCGAACTCCATGTCCGACCAGTAGCTGGCAGCGTTGCCGTCAAAGGCCCTCGTCAGGTCCTTGTCATAAGTAGCCGCGAAGGGGAAATCACCGAGTCGGGTGATCTCTTCAATTTCCGGCGGTGTGGCAGGCGCCGGAGCCTCCGTGGGCTCAGGCTCTGTGGTTTCCGCGGCAGTGGTTTGTGGGGCGGGGGTGCTTTGCGTCGCCGCCGGAGTGCCGCTGGGCAGCAGGCTGCCGAGGTTGGTCACCGCAAGAACGAGTCCCACCACCAGGACGGCGGCGAGCAAGCCGCCTACAAGCCAGCGAAGGGAACGGGGTTCCTTCTCCGGAGCCTCGTCTTCATAGACTTCCTCGTCCGCGTAATCATCTGCGTAGTTGCCTGCGGCAGCGGACGACGCCGGGAAGTTGGTAGCAGAGCGATCGTAACCGGAGTCGTTGCCGCGGCTTCCGAAACCACCCGCAGCCGCGCCGGTAGCTGCACCGCCAGCGGCGCCTGCCTCCCGGTCCCTAAAGCCGTAGTCTTCCTCGGACCACAGTGAAACCTTGGGTTTTTCAGCCGAATCACGGCTAACAGATTCAGGGCTGACGGGCTCACGGGTTGCGGGCTCACGGCTGACAGGCTGCGACGAGACGGCCTGGGTGGGAGGCCGGGAAGCAGCAGGCGTCGTGCTGCCACTATCGCCAGCGGCAGCACCGGCGTCGTTGTTCCTGGAGCCGGAATTCTTCAGCGCTGCAGCGGCGGCAACGCCAGCTGCTCCGGCGCCGGCAGCGGCCGCAGCGAGCTTGCCCGCAATACCGCTCTTGGGCGAGGACGGGCTGGACGAGGGCATGGGCGGTACGTGTGGCGCTGTGCGGGCGGGTGCGGCAGGCTCAGCCTGGGGCTGGTCGTCGTAATCCGACGGGATGGGGTAGCCGTTTTCGTCGTACTGAATGTACTCGGCGTCGTGCTCGTCATCCTCATACAGGCCGTCGTACGTCTCAGGCTCATAGGTCCGCGGCTGGCCGAAGATCTCGCTTCCGAGCGTTTCCGTAAAGAATGGCTCGATGTACGGCGGGTTGGTGGCCACCACGAGGTCCAGCAGATCAGCGGCGGTGCTGTGGTTGGTGATCAGGTACGTGGTGTTTTCACTGATGCCAAGGTCAAGGATCTGAACGTGACCTGGCCGCTCCCCTGTGGCTACTTCGCGGGCGCTCTGGGCAACCTGCTCAGCATTTCCGGGACCGGCAACAAGGATGCTCACGGGACGGTTGAGGACCTGGTCCACGCCGTCGAGCACCTGATCTTGGTCATGCGAGGTCAATACATTGGCCGTGACCTTGTAGCGGCCGCCAAGTACTGATCCGACGTCGATCGGGTGGGACACGTGTTCCTCCTAGGCTGTCTGGTAGCTGCGGTCCTGCTCGTGGCTCACCCGGCTGGCCGGTTGAACCGCTTTTGCAACTACCTATATTCGTTTCTAGCCTAACGGATTGACGCCCGCCGCCCGTGTTGGCGGCACCGGCTCACTTCCTGTGGTTTCCGCGGACGGGGAAGTATGGATTCTGTCCGACGTCGCCTTGGTAGGTGCGCCGACCCGGCAGCGGGACCTGTGGCGAGAACTTGCCGCCGCGCGCCGTGCTGGGTGCATCTTCCTCAGGCAGGTACGTCTTGGGCGCCTCTGAGGAGTCGTCAGCAGCGGCTTCGCTGGAGCGTTGGGGTGCAAGCGCGGGGCCGGCCCTGAACGAGGCAGCGTCGAACTCACCGGAGATGCGAGGAATCAAACCGGTATCGTCCGAGACTGTGGCGCGTGCCGGCGTCGTGGGTTCTGCGGGGGCGCCGGCAGGCGCAGGGATGCCCCGACCCAAGCGACCCATGAGCGGCCGCAGGAGGTCGCGCAGTTCCGTGACGTGGAAGACGCGGAGAAGGACCAGGTACGCAATGAGCATGACGGGCCCGACGACGACCACCGTCACCAGGGCGGCCGGGCGGCTGCTCCACGCGAAGCCGTCGGCGCGGTAACTGCCCAAGAGCCACAACGCTGCGGCGCCGGCCAGCGCAGAACCCAGGCCTGCGTAGCCCATGCGGATGTAGGAGTTGGCGATGCGGGGACCGTCGAGGTGACCCAGCAGGCGCCGCAGGAACACCACGCTGATCACCACGGACAGGATGTTGCCCAACGTATAAAGGATGGCGATCGCGTAGATGATCTGGCCGACGGGGAGGAACTGGATGAAGAACGCACCCACCACGTAGATCACAGCCAGCCACAACTGGACATACAGGGGCGTCCGGGCGTCCTCGTTGGCGTAGAACACGCGGGACATCATGAAGTTTGCGCTCAGGAAGGGTGTGCTGAGGGCCAGGATGGTGAGCGTCTGGGCCAGCATGACGCCGTCCTGGGGCTGGCCGCCGGAGAAGAACATGCCCAGTGGACCTGCCAAGGCAAAAAGCGCCAAGGCACCGAAGACCGTGGCCACGGCCATGGTGCGGAGCCCGTGGGACAGGGCTTCGCGCAGCTCGGCTTTATTGCCGTCCTGCGACGCACGCGTCATCCGGTTAAAGAGGACGGTTGCCAGGGACAGGGCAATGATGGAGTGCGGCAGCAGGTACAGCTGGCTCGCGACTTCCAGGACGGCGTTGCCGGGCAATACCGCAGCAGCGGCCTTGTCCCCGGCGTTGTCCAAACGGAGGCGCTCAGCGCCGGGAATAGTGGCGATCCTCATGACGTACAGGAACGCCAGCTGCCCGACGGCGGCAGTCGCCAGCGTCCAGACGCTCAGCTTCGCTGCCTGGCCCAGTCCAACTCCGCGCCAGCCGAAGCGGGGACGCAGGCCAAGGCGCAACCGGAAGACGGGAATGAGGAGGATGGCCGTCTGGGCGATCACGCCAAAAGTTGAGAAACCGGCAATGAGGAGCGTCTGGGTAGGTCCCCAGTTGTCCAAAGTATGGGGGTTGTAGATGTTCTCGCCCAGAATCCAGATGAACATCCCCAAGCCCGAGATAGCAACGAGGTTGTTCAGGATGGGCGCCCACATGGCGGGGCCGAACGCTCCATGGGCATTCAGCACCTGGGTGAGGAGGGCGTAGAGCCCGTAGAAGAAGATCTGCGGCAAGCACCAGAAAGCGAAGGTGACTGCCAAGGCCTTTTGTTGCTCGGAGTAGCCCTGCGTGGTGAGGTCGATGACCAGCGGCGCTGCGAGCGTCACAATGGTGGTCAACGCCAGCAGCACCAGGACTGCGAGGGTCAGCAGGCGGCTGATGTAGTCCGCACCACGGTCAGGTGCCTTGCTGGCCTTGATGATCTGCGGGACCAGGACGGCGTTGAACACGCCGCCGGCCACCAGCAGGAAGATCAGGTTAGGCAGGTTGTTCGCATTAATGAACGTGTCATTGATGGTGGAGCCCAGGCCGAGGGCGGCGCCGAGCATCCAGGTTTTGGCGAAGCCAAGGAACCGGGAAACGAGCGTTCCTGCTGCCATGATGGCGCTGGAACGTGCTTCTCCGGACTGAACGGACTGGGTGGTTTTGGCTTCAGACATCGCCTTTATCGTCCCATGTAGCCGGGTCAGAGATGTTCGGGGAGTACTTCCCGAGCCAAATCGGCGATGCGGCGTTCATTCGGGAAGGACAATTTTCGGGCCAGTTCCTGGATGGGAACCCATGCGGCGTCCACGGCCTCTTGGTCCGGATCATTCTCGATGGTCAGCTCTCCACCCGTTGCCCGGAGGAGAAAATGGTGCACGGTCTTGTGGACGCGGTGGCCGCTCACCGTGAACCAGTAGTCGATGCTGCCGAGGGGCGCAAGGATGCTGCCTTCGATGCCGGTTTCCTCCGCGATCTCACGGACAGCAGCTTCCTCATTGTTCTCGCGACCTTCCGGATGGCCCTTCGGGAGGCACCACTCAAGCCGGCCACCCCTATTAAGGCGGGCGATGATCGCAACCCGGAGTTCGCCGTCGGACGTGTCTACTACAACGCCGCCGGCCGAGACTTCCTCCACAGTGGGAAGCGAGGCCTGCACCGGGTGCTGCTGGGCAGGCGCGACGTGGGCACCGATTGCCGACGGCAACGGTGCGTTTGTCCTCCTGCCAGGAGCGCTCGGGATCGGGTTGGCCATGAGGTCCACTCTAACGACTCTTGCCCTCGAGTGATGACTGGGACATGGCCACAAGATGGACTGCGGGAGATGGTCTGCGGACACATGCCTGATTTCGCATGGAACAGTGGCCCAATGCTGAGTAAAAATCTGCCAAGCTTAAGGGACTATGGCGCACGTATTGGACAGCTCTTCAGTTAACTTCACCATCGATCCGGTGGTGCTCGACCTCGGGCAGCGCTTCGTCGATGCCGGCTTCGAGCTGTCCCTGGTGGGTGGGCCTGTGCGCGACCTCTTCCTCGGGAGGACCTCCCCGGACCTCGATTTCACCACCGATGCCACTCCTGACCAGACCATCGGCGTCATCAAGAAGTGGGCCGACAACTTCTGGGAAATCGGCCGCGCTTTCGGCACTATCGGCATGAAGAAGAGTGGTTTCCAAATCGAAATCACCACGTACCGTGCAGAAGCCTACGATCCCGATTCGCGGAAGCCCGTGGTGGCGTTCGGCAACTCCCTGACAGATGACCTCCTTCGTCGCGACTTCACCATCAACGCCATGGCGCTGCGGCTGCCCAGCCTTGAACTCGTGGATCCGTTCGGCGGCGTCCGCGACCTTCACGCCTCGGAGCTCGCCACGCCCGGCGCACCTGAATCGTCCTTCTCGGACGATCCGCTGCGCATGATGCGTGCGGCACGCTTCGCGTCGCAGCTCGGCGTGTCGGTCCACGACGACGTCCGGCTCGCCATGTCCCAAATGGCCGACCGCATCAAGATTATTTCCGCCGAGCGGGTCCGCGAAGAGCTGGTCAAGCTCATTAACGGGGCCCACCCCCGGGTGGGCATTGATCTCCTGGTGGATACCGGGCTGGCGGAATTCGTGCTCCCTGAAGTTTCCGCCCTGCGCCTCGAAGCCGATGAGCACCACCGCCACAAGGACGTGTACCAGCACTCACTGCAGGTGCTGGAGCAAGCTGCTGCCCTGGAAACGGGTCCAGACGGCGCCGTGCCCGGCCCCGATTTTGTGTTGCGGTTCGCTGCGTTGATGCACGACGTCGGCAAGCCGGCTACGCGCCGCTTTGAACCGGGCGGCGCGGTGAGCTTCCGCCACCACGACGTTGTTGGTTCGAAGCTGACAGCCAAGCGGATGAAGGCGCTGCGTTTCGACAACGAGTCGATCAAAGCCGTTTCCCGCCTGGTGGAGCTCCACATGCGCTTCTACGGGTACGGCGATGCGGGCTGGAGCGACTCCGCAGTCCGCCGCTACGTCACCGACGCCGGACCCCTGCTGGAGCGTCTGCACCGACTCACCCGGTCCGACGTCACCACGCGTAACCAGCGCAAGGCCGACCGCCTGTCGTTCGCCTACGATGACCTTGAGCAACGCATCTCGAAGCTTCTGGAACAGGAATCACTGGCGGCCGTCCGGCCTGACTTGGATGGAGCGCAGATCATGGCGCTTCTGGGACTGAAGCCTGGCCCCGTGGTGGGGCGGGCCTACAAGTTCCTTCTGGAAGAGCGGATGGAACACGGACCACTGTCCCCCGAGGAAGCTGAGCAGAAACTCTTGGCATGGTGGGACGCCCAACCCGAGTCCGCCGTCGTCGAGCCATTGACCGAAACTGAGGAGCCCTCATGAACGCTGCGACTTCACCACGTCCGCAACTCTGGATCCTTCGCCACGGCGAGACCGAGTGGTCCAAGAGCGGCCAGTACACGGGCCTGACTGACCTCCCCCTCACTGTTGAGGGCGAACAGCAGGCTGTGGAGGCACGCAAGGTCCTGGAAGGCATCGACTTCGACCTTGTCCTTACCTCGCCCCTGCGCCGGGCCCGCCGCACGGCAGAACTCGCAGGCTACCCGGAAGCCGTCCATGAGCCGCTTGCCGTGGAATGGAACTACGGCGATTACGAGGGCATCAGCTCGGACCTCATCCGCAAGGACAACCCGGACTACCTCATCTGGACCGACGGCGTGCCCAACGGGGAAACCCTGGACGAGGTTGCCGCCAGAGCCGACAAGATCATTGGCCGCGTCCTGGAATCAGGAATGGACAATGTGCTGATAGTGGCCCACGGTCATTTCTCCCGCATCCTGACCGCCCGCTGGCTCGAAATGGATGCACGCGAAGGCCGGCACTTCATTCTGGGAACAGCAAAGGTCTGCACCCTTGGTTGGGATAAGCGGACGCCTGCAATTGTTCGTTGGGGTCTCTAAAACACGAATTTAGAAAAACTTTTGGCGAATTAGCTAATTTCGCTGGTCAAACTCCATGTTCATGGGGTAGCTTATATCTTGTTCCCAGAGCGACCCGCCGGGAACCAGGCGCGCATTCACCGGTTCAGTCAGCCGTGACAATGCCACAGCAGGCTGTTACAGCCAGAAAAGGAGGTTGGGAAAATGATTACTTTGACTAGCGGACGGAAGTTGACCGTCACTGCTACCCCGGCCTCTGCTGATGACGCGCGCCATTTTTGGACTCTCTGATCCACTCCTGAACTACCGGACCGGCTTGTTGCCGGCGGTATTTCTAACGGCCCTCCTGTCTTTGGATGGCTGAGTAGTCAGTTGTAGGCGCGGACCCACGCAGCATGCCGCGGGTGCGCAGTTTCCCCATAGTTCGGAACCAGCTTCTTGTTGGGTCGACTGCCGGAAGCACGCGCTATTGCACGACGAACCCCTTTTCAACAAGGTCCGCAAACCCCCTTTATTAGCCTCGGCTATTTATGCCCTTTTAGCCTTGATTTCTTCTGAATTCATATGGCTCTAATTGTTGCGCCTAAATTCCGATTACTTATCTCCTGAAAGGAGGTGAATCATGCGAAAACGCCCAGAAGACATGCGCTTCTTCAAGAGCACCAACGCTCCTAAGGACCGCACTCTGTTCAACGGCCAGCTGCTCGACCAACGCCGTGAAGACGTCTACGTTGTCCTGCACCAGATGGGACTCATCCGCTGATGCCCAACAGCTGAGCCCGAAGGAGTTCAGATGCCACACATTGATGCTGAACCTCAAGGAGCCCACGCGGCTACGCGTGGGCTCCTCCCCTTTTTAACCGAGTGGGCCTCTTTAACAGGGTGGGCCTCGTTAACCTGGTAGACCTTGTTGGTCTGGTGTACCTCGCAGGACTGTAAGCTCGATCCATGCAGGAGACGAAGCCTCACCGGCCGGAAAAACGTGCCCGCTTTGTGGTTCCAAGCCGCAGTGATGCCCTGCTTCGAAACTTCACCGAACTTGTGGGCGGTCCCCTGGGCAAGCACTCCTCCCCAGGGAAGATGACGTCCGGTCCGTTCACGGTGGAACGTGTCTTGATCATCCTCACCGTTGTGGCTGCACTGCTTGCCGTACTCGCGAAGGACTACTGCCGTGTCCGTGGCTGGGAGACTCCCGGGCAGTTCTACGCAACGTGCTATTCGGACTTCCCTGAGCTTTTCCGGAACCGCGGCCTGGGTGACGGCATCTTTCCGTTCTTCACGCAGGGCAGCCTGTTTGAGTACCCGGCGCTCATAGGCATCATCGCCGGTATTACGGCCTTGCTGGTTCCCGGCCAGGGCGTGGGAAACGAACGCATACTGGGCTACTTCGACGTCAACGCGACACTGATCGTTGCAGTATGGATCGTCACCGTGCTCCTGACCGCAAGGATCAACAGGCGCCGCCCCTGGGACGCAGCCATGGTGGCCGTAGCTCCCGGAATCATTTTGGCCGGCTTCATCAACTGGGACATGTGGGCCGTGGGGCTCCTGGCCGTTGCGATGTACTTCATCTCCCGGGACAAGCTGATCCTGGCCGGAGTGTTCATCGGGCTGGGCTCAGCTACCAAGATGTACCCGCTCCTAATACTCGGGGCCTTGCTGGTTTTGGCCCTGCGCACCGGAAAGCTGCGCGCATTCTTCATCACTGCCGGCACAGCCCTGGCAACCTGGCTGGTAGTGAATCTGCCCGTCGCAGCGGTGAACCCATCGGGCTGGCGCTACTTCTTCGAATTCAGCCAAGACCGTCCGGCCGGGTACAGCTCACCGTGGTTCGCTTACAACCTCGTGGCGGACAGAGTGCGTTGGATGCAGATTGATGGCGCAACCATCAACACGCTTGCCCTGTGCCTGTTCGCTCTGGCATGCGTGCTTATTGGCGCCTTGGCCTTGTGCGCTCCGCGGCGACCCCGCCTGGCTCAACTGATGTTCCTCATCGTTGCCGCGTTCATCCTCACCAACAAGGTCTACTCCCCGCAGTTCGTCATCTGGCTCATACCGCTCCTTGCCCTGGCCCGGCCCCGCTGGCGCGACTTCCTCATCTGGCAAGCGGCCGAGGGACTGCACTGGGCGGCCGTTTGGATGTACTTGGGCCAAACGACCAGCGGCGGATCCGTCCAGCACAACATAGACATGTCCTACTACGTGCTGGCCGTGGGATTGCACATGGTTGCCACCGCTTATCTCATGGCGCGGGTGGTGATGGATATCTGGGATCCCGCCCAAGACCCACTCCGCGCTGATGGCGTGGATGATCCGCATGGCGGACCATTCGACGGCGCACGGGACTGGCTGCGGTTCGACGTGTTCCACCCCTCCCGGTCAGTGTTGCCGTGGCGTCCCCGGGCTACGGTGGAAACCACCGAAGCGAAAGAACCCCAGCGTATGGAGGTAAACAGCGATGGTTGATGTCGCCGTCGTCGGCGCCGGTCCCAACGGCCTGGCCGCCGCAGTGGTGATGGCCCGCGCCGGGCTGAGTGTCCACCTTTACGAGGCAGCTGATGCGATCGGAGGTGGATCGCGGACCAGCGAGTTGATTGAACCCGGCTACCTGTACGACATCTGCTCAGCGGTGCACCCCATGGCGGTGGCGTCCCCTTTCTTCCGCGATTTTGAGTTGTCGCAGCGGGTGGATCTGCGTCTGCCGGAGGTCCAGCACGGAACACCGTTGGACGTCGGAGGTGCGGCCCTGGCCTACCAATCCCTGGATCGGACGGTGCAGGAGCTGGGTGTCGACGGGCCAGCCTACCGTCGGCTGCTGGAGCCCTTGCTGGAGCGGGTGGACGGGGTGGTGGACTTTACCTCCAACCAGCTCCTGCGCATCCCGAAGGATCCTTTGGCGGCTATCAGGTTCGGACTGGCTACCTTGGATCAGGGAACCCCGCTCTGGATGCGGCGATTCCGGGAGGAAGCCGCGCCCGCGCTGTTGACGGGCGTGATGTCACACGCCCTCGGCTCGCAGCCATCCCTCAGTTCAACGGGTGCCGGACTGTTGCTCAGCGTTCTTGCCCACGCGGGAGGTTGGGTGATTCCTGTTGGTGGTTCCATGTCCATCGCCAGAGCAATGGCTGACGACCTCACGGCGCACGGAGGCACTATCCACGTAGGTGAACGCGTGAACTCCCTGGATCAGGTCCGGCCCGCGAAAGCCATCCTGCTGGATGTTGCCCCGCCAACTTTGGCCCGCCTGGGTGGGGCGGAAGTTCCAGACCGCTACCGCCGCGCATTGGAAGCATTCCGATTTGGGAATGCAGCGTGCAAGGTGGACTTCATCCTGTCCGGGCCTGTTCCGTGGCGCGACCCCGGATTGGCTAAGGCCGGGACAGTCCACGTTGGCGGTTCCAGGCTGGCGATGGCGGAGTCGGAGAACCTTGTGGACATGGGCAAACACCCAACCGAGCCATACGTCCTGGTGTCCCAGCCATCTTTGGTGGATTCGACGCGGGCCCCGGAAGGCCGCCACGTTCTGTGGTCCTATTGCCACGTACCAGCCAACTCCACGGTGGACATGGCGGAAGCTGTTATGGCCCGCATCGAGCGCTACGCACCTGGCTTCCGTGATCTTGTGGTGGGATCAAAGACCACGACGGCGGCGGAACTGTCCGCGTACAACGAGAATTATGTGGGTGGAGACTTCAGTGCAGGCCTGCTGGACCTGCGAGGCCTGGTGCAGCGACCGGTGGTGTCCAACGTGCCCTGGCGAACCCCGTTGCCCGGCGTGTACTTATGTTCCTCGTCCACCCCGCCGGGGCCCGGAGTGACGGGAATGCCCGGGTACCACGCAGCAAGATATGCCCTCAAGGACATATTCAAATTGCGTGTACCCGGGCTAGGTGTGGGACTGTAGCTGACCCCTAGTTGGGTTGCGCGGACTGGACCAAGGCGCGGCTGATGCGTCCGTCCCTCATAGTGGCCACCGCGTCGGTGAGGGGCAGGAACCCGGTGTCATGAGTGACCATGACGGTTGCGGTCCGGAACTCGTCGGTGACCTGCCGCAGCAGCCGGACAATGGACTCGCTGCGTTTCTGGTCGAGTGCGGCTGTTGGTTCATCGACCAGGAGAAGGGTGGGGTTTCCCATGAGGGCCCTCGCAATGTTCACCCTCTGACGTTGGCCGCCGGACAACTGGTGAGGTCTCTTGTCTGCCGCACCGGAAAGCCCCACGACGTCCAGCAGCTCGACCGCCTTCTCCCTTTCTTCGCGTACTTGCTTGCCCCTCAGATGCTCGCGGATCAGCAACTGCTCGACGGCGGTCAGTGCGGGCAGCAGATTGGGTTGCTGGAAGATGATGCCCACTTTGTCCCGGCGAAGGGTTGTGCGTTCGGCCTCCGTAAGGGTGGAGACGTCCTGCCCGTCGATAATGACCAGCCCGGCCGTGGGTTTCACGAGAGTCGCTGCGACGGCCAGAAGTGAGGACTTGCCGGATCCGGAGGGCCCCACAAGTGAAAGGAATTCACCCGTGCTGACGCTGAGGTTGACGGCGTCCAGTGCCTTGAGAGTTGAGGTGCCGTCCGGGTATTCGAGGGAGACGTTGATCAGGTTCAATGCTGCACTCACGATGCATGCCTTTCTAGGAATGTATTAGTTGCCACCGAGGGCCAATAGCGGATCCACCTTGGTGACGCTTCGGACAGCAAGGACCGCGCCCCCTAAACCGAGCAGGATGATCCCCGCGATGGGGAGAAGCGTGGTCATGGGAGTGATGAGAAAAGGTGCGGCCTGGGCAGCGAATGTTCCGCCAGCCAAGCCAAGAAGTCCGCCTCCAACGGCTCCGACCAGCAGCACCATGGCCGCTTGGGTGAGGGCATCCCGCAAAACGTAGCCGGACGATGCTCCCAAGGCTTTGAGGACGGCGATGTCACGCGTGCGCTGCACAGTCCACACCGTCAGGAACGCGACGATCACCAAAGCCGAAATGCCGTAGAGGAATGCCTGCATCAGCATGAGTGAGCCGTTTTCGCTCTTGTACGAGGCCAGTGCTTGGAAAGACCCCACAGGATCGGTACTGACCGTGCCGGCCGCCGCATTGGCAGCGTCGATGTTCACGGAAGCTCCGGCGTCGAAAGTTGCGGCGATAACAGTGGCTGTGCCTGGTGCCGCGTGCGCGATGGACCGCCACGTGTCCAGCGTTGTCCACACCACGCCCGTGTGGGAGTACCACTGGTCCTCCACAACAGCTGAAACCGTCAGATCTGTACCGCCCGCACGAACCCGGCTGCCAACATCCAATCCCAGCTCCTTGGCCAGCGATTCACCCACCACCACCGTCCCGTCCTCCACAGCGGACGGTGCCGCCGCGGACGGTGCCAGGCCGCCGCCAAAGACTGCAACGTTGGCGGTTCCAGCCGGAGTCCCGCCATCACTCAGTGACTGGAAACGGGTTTGGCTGATCCCCAGAGCCTCAGCGGAGGCAACGCCCGGCTGATTCCGCCATACCGCGAGCTGACCAGCGGAAACTTCGGACTCGGTGTACGAAGCCTTCGGCTCGGCCCCAGCGGGTGCGCCGAAGGCAATCTGCTGCACAGGCAGGGCCCCGAGGGCCGACGTCGACTGGTTCCCCAAGCCCGCCGTCAGCCCGGACAGCATAACCAGCAGCAAGGTGATCAGGGCGACCACGCTGCCCATGAGCGCAAAGCGGTCCTTCGCGAAACGGATGTCGCGGATGGCAAGAAACATCGGATTCCTTCGATTCAATGCGGGCTTGATCCCGGCTATATCAACTCTTCCGGCGATAGGCCTGAGGGGCATCGGGAGCCGGATGGATTGACTGGCATCGTGGGGTTGAGCCAGCGATCATCCGAATGGTTGATTCAGGCCGCACAGGGCCGAATTCGGGGCGGTTTACTGCACGCCGGGGATACGCTGTGAAGCATGCAGTCTCCCGCTGGCGCAGCCACAATCCTCCGCGTGCTGCGCGTGAGCCTGCATGTAGGTTTCGCGGTTCTGTTGCTGGTGGCCGTGGTCCGGTTGATGACGGGAATGGGAACCAGCGGTGCGCCGTCGGCTGTGGCCGTGTCCGCCGGTCTGGGGCTATCGGCCGTGCTTGCGATGGTCTACCTCGGCGGGACTCTCCTGGAGAAACGCCACGCGACTGTTCCCACTCGGTTCAATCCGACGCCTTACGCGCGCTGGTGGCTGGGTGCGGTGATGCTCCTGTGGCTGCTGCTCCTCCTGGTCAGCAGCGACTTCGCATGGGTGGCCTTTCCCTTGTTCTTCCTGCAGCTTCATTTGCTCCCCCGCGGCCTCGCCTTGCCCGCGATCGCCGTAAGCACCGCCCTTCTGGTGGGTACGTTGTGGTTCCACAGCCGAGGATCGTCCGACGGCGGCCTGCAGCTTGCGATGGTCCTTGGACCGGCGTTCGGGGCAATCTTCGCGGTGGTCACCGGCCTGGCCTACCGTGCACTGTTCCTCGAAGCCGAGAACCAGCGCGCTGTTGCTGACGAGCTTCGCAGGACACGTGCCGAACTCGCACAAACCCAGCACGACGCCGGAACGCTGGCTGAGCGCGAACGGCTCGCCAGGGAAATCCACGACACCCTTGCACAGGGCTTCTCCAGCATCATCCTGATGGGCAGGTCCGCGGAGAAAGCCTTGGACCACGGCGATACCACCGCAGCAAAAGAACGGTTACGGACGGTTCAGGACACGGCGTCAGCCAATCTTGCCGAGGCCCGAAGCTTTGTTCGCGGCCTTCGCTCGCCGGATCTTGAGGAGTCCGGGCTCGTGGACACACTCCGCCGGCTCTGCGCGAAGACGGAGACGGAGGCTGCCGCGAGGGGGTCTGCGCTGCGCTGCCGCTTCGAGCTGGTGGGTACGCCCGTTGAGCTGCCGAACACCTACCAAACCACCCTGCTCCGGGCCGCACAGGCTTCCCTCGCTAACGTATGGGCGCACGCCCGCGCGAGCACCGCCGTCGTGACCCTGTCCTTCCTTGGAGGGGAAGTGACCTTGGACGTTTTTGACGACGGCATAGGATTCGAGCCGTCGACGGCGGCCGGCACAGCGCGTGGCGACGGAACCGGCGTCGGGTTTCAGAGTTTGCGTGAGCGGCTGGCCGCACTGAACGGCAGCCTGGAGATCGAGTCGGCGCCTGGTGAGGGGACAGTGGTTGCGATCCGGGTACCGTTGCCGGCGGATGAGGGTGCTGCGTGAGTGATATTCGAGTATTGCTGGTGGATGACCATCCGGTGGTTCGAGCGGGACTGAGGGCAATGCTCGCCGATTTCCCGGGGGTGACCGTGGTTGCCGAGGCGGCTGATGGTGATGACGCGCTGCTCAAGCTCAGCAAGCTGCACACCCTGGGTGAGCCGGTGGACCTGGTGCTCATGGACCTGCAGATGGGCAGCGGCATGGACGGCGTAACGGCCACGGAGAAGATCAAGGCGGGCGAGGCCGGGACTCCCCCGCCGCCCGTCCTGATCCTGACCACTTACGACACCGACGCCGACATCCTCGCCGCAGTGGAGGCCGGTGCGAGCGGCTACATGTTGAAGGACGCCCCGCCGGAGCAGATCCGGCAGGCCGTGTTATCCGCGGCGGCCGGGCAAACCGCGTTGGCACCCGAGGTTGCGGCGCGGCTCATGGGCCGCATCCGCAATCCTTCGCCGGCTTTGAGCGCCAGGGAAGTCCAACTTTTGGAGCTCCTGGCCACGGGTATGAGCAACCGTGCCATGGCCAAGCAACTCTTCATTTCCGAGGCCACGGTGAAGACCCACTTGGTGCACATCTACTCCAAGCTCGGCGTGGACAACCGTACTGCTGCCATCGCCGTGGCGACGCAGCGCAGGATTATCCGAGGGCGCTAAGTTCACCCAACTGAGTAGCAGTTCACGTCGTTTTGAGCGCTCAGAACGACGTGAACTGCTACTCAGTTGGGTAAGGAATTCTGGTTAAACGGTTGACCTTTTGCCTTTTTGCAGTGACGATTAGTGCACGTTTCGCTATGAGTTAGATCACAAAAAGTCACTCGTCGAAAGTTGGCCTCACATGTCCGCACCCACATTGGGCTTATCCGGCGCTGTCCCCAACAGCCCCGGACGCACCAAAAAGCTAGTCAGGAAGGCCGCCTCCCTCGGCTTGGCCTCGCTGCTCCTCGCAGGAACCATCCCCGCCCTCAGCTACTCGGCTGCCAATGCCGCTCCGGGCGACCCCGCCGCCATCAAAGCAGTCACCCCCGAAGTCCCCGTCGATGCTGCCGGAGTACCTCTCGGAGCGGTGACCGGGTTTACCCAGTCCGGCAACGTCGTCAACCTTTCTGCGGAGAAGGGCGCCATCCGCGTCACGTTCCTGGACGACGGCAACTTCCGCTTGGAAGCCGACCCCAGCGGAAACTTCACTGATCCCGCTAATACGGACCAAGGCGACCCTGCCAGGACCGCCAACATCGTGGTGGGCAAGGATAAGTTCGCCGGCGCCACCCCAACCGTGAACGACGGCGACTGGCTGGTTTTGAAGACCGCCAAAATCAGCGTCGAGATCAACAAGGCCACCACTCAGCTGCGCGTTCTCAGGGCTGACGGCTCGGTGGTTCTGGAGGAATCAGCGCCCATCACCTTCGGTGCCAACTCAGCTACGCAGCATCTCGCACAGCAGGATGGGGAGCAGTTCATCGGCGGCGGCATGCAAAACGGCCGCTCCGTGCACACCGGCGCCCTGATCAACATCGCCAAGAACTTCGACTGGGACGACGACGGCTACCCCAACGCCGTGCCCTACTACATGTCCTCCAAGGGCTACGGCGTCCTTCGCGACACGTTTGCCCGCGGCTCCTACAACTTCGGCGGCCAGCCCACCACCACGCATGAGGAAAAGCGCTTCGACGCCTACTACTTCGTGGGTGACTACAAGCAGTCGCTCGGCGCCTACACCACGTTGACCGGCAAGCCCATGATGCCCCCGGTGTACGCCCTGGAGTACGGCGATGCTGACTGCTACAACCGCTCCAATCCTGGCTATTCGTCGTCAGGATACGGCGATCCCGATGGCGCCAAGCAGCGCACCCCGGACGCCATCAAGACGGCACGGAAGTTCGTGGAGAACGACATGCCTGCCGGCTGGATGCTGGTCAACGACGGCTACGGCTGCGAATACCAGCAACTCCCCGAAACCGTGAGCAACATCGAGGAAGAAACCGACCTCAAAGTTGGCCTGTGGACGCAGCGTTCCCTGACCAACCAGGAGTACGAAGTGGGCGAGGCCGGCGTACGGCTCCGTAAGCTCGACGTCGCGTGGGTGGGTCAGGGCTACCGCCAAGCACTCACCGGTTGCGAAGCAGCGCACGGCGGCATTGAACAGTATTCCAACGCCCGCGGCACCTCGCTCATGGTGGAAGGTTGGGCCGGCTCCCAGCGCTGCGGCATGCAGTGGACGGGTGACCATTCAGGAAACCTCGACGCCGTCCGCTGGCAGGTCTCGGCCCTCACCGGCGCCGGCAACTCAGGTTTGGCGTTCACCACGGGCGACGTTGACGGCATCTTCGGTGGTTCGGCAGAGTCCTACGTCCGCGATCTCCAGTGGAAGGCCTTCGCTCCGGCGCTGTACTCCATGTCCGGCTGGGCAGCCACTGACAAACGTCCGTGGCTCTATGGTGATGAAGCCACGGCCATCAACCGTCAGTACCTCCAGCTCCGCCAGCAGCTCATGCCCTTCATCTACACGCTGGCCCAGGAGTCGTCGGCTACAGGCGTTTCGATGATGCGCTCCATGGCCCTCGAGTTCCCCGAGCAGCAGTGGTCTTATGGTGCCGAGGCGAACAACCAGTTCATGTTGGGCTCCGACTTCCTGGTGGCACCCGTCTTTACCCAGACCGATGTCCGCAACGGCATCTTCCTCCCGGCAGGACACCAATGGGTGGATTACTGGACCGGCAAGCTCTACCAGGGCGGCCAGATCCTGAACGGCTACAACGCACCGCTGGACAAGCTGCCGGTGTTCGTCCGTGCCGGAGCGGTGATCCCGCAAGGCGTCGTGGCGCGCAACGCGTCCTTGGTTCCCGAAGATTCCATGATCACTTTGGACGTTTACGCCCAGGGCCAGGACACCTTCACGCTGTACGAGGATGACAAAGTCACCCGCGAATTCAAGGACGGAAAATCGTCCAGCCAGGTGTTCGCAGTGGATGCTCCGGGCAAGGGCAACAGCAGCGTCAAGGTCTCCATCGGCGAACGGAAGGGCGAGTACACAGGCAAGGCTGCAGCCCGTCCCTACGAGCTGAAAGTCCACGCCGGCGCAGCACCCAAGGACATCAAGATGGGCGGCAGCAAGCTCGCCCAGCACTCCACCCAGGCCGCCTACGCCGCAGCAGCAACCGGCTGGTACTTCGATGAGGCCAACAACGGCACCATCTGGGTGAAGACAGGGTCCATCGCTTCCAACCAGTCCGCCACAGTCCAGCTTCAGCAGGCCGGTCCGCTGGGCGGCAAGAGCCAGGAGGACACCGCAGCCGAGGTTCGTGTAACCACCGGTCAGCAGGTCTTCCAGGACCAGGACACAACCGTCACCGCGGCCTTCGTGAACACTGGAACCAAGGCAAAGAGCAACGTGGTGCTGACTCCGGTGCTCCCTGAGGGCTGGACTGTGGTCTCTTCCTCCGGCGCAGCCGCGGCCAAGGTTGAAGGTGGCGCTACTGCAACCGCCACGTTCGTTATCAAGCCGGGGACCAGCGCGAAGGCGGGCCAACAGACCGTGCGGGTATCGGCGTCGTACGCTTCATCCGGATCCAGCCAGTCCGTAACCGGCGGCAACCAGATCTATGTCGCCTACGGTTCCTTGGCAGCCGCGTACAACACCGTCTCCATCACCACCGTGGCCGGCAAGGCACTTGGAAACTTCGACGGCGGAGGGGCCACCTTCGCTGCCGAACAGCTGGCGGCCGCTACGGTACCGGCAGGCGGTGTCCGGCCGGGCAGCACAGTGACCGTGGACGCCGGAAAGCCCACACAGGTTGACTACACGTGGCCTGCCGTTGGCCCGGACGTTCCCAACTCCGTGGCACTCTCCGCTCAGACCATCGCCGTCCAAGGCAAGGGCACGCACCTGGCAGTGCTCGGATCGGCCGCCGTGGGCAACGGAACCAGCCCGGTGTTGACGCTGACGTACGCGGACGGGACCACCGAGCAGCAATCCATCTTCTTCCCGAACTGGTTGCAGCCCTCGGTCCTGAACGGCGCCGTGCTTGCGGTCTCGGAACAAGGCCGCAACAACGCCAACGGACCGTCGCCGGAGTACACGCAATACAAGTACCAGGCCTTCTCCAACACGGTCCGGCTCAACCCCACCAAAGAGTTGGCGTCCGTCACCCTGCCCACTGACACCCGCGTGAAGTTCTTCGACTGGAAGGTGACATCGCAGCCGTTGCCGAACGTCCCGCTTGGAACGGTGTACGCCTCCGAAACACCGTGGGTCCAGGCTTTGAACGGCTACGGCGTGATCGGCAAGAACGTGGCCAACAAGGACTCCGCGTCGTCCCCGGACAAGCCGCTGGCCGTCAACTACACGGATCCCGTGACGGGTCAGCAGCCTGTGTTCAGCAAGGGCCTGGGCGTTCACGCTGCCTCAAAGATCACCTATTACCTGGGAGGAAAGTGCACCTCTTTCACCTCGCAGGTGGGCCTCGAGAGTGGCTTTGGCGGCAACATCATCTTCAAGGTCAACGCCGACGGAGTGAACAAGTACCAATCGCGGACGTACACACCGGGATTTGCCCCTGAGTCCGTATCCGTTGACCTCACTGGTGCGGCATATGTGGAATTGGTGGTGGACCCCTCCGGATCCATCAACGGTGCACATGGCGTTTGGGGTGATGCCCAGTTCACGTGCGCTCCGTAGCCTGATGCGCAGACCGCCGCCGCTCGCAACTCCATCCGGGGTGGCGGGCGGCGGCTGTCCGTCTGCTGGCCGGGACAAGAAACTGTCAGGGGAACCGGGCATAATGTCGCAAATGGGGAAATTGCAAAAACATCGTCTTGTCCTTGGTCTCGTAACGCTCGTGATGGCCGGCTCGCTAACCGCCTGTGATGACGGCCGCGCCGGTGCGGAAGGAGCAGCCAAGCAGCTCGCCTCCTCGCTGGCGGCGCTCGACGTCGGCCAGCTCGCCGTTGAGGGTAAGGACGCGGCCGCGGCCAATGATCAACTCAAAGCCGTCTTCGAGGGACTCGACGCCAAGCCGTCAGTAGTGTCAGGCGACGTCAAGCTCGACGGCGACACCGCAACTTTCCCCCTTAACTACAGTTGGAACATCGGCTCGGCCAAGTGGGAGTACAGCTCCGAAGCCACGCTGAAGAAGGTCGGCGACAAGTGGGCTGTCCAATGGACCCCTGCACTCCTTGCACCGGAACTCTCCGAGGGTGAAAACTTGTCCGTCAAAACCGTTCCCGCCCAACGCGGCCAGATCCTGGGTGCCGGAGATGCTCCCATTGTTGAGGACCGTCCCGTCTTCCGGGTGGGCATCGATAAGACCAAGGTTCCGGCAGAGCAAGCCGACACTTCTGCGCGAGCCATGGCGGCTCTGCTCGGGCTTGACCCTGAAGAGTACGCCAAGCAGGTTGCTGCCTCAGGTCCGCAGGCTTTTGTGGAGGGCCTTGTGCTGCGCGCCTACACGGCGGACATCACTGAAGCGAAAATCGAGGCCATTCCCGGCGGATCGAGCATCCTGGACTCCATGGCTTTGGCTCCCACCCGGACTTTCGCGCGGGCATTGCTCGGCAGCGTTGGCCAAGCCAGTGCTGAACAGATTGAAAACTCCAACGGTGCGCTCCGCGCTGGTGACACCACGGGTACTGGCGGTCTGCAGCAGAAATACGACTCGTTGCTGCGCGGTAAAGACGGTGTGGAAGTTCTTGCCACCCCCGAGGTGAAGTCCGAAGGCGAGACCCCCGGCACCAAAGTGTTCTTCTCTTCCCTCCCGTCCCCTGGCACTACGCTCAAAACCACGCTGGACCTGAAGCTCCAGCAGCTGGCGGAAGAGACCTTGGCCGGTGTTGGACCGGCGTCAGCCATTGTTGCCCTCAAACCGTCCACCGGGGCCGTCCTTGCTGCAGCCTCCGGACCGGGCAGCAACGGTTACAACACCGCCTTGCTTGGTCAGTACGCTCCGGGTTCCACGTTCAAGATTGTTGATTCACTGGCAATGTTCCGCAACGGCGCAAACCCGGACTCGAAGGTTGAGTGCCCCTCAACGCTGACGGTGGACGGCCGCACGTTCAAGAACGCCGAAGGTTATCCGGAAAGCTCCCTTGGCGCGGTGGCCCTCCGCGACGCTTTTGCGCACTCCTGCAACACGGCCTTCATCAACGCCCGGGATGCCGTCAGCCAGGACCAACTCGAATCCGCGGCGCAGGCTCTGGGCGTGGCGGTTGAAGCTCCCAAACTGGGCGCAGACGCGTTTTTGGGTTCTGTTCCCGGCGCTGCCGAAGGTACCGAGCACGCTGCTTCCATGATCGGCCAGGGCAAGGTGCTCTTTTCCCCGCTCTCGGCCGCGGTCATGGCAGCTTCCGTCGCCAACGGCGCACCGGTTTCTCCGCAGCTCGTGCTGAACGCTGATGCCGCGCAGGGCTCCGAGGCCACTCAGAACCCCAGCGCCGGTGCCACGCCCACCGAAAGTGGCAGCGCGTCGCCGTCGTCCGCTACTGCCTCAGCGCTGCCCGCCTCACCGGCGTCCACCAAGCCCATCACCAGGGAAGAGGCTGCATCCCTGGCTGACATGATGCGGGCCGTAGTGACGTCAGGCCACGCAGGCTTCCTGGCCGAAGTCCCGGGTACACCGGTTGGGGCCAAGACCGGCACCGCGGAATTCGGCAATGACAATCCGCCCAAGACCCACGCCTGGATCGTCGCAACGCATGGGGATCTGGCTGTTGCCGTGTTCGTGGAAGAAGGCGGCCTGGGTGCAACGGTCAGTGGGCCGCTGCTGAAGACGTTCCTCACCGCGGGTGGCTAACACCGACGCGGTCCGCCTGACACCCCCCCCGTCGAGGTCCAATCCACCGCCATGGGAGGATTGAAACGTGGCCCATATTGACGTTTCCGGCATCGACTACTTCCTCTCCGACGGCACCCAGCTGCTCAACGGCGTGACCTTCAAGGTCCCCGATGGCACCAAGACGGCGCTGATCGGGCCCAACGGAACGGGCAAAACCACGCTGTTCAAGATCATCTCAGGTGACCTCACGCCGGATGAGGGTGTTGTTGGCCGCTCGGGAAACATGGGCATCATGCGGCAATTCGTGGGTCAGGTCCGCGATGAGTCCACGGTCCGCGATCTTCTGGTGTCCACGGCCCAGGCAGGCCTCGCAGCAGCTGCCAAGGCGGTGGAAGAAACCGAGCTGGCCATGATGGAGCACGACGACGAACCCACCCAGATGAAGTACGCGCAGGCGATCGTGGACTGGGGAGACGCCGGTGGCTACGACCTTGAGACCGTCTGGGACGAGGTCTGCATGGCAGCCTTGGGGATCTCATTCGATAAAGCGCAGTTCCGCCGCGCCTCCACCCTGTCCGGTGGAGAGCAGAAGCGCCTGGTCCTGGAAGCCCTGTTCGCCGGCCCGGACGAGCTCCTCCTCCTCGACGAACCGGACAACTATTTGGACGTTCCCGGCAAGCGCTGGCTGGAAAGCAAGCTCAACGAGTCCAAAAAGACCGTGCTGTTCATCAGCCACGACCGCGAGCTGCTCAACAACGCGGCCAGCCGTATCGTCACACTCGAGCCCGGCATCAATGGCGCTTCAGCATGGATCCACGGTGGCGGCTTCGGAACATATGTCGAGGCGCGTGCCGACCGCAACGCCCGTTTTGAGGAACTCCGGAAACGCTGGGACGAGGAGCACATCAAGCTCAAGGAACTCGTCAATATGTACAAGAACAAGGCCGCGTTCCGCTCCGACATGGCCAACAGGTACCAGGCAGCGCAGACCCGCCTTGCCAAGTTCCTGGAAGCTGGTCCGCCTGAGGCACTGCCGATCGAGCAGAACGTCAAGATGCGGCTCAAGGGTGGTCGTACCGCCAAGCGGGCTGTCGTGGCCCAAAAGCTTGAACTGACAGGGCTTATGAAGCCTTTCTCTACGGAGATCTGGTTCGGCGACCGTGTTGGCGTACTGGGTTCCAACGGTTCAGGGAAGAGCCACTTCCTGCGCCTGCTGGCCACCGGTGGCACCGATCCGGAGCGGGAGCACCTACCGGTGTCCGACGTCGTGATTGCGGAAGTACCGCACGAAGGGACTGTGAAACTGGGCGCCCGCATCCGGCCCGGGTTCTTCGCACAGACCCACGTCCGTCCCGACCTCCTGGGCCGAACCCTGCTGGAGATCCTGCATCGAGGCGACGAACACCGGTCCGGGCTCGCCCGTGAGGCCGCAGCCGGTGCCCTTGATTCCTATGGCCTGGCCGGTCAGTCCGAGCAGAAGTACGAGTCGTTGTCCGGTGGCCAACAGGCACGTTTCCAAATCCTGCTCCTGCAGCTGTCCGGCGCTACCCTCTTGTTGCTGGACGAGCCCACGGACAACCTGGACCTTCACTCGGGCGAGGCATTGGAGCGTGCCATCGACTCTTTCGAAGGCACCGTCCTTGCGGTCACGCACGACCGTTGGTTCGCCAAGTCCTTTGACCGCTTCCTCATTTTTGGTTCTGACGGCAAGGTCTACGAGTCTGAAGAACCTGTGTGGGACGAGAAGCGCGTGGAGCGGGCCCGCTAACCCCAAACGCTCTCTCACATAACCGCCCCTTTTGGCTGACGCTCTCGCACTTGCTGCGAGAGCGTTTCGCTTTAACCCATGGGATGTGAGAGAGGGATGGTGCGCAAATGATCACACTATGTGATTAATTGAGCACACCTTGCTAGGGTTGAACCATGGGAACTGCTGACCGCCACCGGCTCATAGGAGAGCTGCTGCGCACACGCGAAGAAGCCACCGTTGAGGAACTCGTCCACGCCACAGGAGCCTCTGGCGCAACCGTCAGACGCGATCTGGAAATCCTCGCCGCCAACGGTGTGCTGAAGCGCGTCCACGGCGGCGCCCGCAGCTTGCTGGCACGCGGAGATAACCCAGGCTACGGGCAGCGCGAATTGGAAGATCAGGACGTTAAGGTCAGGATCGCGGGGGCTGTAGACCAGCTCATCAGGGACCGGGAGTACGTGTGGCTGGACAGCGGATCCACGGCAACGGAGGTTGCACGCCGCTTGAGCAACCGTGAAATCACTGTGATGCCCATGTCACTGCACGGCGTCGAATCACTGACTCGCACCAAGGATGGCCGCGCTCCGGAGCTCATCCTCCCGGGAGGCCGCCTCATCCCCGGGGAACAGTCGTTCAGGGGACCCATGACCGAAGCCAACATTCGCTCGCTGAGGTTCGACACCGCCGTCGTAACTCCCTGCGCGCTCAACCTCAAGGACGGCCTGCTGGCCCACGATCTTGATGATGCGGCCGTGAAACGCGCCGGCCTGGAATCCGCGGCGCGGGTGATAGTGGCCTCCGCTGGGAGCAAATGGAATGCCAGCGCGGTGGCCTTGGTGGCAGCCATGGACTCAGTTGACGTGATCGTGACAGACCTTGAACCATCGCCAGAAGACCTCGCCCGGCTCAACAAACTCTCCGTGGAAGTTGTGATTGCATGACCACCAGCACCAAAAGCACCAAGAGCGTCAACGCCGCAGCGGTGGCGACGTTCCTGATCTTCGGCATGAACGGCTTGGTCTTCGCCAGCTGGGCTGCGCGCATCCCGGCCGTCACTGAAGCTCTCAGCCTGACGTCCGGGCAGATGGGCACCCTGTTGCTCTGCACCGCCGTCGGGTCGTTGCTGGCACTGCCGTCGGCAGGCTGGGTTGTGGGCCGGATCGGTACAGCCAACACGGTCCGCCTTGCCGGCATCGTGGCGGGTGCCGCGGGAGCAGCCATTGCCTTCTCGCTCATGGCTGCCTCGGTTCCGGCCACGGCCATTGCCCTGTTCTTCTTCGGCATCGGAATCGGCCTATGGGATGTCGCACAGAACATCGAGGGCGCGGATGTTGAGCACCGGCTCAAGCGCACCATCATGCCGCAGTTCCATGCCGCCTTCAGTGGCGGCGCGTTCCTGGGCGCGCTGATCGGCGCCGGCCTCTCCCAACTGGGTGTGGGGTTGCCGGAGCACTTGTTGGTTATCGCAGCCATTGCTGTCGTCTTGGCGCTGACTGTTCCCAAGTACTTCCTGCCGCACCAGATAGAAGAAATTCACGACGGCGGCGTGGCGGCTGAGAAGGGTCCCACAGCTTGGCGGGATGGCAGGACGCTGCTCATCGGCGTCGTGGTCCTGGGTGCAACCCTTACTGAAGGCGCTGGCAACGACTGGATCGCCAAGGCCGCCGTTGATGGCCTGGGCGCCTCGGAATCCACGGGTGCCTTGCTGTTCGCCCTTTTTGTCCTGGCCATGACCATCATGAGGTTCCTGGGCGGGAAGGCGATTGATAGGTTCGGCCGAGTCGCAGTGCTGAGGGCCAGTATGGCAGCGGCCGCAGCCGGCCTGGCATTGTTCGTCTTTGCCGGAAACGTAGTCCTGGCGGGGATCGGCGCGGCGCTGTGGGGCGTGGGCGCGGCCCTGGCATTCCCCATGGGCATGTCAGCCGCGGCGGACGACCCCAAGCATGCCGCGGCCCGTGTTTCCGTGGTTTCCACCATCGGCTACATCGCGTTCCTCGCTGGACCGCCGCTCCTGGGCTACCTCGGCGACCACACAGGAATCCACCTGGCCTTGCTGGCCATCGGGGCGCCTATTTTGCTTGCCCTGCTGCTTGCCGGCGTTGCGAAGCCTTTGCCGCCCAAATAGTCCGGCCGTCAGCTAGCTCATTCTCTTTGATGCATATGTCGCGGAAACGCCACCACATCAGAAGGACGATGCCAGCGGCAAGACACGCGCCGCCCAAAACGTCACTGAACCAGTGGGCAGAGAGATAAGTGCGGCTGATCATCATGGAGACCACGCCAATGACGGTTATGAATGCCATCCACCAGCGCCCGATCAGCACTGCCAGTACCAGCAGGAATGCAGTGGTGGCAGATACATGCCCTGAAGGGTATGAGCCGGTATCGGTCAGCACTTTAGCCCCTTCAGGCCTGTCCCTCCCCACCACGGCTTTTGCCAGTTGCGTCAGAGCGAGCACCGAAATGCCACTTGCAGCCGCGAAGAGGGCTGCCATGGGTCGCTGCCATACGAGGAGCGAAATCGCGAGCACCACGTGGAAGAAGAGCATCCCGGCATACCCAGCCCAGTTAAGGACAACGTTCACGCCATCCCAGAATGGGGAGTGCAGGCTGAAGACGTAGGACTGCCAGCCGGTGTCCACCCGGTTGAAAGCCGGCTCGCCTTGCCCCGCCATGATCAGCACCCCCGGAACGGCGAAGGCACAGAGCAGGAATACCCCGGGTGTGACCAGCTGCCAGCCAGGACGTGGACGCGGGCGGAGTACTCGAATCATCCATTCATCGTAGCCACGGCAGATGAGCGTCACCGTCAGGCGCTAGTGTGATGTGATGCGAGGCTTCTTGGGCAAAGGCCCCAAACGGGTTGCGAGATTGGACCATTTCCTGGTGCGGGCAGTGTCCCGGCAACCCCAGGGCGATCACGATGTCTTTTTCCGAAGACTCTCCGCTGCGGCCACCAAGGGGAAACTGTGGTTCGGCATCGCCGGAGTCATGGCTGCCTTCCCCGGTAATCCACGGAGGGCGGCGCTGCACGGAGTGCTCGCCTTGGGTGTTGCCTCGGGTGTCACCAATGTCATCTTCAAGAGGGCACTCCCCCGGAACCGCCCGCGCCCGGAACACCTCCCGCTGTTCCGCTTTGTGAATCCACAGCCCACCAGTTCCTCCATGCCGTCCGGCCACTCCGCCTCGGCCGTTGCTTTCGCCGTGGGCGCCGGAGTCGTATCCCCCGCGATTGGAATTGCCTTGGCTCCGATTGCCGTGGGAGTTGCCTATTCCCGCGTGCACACCGGAGCTCACTGGCCCTCCGACGTGGTGCTGGGTTCGGCTCTCGGCGCTGGCGCCGCGCTGGTAACTCGCAAGTGGTGGCCAGCGCGGCCTCCCGAGCCCACTCCGCACCGTACGCCAGCGGAAGCGCCGGAGATCCACGACGGCGAGGGGTTGAGTATCGCCGTCAACGTCATGGGTGGTTCCTACACTCCGGAAACAGGGGAATTACTGAGGAAAATATTCCCAAAGGCGTATATTCGGGAAATTGCCGAGGGCGAGGACATTGCCGCAGAAATTGAAGCCGCGGCAACCAATGCCGGGACCGTTGCCCTGGGGGTGTGGGGCGGTGACGGGACGGTTGGCACCGCGGCGGCTACCGCCGTCGAGCATTCACTGCCGCTTCTTGTCCTTCCAGGCGGAACCCTTAACCACTTTGCGAGGGACCTCGGCACCAGTTCAATCGACGATGCTTTGGATGCTGTGACCAAAGGACACGCAGCGTCCGTTGATCTGGGGCACGTGGTGGTGCAGCGAGGCCTGCCGGACATACCGGAGACAAGTGAACTGGCCATGCTGAACACCGCCAGCGTTGGCGTGTATCCCAATCTGGTCCGCAGGCGGGAGCGACTGCAACCGGCACTCGGCAAACCACTCGCCGGGCTTGTTGCCTCCCTGCGCACCTTCGGCGTGAACTCGCCCACCACACTCACAGTGGACGGTGTGAAACACAAACTCTGGATCCTGTACCTGGGACGCGGCCGCTACTACCCCCGTGACCATGCGCCGCTTCGCAGGCCGGTGCTGGACGACGGTGTGCTGGACGTCCGCATGATCACAGCGGATGAGCCGTTCGCCCGTGCGCGTCTGCTGTGGGCTGTGGTGACCGGCACCGTGGCGGCCTCCAAGGTCACACACCTGACGGAGGCTACGGAGATCACGGTGGAAGCGATCGGGCAGCCACTGGTCCTGGCGGTCGACGGGGAGCCGAAGCCCGGCGTCCGTAGCGCCACCTTCAGCATAAAAGCGCGCGAACTCACCGTGTACTCGCCGTTGCCGGTGGCCTAAAGGGCCGCGCCATCATCCGCGAGGACTACCCTGACTGAACCCTGAATCATCCCTGAGACAGGCGATTTACTGCCCCTCCGTGAGTAGCGTTGTAGGTACATTCAAAACTCACTTGCACGCACATGTGCTCCGAGGAGGGAACGCTTCCATGATCGAAGCAAAAGGCCTGACCAAGGTCTACGGCGAGAAGACCGCCGTAGGCGGCGTCAGTTTCACTGTCCAGGCCGGACGGGTGACGGGCTTCCTGGGCCCGAACGGTGCCGGTAAGTCAACCACGATGCGCATGATCATGGGGCTGGACCGTCCAACAGCAGGTGATGTCACGGTCAACGGCCTGCACTACGCGCAGCATAAGGCTCCGCTGCACCAGGTTGGTGCTCTGTTGGATGCCAAGGCTGTTCACACCAGCCGCAGCGCCTACAACCACTTGCTGGCCATGGCCGCAACGCACAGCATTCCCACGTCCCGAGTCCACGAGGTCATCGAGATGACCGGACTCGGTGCCGTCGCCAAGAAGAAAGCGGGAGGCTTCTCGCTGGGTATGGGGCAGCGGCTCGGTATTGCCGCAGCACTGCTGGGAGACCCCCAAACCCTCATTCTCGACGAGCCCGTCAACGGCTTGGACCCTGAAGGTGTGCTTTGGGTACGCAACCTGGTCAAGTACCTTGCCACGCAGGGCAAGACTGTTTTTCTCTCCTCGCACCTCATGAGTGAGATGGCGCAGACAGCGGACCACTTGATCGTCATCGGCCGCGGCAAGATCATTGCTGATGCACCTGTGCAGGACATCATCGCCGGCGCCCAGCAGGCGAAGACCCTGGTTCGTACGTCAGCTGCCAGCCAATTGTCGGCGTTGCTCGTGGGTGAAGGCGTCCGGGTGGATCAGAGCCAAACCGAAACGCTCGAAGTGGTCGGCTTGCAGCCGAGGGAAATCGCGCAGGTTGCGCTGGACAACAACGTGTTGGTCTACGAGCTCACGCCGCAGGTTTCATCGCTTGAAGATGCTTACTTCAGCCTCACCAAAGACGAGGTGGAGTACCACTCGCACATGACTGGCGAGCCCGTCGCCGCTGCACCGGAAGGAAAGTAAGGACGATGAGCACCATGACTGAAAACCGCACCAATTCACCTGCCCATGCATCGGCCGGCGTCCGGGGCGTGACCTTCGGCGGAATTCTCAAGTCCGAATGGATTAAGCTTCGTTCGCTGACATCGACGGTGATCCTGCTCGCAGTCACTTTGGTGGCCACGGTTGGCGTTGGCGCCCTTGCCGTCCTGATCCGCTTCACCTTCCTGGACCAGATGATCCAGCAGGCCAAAGATGCGGGCCAGCCTGTGACCCCGGAGATGTTGACTCAGTCCTTCCCCCCGGGCTCAGGTTTTGACCTGTACAACCTCCCCAACGCCGGAATCCAGATCGGCACTCTGGTGCTGGGCTCCCTGGCCGTCCTCTTTATCTCTTCCGAGTACGCCACGGGCATGATCCGTTCCACCATGAACGCCGTTCCCAAGCGCATTCCGGCTTTCGCAGCGAAGGCCTTGCTTCTGGTGGTCATTTCCTACGTGATCACCACCATCGCAGCGGTGATCACCTTCCTGATCGCCATGCCCGTATTCCAGGGCCTGGACATGGATCTTGATTGGTCAACCGATGGCGTGATGTACAGCATCTTCACCGGTGGACTGTATGTGGCCGGTGTGGCCCTGATCGGTCTGTCATTGGGCACACTGCTCCGCAATTCCGCGGGCGGCGTCACCGTTCTGGTGGCTTTGTTCTTCGTGTTGTCCATTGCCTCGGGCTTCCTGTCTTTGGTGCCGGGGGACTTCTGGAAGTACGTGCCCCAGTACATTCCCAGCGAGGCAGGTGGCCGATTCCTCTCTATCGGGCACATTGATGGCATCATCGATCCGTGGCAGGGTGGCCTGATCTTCCTGGGCTACGTCCTGGTCTTCCTCATTCCGGCCATGGTGGTCATCAAGAAGCGGGACGTCTAGGACGGGTTGCCGTCTAGGCTCAATTCATGACTGAAGCACCACAGATGAAGGACGCATCGGCCACCACGGCCGATGCGTCCTTCGCTGAAATCGCCCAGCGACGCAGGGGCCGGATCCGGCGCTACTTCTATAAGCGCCCGCGCGCCATGGATGCCGTGGTGATCCTTTGTTACGTTCTGTTGGCGCTGCCCACCATTATTCCGTCCGCCGTCGACGGCAAATGGCTCGTGGTGGCAATACTGCTCTTGATCGCCACGGCGTTGTTCTTCAGGCGCCGGTTCCCTCTGCAGGTGGTTCTCGCCGTCGCACTTCTTGAAATAGCGGCCACCATCCTGAACCCTTGGGGATCGAACGTTTCCGCGGGGCTTTGGTTCGCCCTGTACGCGGTGGCATCGCTCCGGAGGCGCGCACTCACGCTGGTGGTGTTCGCGGCGGCCAGCCTGCCGTTGAGCCTTTTGTACTTGTTCATGTGGACGAGTCCCAGCCAGATGGACAACTTGCAGGACGTTCCGGAGAACTTCCACCTCATCAATAACATCGCCACAGCTGTAACCATCATGCTCTCCAACCTTTTGGCCACAGGCATCGGCATCTCGGTGCGCCAGCGCAGGGAGCATGAAGCGGAGATCGCGGCGTGGGCTGCGCGGACAACGCAGCTTGGCAAGGTCACTGAACGCAACAGGATCGCCCGCGAAATGCACGACGTCGTTGCGCACTCGCTGACGGTGATGATCAGTCTCTCGGACGGTGCCGCGGTGGTGGTCAAGAAGGATCCGCAACGGGCCGGGGACGTCCTCGGCGAACTGTCGCGCACGGGAAGGGCAGCCCTGGCAGATATGCGCCGGGTACTCGGCGTTCTCCGGGACGATTCCGGGCGGCCGGCACCGCTGACACCCCTTGAATCCGGGCAGAACCTGGCGAAACTCCTGGACGGTTTCCGGACTGCTGGATTGCCGCTGCACTACGCCCATACGGGCCCGGGCCTCCCGGCTGATCCGGCCTTTGAACTCACCGTTTACAGGATTGTGCAGGAGTCGCTGACGAACGTATTGAGGTACGGTCGCTCGCTCAGCCGTGTTGACGTTCAAGTGGCTCGCGACGGCGATTTGGTCACCATTGACGTGCTCGACGACGGCCGTGGAACCCGTGAGGGCGGCAGCGAGTCCGTGGGCAGCCTGGGGACCGGGCAAGGCATTGCTGGAATGAATGAACGCGCCGGAATCTATGCTGGAATCGTTACTGCCGGTCCGGGAAAAAGGGGAGGCTGGGCGGTCCACGCCGAGCTCCGCTGGAACGGCGAAAAGGGGGAATCATGACCGAAGACATCATCAACGTGCTGTTGGTGGACGATCAGCCGCTGCTGCGTATGGGCTTCCGGCTCATTCTGGAAGGCGAAGAGGACTTCCACGTTGTGGGCGAGGCTTCGGACGGGATTGAGGCCGTCCGCCAGGTAGAAGCTTTGCAGCCGGACGTTGTACTGATGGACGTGCGCATGCCAGGCATGGACGGCATCGAGGCAACGCGACGCATCTCGGATTCAGGATCCGATGCGCGGGTCATCATCCTCACTACCTTCGATCTTGATGAGTACGCCTTCAGCGGCTTGCAGGCCGGAGCATCTGCGTTCCTGCTCAAGGACGTTGCACCATCTGAACTGGTTCACGCGGTGCGCCTGGTGGCCAGCGGCGATGCGGTGGTGGCACCGCGCGTCACTCAACGCCTGCTGGAAACGTATGTCCGCGGCGGCGTGGTGCCCGGACATTCGCCCATTCCGCACCGTGACCCGCTTTTGGATGAACTCACACCGCGTGAAACCGAAATACTCACCACCATTGCCGAGGGCCTTTCCAACGCTGAGATTGCCCACAAGTTCTTCCTCTCTGAGGCCACAGTCAAGACCCACGTCCGCCGGATCCTGAGCAAGCTCCAGTTGCGTGACCGGGTGCAGGTTGTTGTTTACGCCTACGAAACCGGGCTCGTGGTGCCCAGCAACCCGGATTACTGACGCTCAGTCGCCCGTTTCAAAGCGCCCTGCAACGTTTGCTGCCCGTCCGGACATGTACTGGGTGTCAGCACGCACACTTTGGGGGAATGATGGACGATGAGCAATTGGACGCGCGGCTGCGTCAGGCCGATCCGGCCAACAAGTGGGCCTTTGAGGCTCAGGCAGCCCACAACGCCCTGCGGGAACTGCGGGCTGGAGAGACCGGACAGCGGAAGCCCGAAAATCGCCGTCAATGGATTTCGCTGTTGGTAGCCGGAGCCGTGGGTGTGGCCGCCGTCGGGGTGGCTTCCCCGGCAGTAGCGCAGTTCATGGGGTTCCTGAGCGAAGAAGTGGAAAACCCGCCGCCCGTTCCGGCATCAACCGGAGACGGCGTCACCAGGAACCTGGCTATCCCGGATTCGGAGTGGATCAACCCGCTTGCTTCTGACTACGCCCGGTTCGCCAAGACCAAGTACGGTTCGTTGCCATTGCCTCCTGGCTACGACGAAGAGCGCCTCAAGGATGCTTCTGCCTTGAGGGAAGCGAAAATGTATCGGGATAACGATCAGGGCAGCGGCATCATCACGCAGGACATTGCCCCAACCATCAGATACGAGGGGCTGGTCCGGTGCTTATGGGAAGCAGAATGGTTGGACCGGCATTCCGCGGGGGATCAACAAGGACAGGCCACCGCGGTCTCAGTCCTCAAGCAATCGCTCGCTTGGCCGGCCACGATTGCCACGGACGGCGGTGGCGTGGTGGAGCGCATGACTTTGTCCGTTGCGGCTGCCGAAGCAGGTGATTTTGAAACCGTGGGGGAGGACCACCGCACTCTGGGCTGCCAGGACATGATCAAAGGTCTCCAGCAGTGACTCCGGCCCCTGCCCGTGAGGGTGTTGCGATGCCAGGCACCGTGGAAGACAGGTTTGAGGAATGTGTCCGCGCGCTGACTCCTGTCCTCATGGCCTACTTCGTGCGCCGCGTTGACCCTACCGAGGATGCAGCTGACTGCGTATCCGAGTTACTCATGGTCCTGTGGCGGCAGCGCGACCGACTGCCCGAGGGGGACGCAGAGATCCGTGCTTGGAGTTTCGGCGTCGCCAAAGGTGTGCTGGCAAACTACCGCCGGGGAAAAATCCGCCGGGGAGCGCTGTCCGAAAAGCTGCGTCAGGGTCTGGTGCATGAGCCGCAGGCACACCGCGAACAGGATGATGGGATGGTCGGGGCCCTTTCCCGTCTGCGGACGAAGGACAGGGAACTCGTGATGTTGATCGTTTGGGATGGCTTCGGAGTGGCTGAGGCAGGGGCGCTCTTGGGCCTCTCTGCAACAGCGTCAAGGACCCGCTACTCGCGCGCCCGAAAAACACTGAAGATAGCGCTGGCGCAGGAGCTGAGGGACTAGATCCCTTTGGAGCGGTGTGTGCGTTATGTAGATGTATAAATCGCACATCCATGAAAAAGCCTTCACAGACCCGGCACAGTTTCCCCATGTACAACCCATAGGCGCGACGCGTTTCATGGATGCATGACTACTCCTCACCCCAACCACGATCGCGGCCTTGAGTTTGATCTCTCCACTCTCTTGAGCCGGCGTCGCAGCTTAGGGATCCTCTTCGGGGCAGGCACCGCAGCAGCCTTGGCGGCTTGTACGCCAAGTACGGGAGGCAGCAGCGCCCCGCCGTCGAGCACTGCCAGCGCTACTGCCGCCCCCACGGCAAGCACGACGGCGGCCGCGTCACCTTCCGCGTCGGCCACGAGCACCGTGACCCGTGCCTTCGCCGAGTGCGGGGTGGAGATCCCGGAGGAGACGCTGGGGCCCTACCCGGGCGATGGTTCCAATGGTCCGAACGTGCTTGAGGCCTCGGGAGTAGTTCGTCGCGATATCCGGTCCAGCTTTGGCACGTCCACCACCAAAGCCGAAGGCGTGCCGCTGACGGTTACCCTGACGCTTCTGGACAACTCCAATGGTTGCGCCCCCTTGGCTGGCGCGGCCGTGTACGCCTGGCATTGCGACCAGGACGGGAAATACTCGCTTTACGATTCGGGCCTTGAGGACGAGAACTACCTCCGCGGCGTGCAGGAAGCCGACTCCAACGGGCAACTCACCTTCACCACCATCTTCCCCGGTGCATACAGCGGCCGTTGGCCTCATATTCACTTTGAGGTATTCGAATCCATGAGCAATACGACGGCGGCAGGGCAGGTCCTGGCAGTCTCGCAAATCGCACTCACTGAGCCTGCGTGCAAGGAGGTCTATGCCACCACCGGTTACGAATCCAGTGCTCGAAACTTCCCTAATACCACTCTGACCTCGGACAACGTGTTTGGGGACGACGGCGGAATATACCAGTTGGCGACTATGTCCGGCTCGGTAGCGGGCGGGTACACGGCCGCGCTGAACGTCACCGTATAGCCGTGCCGGCAACTGGAGCGGGGCTAGACTCGGGGGCATGCCTTCGAATGCCTCCGCAGCAATTGACCACATCAAGGACCTCGGTGCGTACGTGTCGGCGTCACCATCCAGCTTCCACGCGGTGCATGAGGCCGCACGACGCCTGGACGCCGCTGGCTTCACCGGATTGGATGAACTTCAGCCTTGGGATGGCGGAGCCGGTAAGTTCTACGTGATCCGTGACGGTGCACTCATCGCTTGGGTAACGCCCGAAAAAGCCGGACCCACCACTGGTTTCAACATTCTTGGTGCACACACCGATTCGCCGTCCTTCAAGCTGAAACCGAAGCCCACCACAGGAAAATTCGGCTGGCTGCAGGCGGGCGTAGAAGTCTACGGCGGACCGTTGCTCAACTCCTGGCTGGACCGCGAATTGCAGTTTGCCGGCCGATTGGTCCTGCGTGATGGCACGCAGCACCTGACCGCCACCGGTCCGCTTCTTCGTTTTCCACAGCTTGCCATTCACTTGGACCGCGGCGTCAATGACAACGGGCTCCACCTGTCCAAGCAGCAGCACATGAACCCCATCTTCGGCCAGGGCGATCCTGCCGGCGAGGACCTTTTGGGATTGCTTGCCGATCGTGTTGAAGGCGCCAGTGTTGATGCCGCGGACATCGGCGGTTACGACGTCGTTGTGGCGGACACGCAGGCACCTGCGGTGTTCGGGGCCAAGAGTGAGTTCTTCGCCTCCGGTCGACTGGACAACCTTTCCTCCACCCACGCGGGCCTGGTGGCTTTGATCGCGCACGCATCCACTGCTCCGGCGGCAGGCCCCATCGCTGTCCTCGCGGCGTTCGACCACGAGGAGATCGGTTCCAATTCGCGCTCCGGCGCCTGCGGACCCATCCTCGAGGACATCCTGGTGCGGATCTCCGACGGCCTGGGTGCTTCGGTGAGCCAAAGGCGGCAGGCCATAGCGGCGTCGTTCTGTGTTTCTGCGGACGCGGGCCACGCTGTCCATCCGAACTACGCGGAGAAGCACGATCCCGCCAACAGGCCGGTGTTGAACGGCGGTCCCCTGCTCAAAATCAATGCCAACCAGCGCTACGCGACGGATGCCACGGGAGCCGCTTTGTGGGCCCGGCTCTGCGATGAGTCCGGTGTTCCGTATCAGGAGTACGTTTCCAACAACGATCTTCCGTGTGGTTCCACCATCGGGCCACTGACTGCTACCCGCCTGGGGATCAGGACGGTGGACGTGGGCATCCCGCTCCTGTCCATGCACTCCGCGAGGGAACTGTGCGGGGTGGAGGATCCGAAGAGCTTGGCTGCCGTTTCGGAGTTGTTCTTCCGGACCACGGTCTAGGTAAAGCCTCAAGCAGTCATTTCAGGGGTATTTCAAAAGTTTTCTATAGGAAACATTGATTGCTTCATTGGTTACATTTTGTGCGTTGTCCCTGTTTCCGCGTGGTCAAACTGTTCGGTTGCATAGGATCGGCACCCGTGCAGCAGGCTAGCGTGATGTAGTCATGTGGCCCGTGGCACACCACTGTGGCCACCCCCAAAATAAAGGACGGCGCAGAACCATGCACGCTGACCAACAGCTTTCCAAGTCCCTGAAGCCACGCCACCTCTCCATGATCGCCATTGCCGGCGTCATCGGAGCCGGGCTGTTCGTCGGCTCCGGGGCCGCCATCCAGCAGGCAGGCCCGGGCATCCTCGTGGCCTACCTTGCTGCCGGCCTCGTGGTCATCCTCGTCATGCGCATGCTTGGTGAGATGGCTGCGGCCAATCCTGAGACAGGTTCCTTCTCCACCTATGCAGACAAGGCGCTGGGCCGTTGGGCCGGGTTCAGCATCGGCTGGCTCTACGCCTGGTTCTGGATCATCGTCCTTGGCATCGAAGCCACGGCCGGTGCCGCCATCATGCATCGCTGGGTTCCCGGTGTGGATCAGTGGATCTGGGCGCTCGTTCTCATGGTGCTCCTCACCCTGACCAACCTGGGATCCGTGAAGTCCTATGGTGAGTTCGAATTCTGGTTCGCTTCCATCAAAGTGGCGGCAATCGTCATCTTCCTGCTCGCGGGCATCGTTGCCATCCTCGGCTTCATGCCGGGCGTTTCCGCCCCCGGCGTGGTCAACCTCCTGGATCAAGGCGGCTTCATGCCCAACGGCCCAGGTGCAGTTCTGGCGGGCATCCTCGTGGTGGTCTTCTCCTTCTTCGGCGCCGAAATCGCCACCATCGCCGCCGGCGAATCCGAGAACCCTGTGGACGCCGTCAAGAAGGCAGTGAAGTCCACCGTGTGGCGCATCCTGATCTTCTACATCGGCTCCATTGCCATCGTGGTGACCTTGCTGCCTTGGAACGATGCTTCCGTGGCCAAGAGCCCCTACGTCGCCGTGATCGAGCTCTACGGAATCCCGGGCGCCGGCACCATCATGGACATCGTTGTCCTCACCTCGGTGCTCTCCTGCCTGAACTCGGGCCTCTACACCGCCAGCCGCATGCTCTTCTCGCTCTCGCAGCGCGGCGATGCACCCCGGGCCTGGATGAAGATCTCCAAGCGCGGCGTTCCGGCTGCGGCAGTACTTGCATCCACGGTGGTGGGATTCCTCACCGTGGGAGCCAACTACATCGCCCCGGACACCGTGTTCCTGTTCCTTGTGAACACCTCAGGTGCCATCGCGCTGTTTGTGTGGTTGGTCATTGCCACTTCGCAGTTGATCCTCCGCAAGCGAATGGGGGCCGCCGCCAAGGATCTTGAGCTCAAAATGTGGCTCTTCCCTTACCTCACGTGGGTCACTATCGGCGCCATCGTGGCACTGATCATCGGTATGGTCGTTATCGAATCCACGCGCGAATCGCTGTTCCTGTCGCTGGCTTTGGCAGCCATTGTGGTGGGTATCGGGGTGCTTCGGTACCGCCGAAAGGACGCCACTCCTTCAACCCCGGTGCTTGGAGGGGAAGCCGAGCGCACCAAGATCGGTTCCTGATCGGCGTCGTTATTTCCCAAAGCGCCGCTACTTCTTAACCAGGACAGCCGCCGTCAATACCCGACGGCGGCTGTCCTGTACCCATAGAGGGGCGCCGGTTCGCGGCTACTGGGCCAGGCCGATGACCAGGTTGATGGTGACGGCCAGGATGACCGTTCCGAACAAGTAGGACAGCAGGCTATGTTTCAGTGCCTCAAGCCGGATGGTGTGATTGCCGAGGTTGGTGTCCGATACCTGGTAGGTCATGCCCAAACTCGTGGCCAGATAGGCGAAGTCCGTGTACTGCGGAAGGCGGTCCTGGTTGAAGTTGATGCCGCCCACTTCACCACCGGCACGGCCATCCTGGCTGTAGTACAGCTCGGCGTAGCGCAGCGTGAAGAGGGTTTGGACCAGCATCCAGGACAATCCCACGCACGCCAGCGCGAGTGCTGCAGAGGAAAGTCGGGCGCCGGTACCTTGCGTATGCGAATCGACGATTACTGCGGCCACAGCCGCAAGGCTGGCCAGGTTGGCGATGAGTATGAGGACGTCCGTGACGCCCCGCGACGGGTCCTCTGAGGTTGCATGGTGCTGCGTTTCCACAGGATCAAGCCGCGCAATCACCAACCACACCCACGCAACGTAGACCAGGGCGGCCACGGCCCAGCCGACTGCCGGAGCGTCCACCCAGTTGCCTAAGGCGCCGGTAGCGGCGAACGCTGATGCGCCGGCCAGAACCATGACCACAAAGCGCAGCCGGCTCCGCTTCACCCTGACGTTGTGCATGTGCTCACCCTAGCCAGTGAAGGAGCTCAAAAGTCTGCACGGCGTGACGGGTCGGTGGCATCCTGCCCGCTGCGCTTCTTGTCAGCCTGCAGAATGCCGTCGCGGACGCCGGCACGGATCACGAAGTACAAGAAGTAGAGGGCGATCGCTGAGAACACAACGGTCAGAACCAAGGCGCTTATCGGTGTGGCATCCATGGCCCCAACCCTAGCGGCGAGTCACCCGTGGGGCGTCCATGCACCTGGAATCTACGGATTGGTCCCGTTCGTGTTATTGTCTTTGTCGCTGTCAAGGAGAAAAACGAACCATTATTTCTCCTGATCACCTTGCGCGGGTGGCGGAATGGCAGACGCGCTAGCTTGAGGTGCTAGTCCTCGAAAGGGGGTGGGGGTTCAAGTCCCCCTCCGCGCACAAAGAAACCCCCGGAAGGTGAACTTCCGGGGGTTTTGTCGTTCCTAGGGCCGGGCCGCTGGTTTACGCGCCAGGCCTCAGGCACCGGGTCTGGGTGCAAACATGATGACGCCCACGCCCACCATGCAGATCGCAGCACCGATCACGTCCCAGCGGTCCGGACGGAAGCCGTCAACCATCATTCCCCAAGCCAGCGAACCGGCGATGAACACGCCGCCGTAGGCCGCCAGGACCCGGCCAAAGTGGGCCTCGGGCTGGAAGGCTGCGAAGAATCCGTAAATGCCCAGTGCAATGATGCCGAGTCCTGCCCACCACCAGGCTTTGCCTTCGCGGACGGACTGCCAGATCAGCCAGGCTCCGCCGATCTCTGCGACGGCGGCGAAAACGAAGAGCACGATCGACTTCAGTACGGTCATGACCCCAGTATTGCGTGCTGCGGACCCCGGTTATCCACATACGTAACGTGGCGGGTTCCGGGCGGAGATTTCGCCGAATAGCTTTGGGTGCAGGAGATGCACTAAGATATTGAAGTCTGTGTTACGCCCTCTTGCCGTGTTTTAGGCCGGGGAGCGCCAACGCAGCATCGCAAATGAACCTCCTGTTACGGAAATACCGTAACCGCTTAGCCCAAAGGAGGTGGGTTCACATATGCGTCCTTACGAATTGATGGTAATCATCGACCCCGAGGTCGAAGAGCGTACCGTAGAGTCGTCGCTTCAGAAGTTCCTCAATGTCATCACCACCGATGGTGGAACCATCGAAAAGGTTGACATCTGGGGCCGTCGCCGTCTGGCGTACGACATCAAGAAGAAGTCCGAAGGTATCTACGCAGTGGTGAACTTCACCGCAGCACCGGCTACCGCCAAGGAACTTGATCGCCAGCTGTCTCTCAACGAGACGATCATGCGCACCAAGATCATCCGCCCTGAAGACCAGAAGGTCGTTGCTGAGTAATCAGCCCCTTCCAAGTCTTTACCCCGAAGGAACGAACAAGGAGGCAGTAGATGGCAGGCGAAACCACTATTACGGTCATCGGTAATCTCACCAATGACCCCGAGCTGCGGTTCACCCCGTCTGGCTCAGCAGTAGCGAACTTCACCATCGCTTCTACTCCCCGGACCTTTGACCGCCAGTCCAATGAGTGGAAGGACGGGGAAACCCTGTTCCTCCGCGCATCGGTATGGCGCGAAGCAGCCGAGAACGTGGCCGAGTCCCTCACCAAGGGCATGCGCGTCATCGTTTCCGGCCGTTTGAAGAGCCGTTCTTACGAAACAAAAGAAGGCGAGAAGCGCACCGTTATCGAGCTTGAGGTCGATGAAATCGGCCCGAGCCTGCGATACGCCAACGCCAAGGTCAACCGTACCCAGCGCTCCGGCGGTGGCCAGGGTGGCTTCGGCGGCGGTAACGCCGGTAATTCCGGTGGCTTCGGAGGAGGCGCTCCTGGTGGAAACCAAGGCGGCGGCAACTCCGGTGGAACCTGGGGCGGCAACCAGCCCGCACAACAGCAGGATGACCCTTGGGCCACGCCCGGTGTCAGCAATGCTGGCGGCTGGGGCAACGGCCCGGATTCCGAACCTCCCTTCTAAACACCAAATAAACGTCCGACGCCGGACGCTCACCGGAACTGCCGAAAGGCACCATGGTGACAACCGCCGTCGAACACCACCATCCCGTGGATCAATATCCACGGGCTCCATAGAAAAGGAGCTCCACGATGGCTAAGGCTGAACTCCGTAAGCCCAAACCAAAGTCCAACCCCTTGAAGGCCGCTGACATCACTGTCATCGACTACAAGGACGTAGCACTGCTGCGCAAGTTCATCTCCGACCGCGGAAAGATCCGCGCTCGTCGCGTCACTGGCGTTACCGTTCAGGAACAGCGCAAGATCGCCCAGGCAATCAAGAACGCCCGCGAAGTTGCTCTGCTGCCTTACTCCGGCGCTGGCCGCGGCTAAGGGAAGGGATTAACTAACATGGCAAAGCTCATTCTGACCCACGAAGTAACCGGTCTCGGTGCTGCTGGCGATGTTGTGGAGGTCAAGGACGGTTACGCACGTAACTTCCTGCTCCCCCGCGGCTTCGCTCTGACCTGGAGCAAGGGTGGCGAGAAGCAGGTTGAGTCCATCAAGGCTGCCCGCGCTGCTCGTGCGCACGCTTCTGTTGAAGCTGCACAGGCACAGGCCCAGGCTCTGTCCTCCAAGAAGGTCAAGCTCGAGGTGAAGGCCGGCGAGTCCGGTCGTCTCTTCGGCACCGTCAAGCCTGCTGATGTCGCTGCTGCTGTTGAGGCCGCTGGCCTCGGCGCCATCGACAAGCGCAACGTTGAACTGCCGAACCACATCAAGTCTGTCGGTTCGTACACGGCCAACGTTCGCCTGCACGAGGATGTTTCTGCTGTCATCGACCTCGAGGTCGTTGCAAGCAAGTAGTCTCTGACTGCAAAGAAGGCCCCCGCTACCGGATTCCGGTGGTGGGGGCCTTTTGCTTTCCCGCACCCTCAAGCTCGGCGCGGGACTTACTGCGTGTTGAGCTCTTCCATGACGTGCTTGTACCCGGTGCGGATCATCTCTGTGAGCACACCGCGGTCCACGTCGTCGAGTTTGTTGACGTAGAGGCAAGCGGCCCCGGTCTTGTGTTTACCGAGTTCGGGAAGCAACCGGTCCGCATCCGGGCCGTACGTCAGCCCGTACAGGGCCAGGTTGGCCTTGCGCGGTGAGAATCCGACGGCGGCTGAGTCACCTTCACGGCCGGTCTCGTACTTATAGTGATAGCTGCCGAAGCCAACGATTGACGGGCCCCACATGACGGCTTCCTGGCCGGTGATGTCGCGCATCATTTCCAGCAACTCGAAGCCGTCCTCGCGCCGTTTTGGGTGTTCCACCCCGGCCAGGAATTCCTCCACGGAGATGTCCGTGGGTTGGGTCTTGTTCTCTGCCATAGGGGTAGTTTTGCAGACGCGGGACGGACGCGTCAGCCCTACGGGTCAACGAACGTGTCGGAGCCCGGTGATAGCCTTCAGCGGTGACTTCAGAAGCCCTGCGTATTCGCCCGTTCCACCAAGTGGACGTCTTCTCCGAGGTGCCATATCTCGGCAACCCACTTGCCGTCGTGGTTGATGCCGAAGGCCTCAGCACGCAGGTTATGCAACACTTCGCCAACTGGACGAACCTGTCGGAGACGACGTTTCTGCTCCCGCCTACCCATCCCCAAGCGGATTACAAGGTGCGGATCTTCACGGGCAGCGAGGAGTTCCCTTTCGCCGGCCACCCCACACTTGGTTCGGCCCATACCTGGTTGCAGGCCGGGGGAGTGCCCAAGACTGAAGGCGTCCTGGTCCAGGAATGCGGCGCGGGTTTGGTGAGGGTTAAGCACGACGCCGGTCGCTTGGCTTTCGCTGCACCACCGCTGACCCGCTTCGGTCCGGTGGATGACCATATCCGAACCCAGCTCGCGGCTGCCCTGCAGCTTCCGGAGGATGCCCTGCTGGACGCGTCGTGGCTGGTCAACGGCCCCACGTGGATTGGCGTGCTGCTCGGCTCTGCGGAACAGGTGCTGGCAATCGAGCCTGACCTCGCGGCGATGGGCGACCTCAAGGTCGGGGTGATTGGTCCACATGAGCCGGGATCCGGCGTCGACTTTGAAGTCCGCACCTTCATCCCGGGAGATGCCATGGTGGAGGACCCGGTGACGGGAAGTTTCAATGCCGGTGCGGCCCAGTGGCTGATCGGCAGCGGTCGGGCACCCGGTGAGTACGTAGCCGCCCAAGGTACTGTCCTGGGCAGGAGCGGGCGTATCCACGTCAAAGCGGAGGATGGCGAAATATGGGTGGGCGGAGCCTCAGCCACGTGCATCGAGGGCACGGTGCTGCTCTAAACGCTGGCTAGGAGCGCTTGGGGCGCGTGAGGACAACCAGCAAGAAGATGCCGGCACTGAAGGCCGCCTGAACAGCGATAACGGACATCGGCACGTAGCCAAGGTAAAGGGCCACCAGCAGGGGAACCATGGCCAGGATAGTCACGTCCAGCCCGCGCACGAGGGAACCGAGTTGGGCCCGCGGGACCGGACCGAACGGGGTCTCAACCGGTGGCGCGGTCCAGTCCGGCGGGGTCCTGGTGGCTGCGCGGAGAGTCCCGGCACCCATGCCGACACCGGCTAAGGCACCAACGCCTATCAAGGCAGGGTTCGCCGCCCCGAGCAGCGCCAACAGACTGCAGAGCACGGCCATCCACACGGACATCGCCACGCATGGCATCAGGGTCCGGCTTGTGCGCACCAGCGCCTGATGCAGTGGAAGCATCGCGTCCAGCTCAGGGACCAACGCCGTCTTGCGGGCCACGCCGCCGAGACCGGACGCCGTGGCGCACCCGGCGATCACAATGACCGCCAACTGGGCGAACTCCGGCAGGCCACCTTCCACGAGCAGTATGGCGATGCAGGCAGTGAGCCACAGAATGGGCGGGGTCACCGGGGGATTGAGCCTCAGGAAGGCCACCACATCAGCACGGATCAGCGATCTCAGTGGCCCCTTCGCAGGGCGGGCGTAGTAGCTGGCTGCCCGGCCGCCGTCGACCTTTTTACGGGTGCCGCCAAGCGCCCGAAGCACCTCATTGGAGTCCATCATGAACAGGGAAGCCCCGGCGTGCCCGGCAACGGCGCCGCCGCGAATCAGTTCGTCGCCGCGCACCTGGCCGGCGCGTGGCACCACCAGCGCAAGGAGCCCGACGGCGGCAACGGCCACCAGCGCTGTGGGCCACGCGGAGGATGTCAGCGCCGGAAGGACAGAGCACGCAAGAAGTAAGGCCGCCGCAATCGTCGCGCCAAGCCGCGGACCCAGTAGGCGCATACCCACTGAACTCATACCCAGGAAACCCGGACCAATGAAAGCAAGCTGCTGCAGGGCGGCCAGAATGACCGCAATGGCACCTGCAAAGCCGAAGGTGAGCGAAGCAAGAAGGTGATGGAGCGGAGCACAGTCAACAGCGGTCACCATGCTGAAGGGCAGGTAGACAACGGCTGCGCCGGCTCCAGTGATCGCCACTTTGCGAAGGAAGGGCGGCAGGACCATGGGCCGGCGGTCGACGGGAAGCGTCAGCCACCAACTGCTCTCGGCTCCATTCACGGACATCGGTCCAAGCTTTCGTGCAAGGTTGTTGATGACCAGGAGGGCAGCGAAGGTCACGGCGGTCCACAACACGGGTTCCGGCAGGACGAGCCATTGCTCTCCGATGATGCTGCCGGTGGTGGAGGCACGGTTTGCGATTTCATTCCGCAAGGCCAAGACGAACGAGGCCGCAATGGTCAGGGAAACGCCAATGCCGAGTCCCCAACTGTAAACGTCAACGAAGCGGGTTCCCCACGAGATCCGGCTGCGCTGATAGCGTCTGGCGGATCGGCGGGTGAACCGGACAATCTCAGAGGCCAGCTCCCGGTTCTGTGGGGAGCGGTCAAGGGCAAGCACGTCAGGCCCCGGCAATGATCAAAGCCCCCTGCTCCGGATCGAATTCGCGGACTTCCTCATCAATGACCAAACATGTGGAGGCCGTGGAGAGCAGCAGTTGCGGATCGTGGGTCACCAGCACCACCGCCCCACCGTCCTTGGCGTGTTCAGCAATGCGCTCACCGAGGGCAACGCGCATCTGTGGGTCCAGCCTCTGCTCCGGCTCATCGAGGATCAGGAGCGACGACGGGCGGATGAGTCCCGCGGCGAGCAACAGCCTGCGCCGCTGCCCGGAGGAGAGGGCATCCGGGATTGCATGGGACCTGCCCATCAGCCCGAAGAATTCGAGTTCTTCTTCTACGCGCGCCTCTGGATCCTTGAGGGAGTGCCCCCGGGCGATCAAGAGCAGATGCTCCCGGACTGTGAGCGATGGGAAAAAGAGGTCGTCGTCGAAAACGGCGGAGACTTGCCGACGGAACGGCACGGCGTCCGGATCGATGAAGAGGCCGTGGACCTTCACGTCTCCGGCCAGGGCGGCCTGCCGTCCTGCGATGGTCCGGGCTACCGTGGACTTTCCGGCGCCGTTGACGCCGACGATTCCCAAGACCTCACCCGCGTCTACCGTCGCAGATACTTCGCCGCATACCGGAGCCCCGGCGTAGCCAACCACTAGGCCTTCGGCCTCCAAAACTGTCCCCATGGTGCAACCCTACCGGCGGGATTGGCGCCGCCCCGCTGCAGCGTTTAGCGTGAGTCCTATGTCAGCATCCGATGCTTCCGCGAAGGCCAACGGCAACCCTTTGCTTGTCCTGGGCAAGATCACGTCCATCCTGGATGCCTTTTCCTTGTCCGAGCCGGTGCTTCAGTTGGCCGATATCCGCGAGTTCACCGGCATGCCCACGTCCACGGTGCAGCGACTGGTTACCAATCTGACCTCCCAGGGCTTCCTGGACCGGGAGGGCGATGCCTACCGCATCGGCATGCGGATGGCTTATTGGGCGGCGCCTGCCACCCGCGGGATGGAGGTGGTGGACATCCTGAGCCCGCTGCTCAAGACCTTGCGGGACACCACTGGCGAGACTGCCTGCTTCTTCAAAGCTGAGCAGCACTACCGGGTGTGCGTGGCCATGGCTGATACGCATCACGCACTCCGCCGCGAGATGCACCTGGGCAAGATTGTCCCTCTTCATGCCGGATCAGCAGGCAGGGTCCTGCTCGCTTGGTCTCCTGAGCTGATGGAAGCGGTCTTGCGGGATCCTTTGGAGTCCATCACGGACTACACCATCACCAGCTCCGAGGAACTTGAGGCTGCCGTAAAGAAGACACGCGCCGATGGATTCGCGATCACTGTGGGCGAGAGGGAGGACGGGGCGTCCGGCCTTTCTGCCCCTGTTTTTGACTCTGCCGCCGGCTTGGTGGGAGCCGTGACCATCAGCGGACCAACACTTCGCATGCCACTGGAGACATGTGAAGCCTGGGTGGAACCCCTTCTCGCCACTGCAGAACACATGACCAGGCTCATCGGCGGCCGGTTTCCCGGCGAGAGCTGATCCTCAACCAAGAGGGAGAAAGTGACCATGCCTGAGACACACCCAACAGTGGACGCGTATATCTCCGCCCAGCCTGAGGCTACTCAACGGATCCTCCAGGAAATCCGCCGGACCATTCACGCTGCTGTGCCGGATGCCGGGGAAATGATCAGTTACGGCATCCCCACCATCACCATTGACGGGCACTATGTGGTGTACTTCGCTGCCTGGGTGCACCACATTTCGGTCTATCCGGTCCCTCGCGGTGATGAAGGACTGACTACTGAGCTGGCACCGTTCTTATCAGGCAAGGGGACGTTGAAGTTTCCGCTGGCCAAGCCGATTCCCTACAGCCTGATAGCCAAAGTTGCTGCCCAACTCGCAGCAGAGAAAAAGATGGAGCACTGATGAGGGACTTCGAAACCTTGGTGAACGAGGCTGCCGAAGCTGACGTGACAGGGTGGGGATTCGATTGGCTGGAGGGGAGAGCCACCGAAGAACGTCCGCCGTGGGGATTCGCCAAGCTGCTGGCCGGGCGTCTTGCTACTGTCCGGAGTGCCCTGGATCTTGATACGGGCGGAGGAGAGGTTCTTTCAGAGGCTGGCAAGTTCCCGGAGCGCATGGTGGCTACCGAGGGGTGGCCGCCCAACGCTCAGCGGGCTGCCGAAAGGCTCGGTCCCCGTGGGGTGGAAGTTGTTGAAGCCACCACCGATGCGCCGTTGCCGTTCCCGGAACAGTCATTTGACCTGGTCACAGCCAGGCACCCCGTTCGGCCGGACTGGCATGACATTCACCGCGTCTTGGCCCCGGGCGGGCACTATTTCGCCCAACATGTTGGCCCGGCGTCGGCGTTTGAACTCATAGAGCACTTCCTCGGACCGCTGCCGGAACAGAGGAAGGGCCGCGATCCGCAGGCCGAGTCGGCCGCTGCGGAGGCTGCCGGCTTCACCGTCGTGGATCTCCGGACGGCCCGGTGCCGCATGGAGTTCTTCGACGTCGGCGCGGTGGTGTGGATTCTGCGTAAATGTGTGTGGTGGGTGCCCGACTTCTCCGTGGCGGCCTATCGTGACAAACTCAAGGAGCTGGACGAGCACATGAGAGCTGGACGCCCCTTCATCGCTCACTCCACCCGGCACCTGATTGACGCCCAGCGCAATGGGTAGAAGTTAAACGGGCGCACCTAGGAGGAGCACGTATGGATTCTGCACGGACCTTTGAGTCGATTGTCATCATCTTCAATCCCAACAGCACCGGGGATGCGCCTGAGTTGGCGCAGCAGCTGCATGACAAGCTGAGGGAGCTGCTCACGTATCAGCCCAAAATCACGCTCCAGCCCACAGAGCACGCCGGGCATGCAGTTGACCTGGCGCGGGAAGCGGCCTCTGAGGGCGGCGACGTCCTGGTGGTTTCGGTGAGCGGAGACGGCGGCTACAACGAGGTGGTCAACGGTGTGATGCAGGCCGGAAACCCGAAAGCCGTCTGCGCAGTCCGGGCCGCGGGCAACGCCAACGACCACAGCCGGATCATTGGGACAAAACCGTTGGAAGAGGCCATTGCGGACGGGCGGGTTCACAACATCGACCTCCTCCGCATTCACACGGGACAACAAGAGAACGAGCCTTTCGAATACGCGCATTCCTACATCGGATTCGGGCTCACTCCGGTGGTGGCCACCGAACTTGAAAAGGGCAGCAAGGGCGCCCTCAAGGAAATGGTCACCGTCATTCAGACTTTCTCCAAGTTCGAGCCCTTTGGTATCCGCCTGGCGGATGGGAAGCGCCGAAAGTTCGATAGCCTCGTGTTCGCCAATATCAATGAAATGGCCAAGTACGCCACGTTGAGCGAAGCAGAGAATCACCCGTCGGATGGAAAGTTCGAGGTGATCGTCTTCCCGCACATGCCCAAATGGCGCACGGTCCTCACTGCGCTGAAGGCCGCTACGCAGGGACTGGGCGATCAGCCGAGTGTGAGCAGCTACGAATTCACCACCCTCAAGCCGCTTCCGTACCAAATTGATGGTGAGGTAAAGAGCGTGGAGGCAAACGTCACGGTCAGGGTGGAGTGCGCTCCCGGGGCTTTGGCTACTCTGGGCTAGGCCGGTTAGCCCGCGCATGCGGCGGTGACAAAGTCGTAGATCCGGCCGCGCAGGTCATTCGACGCCGGAATCTTCAGCAAGCCCTTCCGCTCACCGATAGCTACCCTCAGCGGCAAGAGGGTTCCCACTTTATCTTCAGCAACAGCATGAGGATCACAACGGGCCGGGCGAATGGTCAGCGTGACCTCCTGTTGTGCCGCGCCCACGGTGACGTTCACGGGCCAGGGAGCTGAGGGAGATTGCGCCAGCAGCGTGGTCTCCTCGAATGATTCGATCGTGAGGCTCTTCATGCCACTTCCCGGCGTGGCTGGGGTAATGACAAGGCGCACGACGGCGGTGCGACCGTCGGCGGCCTCCTCAAGTCCGGGGTCCAAGACCATGGTTGCGATAGCTGCTGCTTCCGCGGCGATACACAGCTCGCCGGCGTTCCTGGGCAGGACGCCGAAGGGATCCGAGGCGCTGGTGTTCTCCTCCAGAGGGCCCGTGTCCGGTGCTGAGTAGTTGATCCTGGCGGTGAGTTCTGTTGACGCGTCTTTGGATGCTTCGCAGGTGGCCGCGGGCAAAGCAGCAGGAAGGCTTTTGGGCTGACGGGGTGGCAACTCAAGGCCTCCCTCTGATGATTCCCAGGAGATCCCACCTTCAAACAGACTGGATTGCAGCCGGGCGCCGGTCACGGTCAGTGGCGAATCCGTGGTGTTCGTGAGCTGTATTTGGATGGCTTGCTTACCGTATTGATCCCGGGATTGGTTGACCTCCACGGTGATGGGTCCAAGGCCTCCACTGGCTGCCGCCGAGATACTGCTGGAGCCGCCAGTGCTGCTGGAGTCGCAGGCGACCAGGAGCGGCAGTGTCACAGCGACGGCCATGCACACCGCAAAAGAACGCCCACGCCGGCTCATCATGCGATCAGTGTAGGTCGCGCGTCCTTCATGGAGCACGAGCTGGTGCATTCAGCCCGATAGGATGTCCGCACGTACCAAAGATTTCCGCCCGTTGAAGCAACGACGAAAGGCGACACTGATGTCGTTCCAGGCTTACCTTGATGCCATTGAAGACAAAACCGGGCTTACCCCACGGCAACTGGTTGAAATTGCGGAAACCAAGGGCTTCAATGACCCTTCGGTGAAAGCCGGAACCATCCTTGAATGGCTCAAAGCTGACTACGATCTTGGCCGCGGCCACGGAATGGCGTTGGTGCACGTCATCAAGAAGGGCCCAAAAATCGACAGCAAGCATGTGGGGTCGGACGGAACTCACCGCGATGAGTCGGACACGCTGTGGTTGGACGGCAAGGACAGCAAGCCAACACCTTGATGCGATGGTGGCGGGCTAACACTAAGCATGCTTAGCTTAGGGTCAAGCCATTTCCTGTTGTGCACGCAGAGAGGAACACCATGGCCACCGTGACGCAGCTCTTCACATCCCCTGCCGCTGACATTTGGAGGGTGATCGAGGATGGCTGGCTCTATTCCGGCTGGGTGGTGGGGGCCTCAAGAATCCGCGCCGTGGACGAGCACTGGCCACAAGTTGGTGCAAAGTTGCACCATTCCGTAGGCTCCTGGCCCTTCCTTATTGATGACAGCAGCCGCGTGACGAGCATGGAACCGCGCCAAAAACTGGAACTCCTTGCGAGGGGATGGCCGCTGGGCGAGGCCAGGGTGCTGATCACGTTGGAGGACCTCGGCGGCTCCCAATGCCGTGTCTCCATTTCGGAGGATGCCGTGCGTGGACCGGGAAAAATGGTGCCCAAGGCCCTGCGTGATCCCATCATTTCCGTCCGAAACCGCGAGACCCTGAGACGGCTGGAACTCATGGCCGCAGGCGGAGCCGGCAGCAAAAACTAAATCGTGGACTGGCGGGTAGCGATTGCACGGCCTGCAGCATGCAGAGCTTCGAGGTCGCTGGCAATAATGACGTCCGCAAAATTCTTCGTGTAGGTGCCCAGATCCTCATGAACGGACCCGACAACAGCCACTACGGGTATCCCGCGTCCTGCTTGACGCACGCGGTCCAAAATTGCCGAGATGATCTTTCCCTCCCCTGTTTGGGAATCCAGGCGCCCCTCGCCCACCACCACGGCTTCCGTACTGCTGAGCCTGGAATCGAAGTCGACAGCATCCAACACTGCCTCCGCCCCGGAGACTAGTTCGGCATCAAAGGAGGCCCACAGCCCGCCGGACAGCCCGCCCGCTGCTCCGGTCCGCGGAACGCCTGAGGGGTCGCGCGGAAGTTCGGATGCCAGTCGGCTTAAGCGCTCCTCCAACAGGAGGACCGTTTCCGGGTCCGCGCCCTTCTGCGGCCCAAAGACCTGCGCAGCATCCAGGAACGTAGTGGTGACATCGGACAGCACAGTGATCCGGGCGTCGCCAAGACCCCCGTTTTCCTTGATGGCCCGGACAGCGCCGGCACCTCCGTCGGTAGTTGCTGAACCACCGGCGGCCACCAGGATGGACGTGGCTCCAAGATTTACCGCCGCGGAAATCATCAGGCCGGTTCCATAGGTGCTGGCCGATACCGCGTCCTGAGGGGTGGTTCGCGCGGCCACCAGCCCGCTCGCCTGGGAAACCTCGACGACGGCGGTTCCGTCTGCGGCCAGCCCCACGATGGCTTGGAGCGGCTCACCCCAGGCATTGACGACGTCCACACGCACCGGAGAGGCGCGAAGGCCGCGGCAGAGGGCGTCGAAAGTCCCTTCACCGCCATCGGCGACGGGAAGCTGCATGGCCGAGCCGCCGGCGTCGTGAATTCCGGCAGTGATGGCCGCCGCGACCTCGGCCGCCGAGTATGTCCCCTTGAAGCTGTCCGGGGCCACCAGGATGCTCATACCCGCACCAGCGCGTTGACAGGGTGGAGTGGCTGGCGGCCTTCCGCGATGGCGATGGCGTTGAGTGCGCTAAGCCTGGCCATTTCGGCGCGCACAGGGACGGTGGCGCTGCCAACGTGTGGCAGCAGGACCGTGTTGGGCAATTCGGCGAGACCGTGAGCCAGTTGCGGCTCGTCCTCGAACACATCCAGGCCAGCGCCCGCAATCACCCCATTGCGCAGGGCTTCAACCAGGGCGGACTCGTCCACCACCGGGCCACGGGCGGTGTTGATAAGGATGGCGTTGGGCTTCATGCGCTGCAGAACGGACGCATGCACCAAATGTCGGGTCTGCTCGTTGAAGGGAACGTGCAGGGACAGGAAATCGCTGCGCTCCACGAGTTCACCCCACGGTACCTGCCGGACCTTGCCCGCGAATTCTCCCAGTTCTTCATCGCTGACCGGGCGGTCATCCGGCGGACGGGGTGAGAAGAGCACGTCCATGCCGAATCCCAGGGCGCGCCTGGCCACGGCCCGCGCGATCCTGCCGAACCCGGCCAATCCCAGGACCGCTCCGGAGACATCGCGGCCCAGCATGAACTCAGGCTCCCATCCGAGGAACTTTCCTTCGCGGACTACCCGGTCGGCTTCCACCACGCGGCGTGCCGTGCCCAGAATCAGCAGCATGGCAATGTCCGCGGTCGCATCAGTCAGGACGCCGGGGGTGTTGCCCACAAGGATGCCGTGCCGCGTGGCTGAGTCCACATCGATGTTGTTGTAGCCCACCGCGTAGTTGGAGATTCCCTTCAGCCGGGCGTTCGCCAGTAGCGGTTCATCCATGGCGTCACGCAGTTGGGTGAGCACCACGTCGTAGTCGCCGGAGGCACACAGCGCGGAGAGCGTCGCGTAGTCAGGCGGCTCGGGCAGGACAGTGACCTGGCCGGCGTCGGACAGTAGTTGTAGTCCAGGTTCAGGGATGGCCGTGGTGACCAGGAAATGATGACCCATGTTTAGTTGCCTCCGGCGGAGGCTGGTTGGACAGCGGATGCCGGCTGAACGAGCGCGACCTCACCACTGGCCGGCATGACCCACTCAAAGGCCGCCGCCTTGGACCGCGCTCCCTGAGCCGCCTTGGAACGGTTCGGCTCACCCAGTTCTGACAGCAACTTCTCTGAGAGGACCACGAGTTCGCCAAAGACGTCCGGGGTCAGCCAGCCGGGGCGGGTTGCGAAGAGGATGTCTTCAGTGGAGGTGTTGCCGCTGGCGCCGGGTGCGAACGGGCAGCCGCCCAGGCCTCCGAGGGCGCCGTCCACCATCTCGGCACCGGCCTGAATGGCCGCAAGCGTGTTGGCCACGCCCAGTCCCCAGGTGTCGTGACCGTGGTACACAATCCGACGCTTGGGGGACTCATCCCGCACACGGGTGATCAGGCGGGATACCTGCGCGGGAACGGCCTGCCCCAACGTATCGCAGATGACGATGTCCGTGGTGCCTTCGGCGCGGGGATCGTTGGCGATGGAGAGGATGCGCTCCTCGGGGACGTAACCCTCAAAGGGGCAGGTGAAGGAAGTGGCAATACAGAGCTGGATGTTGCCATTCACTGCGCGGGTGTACTCAATGGCCTCGGGCAAAGCGGCCAGGCTCTGGTCAGTGGTGCGCCCGATATTCGCCTTGTTATGCGAATCCGAGGCGGAAAGGCAGTACTGGAAATTCCGCGCGCCAGCGGCAGACGCTTTGGCTACGTGACCGGGTGTTGCCACCCAGATCCAGCATTTCTCCAGTTCCTCGGGCGTGAGCGCCTGGACCACTTCCAGTGTGTTGGCCATGGTGGGGACCAAGTCTGCGCGGGCCATGGAGCCCAGCTCTATCGCCGGCACTCCCAAGCGCAGCAGCTCCCGCACGGTCTCGATCTTCTGTTCGGCAGGCAGGAGTTTGCCGGTGAGCTGAAGTCCATCGCGCAGCGTGACGTCCCTAAGGATGACGTTGCCCAGCGTGGTGGCCAGGGGACTTTCGAAGCGGTTCATGGTCGGAGAGCCTCCTCGCGGCCGGAAGCCGCATTGATTTGGGCGGGGTCCATGTTGAGGAGTCCGCCAAGGATTTCCTGGGTGTTTTCGCCCAGATCCGGGCCCAGGTTCCTAATGGGCAGGGACTGGTTACCGATTACCGGAACAATGCCTGGGAAGCCCACTCCGGGAAGGATTTCCTCACCGGTGGAAACGTCAAACTTCTGGATCATGTTGCGGGCGGCGTACTGGCTGTCCGTGCTGATGTCCGCCGCGGTGTAAATGGGGCCGGCCGGAACACCGGCGGCTTCCAGAGCCGCGAGGGCTTCGGCACCGGACAGCGTGGCTGCCCATTCGCCGATTGCCTGATCCAGTTCTTCGCGCTGCGCCCAACGCCCGGCGTTCGTCTGCAGGGAAGGGTCCTCCGCAAGGTCCGGGCGGCCGATGGTCTGCATGTATCGCTGGTAGATCGAGTCACCGTTTCCGGCCACCACAATGCTCGCGCCGTCCTTGCACACGTAAGCGTTGGAAGGAGCGATGCCCTCCATACGGCCACCCACGCGCTGCCGGTCCACGCCGTAGGCCTGATAGTCCGGGATGAGCGATTCCATCATGGAGAACATGGCTTCGTTCAGCGCGACGTCAATGATGCGCTCGGTGAGCGGAACTGCGCCAGCCGAGTCCCGTCGTCGTGCTTCACGTTGATAAAGGCTCATCATGGAGCCGAAGGCGGCATAAAGGCCAGCGATCGAGTCTCCAATCGAGACGCCAACCCGGACGGGGGCGCGGTCCGGATCGCCCACCAGGTTGCGGAACCCGCCGTAGGCTTCAGCGACGGCGGCGAAACCGGGCCGCTCTGACAGGGGGCCCGTCTGCCCGAAGGCGGAGATACGCGTGACGATCAGGTCAGGATTGGCCTCGTTGAGGACTTCAGGGCCCAAACCCCACTTTTCAAGGGTGCCCGGGCGAAAGTTCTCCAGCAGGATGTCGCACTTGGCAACGAGCTCCAGCACTGCCTGCTTGCCCGCGTCCGTGCGCAGATCCAGGACCACGGACTTCTTATTGCGGTTCAACGTGCGGTACAGCATGGATGTGTTGCCCTTGTGCAGGCGCCAGTTGCGCAGTTCGTCGCCGGTCCCGGGCCGTTCCACCTTGATGACTTCAGCTCCGAAGTCGGCCAGCAGCCTGCCTGCCGTGGGCGCGGCGATGTAGTTGCCGAGTTCCAGGACCCGGACGCCGTCCAGGGGGGCGATTGTTTGGTGTGTCATGGTCTTCTTTCGTGCGTGGCGGGTAGGTTGGCAGGGCCGGTCAGAACAGCAGGCTCATGGGCAGGATCAGCAGGATCGCAACCACAGAGGCTACGGACACTCCTACCGTGACCGATTTGAGTGCACCCCTCACACTCTGGCCCAAAAGTGACTGCAGGAGCCAGAACGTGTTGCTGGTGACGTGAACCATGAAGAGCGATCCCGCACCGGCAGCGAGTGCCAGCAGCACAGGATCCAATCCGATGGCCGGTGCGATGGGGGCCAGCAGACCAGCCGCAGTTATGGCGGACAGGGTGACGGACCCGACGGCGATGTGCAGGACGGCCGCGATGGCCCAGACCACCAGCAACGGGGCAACGGTGCTTGCGGAGAAGAAGCCTCCCAGGATGTCGCCCAAGCCTGCGGCCGCAACTGTTGCGGCAAGCGATCCACCGACGCCGGTGAGGATCAGGATTTGCCCGCTCTCCTTGAACCCAACTGCAATGGCCTCCTCAACCTTCTTCTGTCCGATGGCGGCGCGGGTCACCAGGCAGGTGCCGATAAGGCCGATCAGCAGGGCAATCACGGGCTCGCCCAGGAGCTGGAGCCAGGGGAGTTCGATCTCGAGAATTTCCAGGATTGCACCGGCTCCGATGAGGAGCAGGGAAGTCAGCAGTGGCGCGAACAGCAGGATCAGCGGGGCTTCCTTGCGTTCGCGTTCGACGACGGTAACGGTACCGCCGGACGGCTGGGCGCTGGATGCGGATGAGCCTCGGTCAGGGTTGGCCGTGGGCGGGGTGGATGCTGCGCTACTGGCTGCTTCTTCGCCCTCGCTGTCCTCCTCCGCCACGAACGTATGGTCCTCGTCCTTGGCTTCGTTCCAGAATCCGCGGCGGAACAAGAAGGTCATGATGGCGATGGAAATGATGATCGTTGGAATGACCAGGAGCAAGCCGAACAGGAGCATCTTGCCGAGTGGCACGTTCAAGAGGCCTGCCAGCGCGAGTGAGGCGACGCCGGGTACCGTGAAGACGATGCCGCATTCCAAGGCGATGGCCATGGCCGTAGCCATGCGTGCCGTGCCAAGCTTGCCGATTTTTGGTGCCAACTTGCGGGCAAGCGGCGCTGAGATGACCAGCAGGACGTCCAGGAAGATCGACTGCAACACCGTCCCGATAGCCAAGCCCATGGTGTAGGGGAGTCGCTTGGGGCCGAAGGTCTTGAGGAGATGCTCCACGAGCCGGCGGATCGCACCGCTCTGGTTGAGGATGGAACCCATCAGGACGCCGAACGCGATGAGCAGGCCGACATCCACCATGATCTCGCCGAATCCACCTGTGATGGTTTTGACGGTCTCTTCAACGCCGAGACCCACCGCCAGGCCGAGGTAAACAGAGGCGAGGATCAGGGAAATCACCGGGTTGACCCGGAAGCGGACGATCAACAGCACAGCGGCCAGAACCGCGACAGCTGTGTTGATCAGAACAGCAATGTCTGACATGGGGAAATCCGATCGTTGGGCCTTCCGCACTGAAGGCTGGAATCTGACGTGCACCGTGAGGAGGCCACATCACTCATCCCATATTATGAGTTTGAACTCATAATGCAAGTACTTTCCGAAACTAGACTGAAATCATGACGTTCGTGATCAGGCCTGCCATCGAGTCCGACGTGCCCGGGATTGTGGCGTTGGACCTTTCGGCCGGCAGCTCGTCTACCGCCAACGCCGACGCCTTCGCGTCAAATATCAGCGCTGCAATCTCCGACTCGGCACGTCTCGTCCTGGTGGCCGAAACTCAGGCAGGTGTGACCACGGAAGGCGGATCCGGCGTCGTGGGGTGGGCGAAAACGCATCACTGGGATTTTCCCGACGGCCCTGCTCCTGGCGGTCACTATCTGGGAGGTGTCACCGTGCTGCCGGAGTTCAGGCGCCGCGGAGTAGCGACGAAACTGACCGAAGCGCGGCTGCGATGGATCTGGGAACGGGCGGACCGGGCCTGGTATGTGGTCAACGCGCGAAACCAGGCGTCTCTGGCTCTCCACTCCAAGTGGGGTTTTCGGGAGGTGGCGAGAGGTCCGCGTTTTCACACCGTAAAGTTCGACGGCGGCGAGGGGGTTCTGCTCTCAGCGGCGCGTCCGCTGCCCTGACGTTTGGGACGCGCGTGGGGCTTCCCTTCGCTGTCCTGCCGTTGCGCCTTAGCATGGTCCTCAGGTGCACCGAGTGGGGGAGTGTGTGATGGGACCGTTGGAATCGATCCAAGCCAAGACGCCGGGTGTTGAATCAGAAGCAACGAACTCACCGCCGAAGGCACCCCGAAGGCGGTGGACGCGATATCGGAAGCTTGAATTGGCGATCCTGCTGGTGCTGCTCGTCGCGCTGGCACTTTCGGCCACTCCGTGGCCTTCGGCACTTCTGATCCGTAGTGTTTTTGAGCGCGGGGCGCAGGCAACAATCGACGAAATGACGCCGTATGTTCCGGATGCGCCGCTGCAAACCCGGGACGGCGTCGTGTACAAGCCCGGTTCCACCTTCGATGTCTTCAGTCCTGCAGGCACCGCTGCCCCACTTCCTACTGTGGTGTGGATACACGGAGGCGCCTGGATTTCAGGGGCCCAGCGCGATGTGAATCCATACCTGAAGATCATCGCGGCCGAGGGCTACACCACCATCGGCATGAGTTACCCGATAGCCCCGGAAGCCACCTATCCTACGGCGGTGCGGGACATCAACGAAGCCCTCGCCTACATCAAGGCCCACGCCGCCGAGCTGAACGTAGACACCAGCCGCATCGTTCTCGCCGGTGACTCCGCCGGCGCCCAGCTCGCCAGCCAGATGACCACGCTCACCGTGAACCCCGAGTATGCCAATCTGATGGGAATTGAGCCCGCGCTCCAGAAGTCGGATCTGGCGGCCACCATCCTGCACTGCGGCGTATACGACCTTCGGGCCATGGCTGATCTCAATGGAATAGTGGCCTGGGGCTTCAAGACGTCTCTGTGGGCCTATACGGGCACCAAGGACTGGTCTGCTACGTACGCCGGGGCCACCATGTCCACCATCGATTTCGTGACCGAGGACTTCCCTCCCACGTTCATCAGTGGCGGCAACGGCGATGGGCTCACGTGGCTCCAGTCGGTTCCGTACAGCAACCGGCTGAAGGGCGCCGGTGTTCCAGTGACAGAGCTCTTCTGGCCAGCAACGCACCAGCCTGAGCTCCCGCATGAGTATCAGTTCCATCTGAACTTTGCCGAGGCGCGTGAGGCGCGGGACAAGACGTTCGACTTCTTGTCCGAGCATGCAGCGAGGCGGTAGAACCAGCCGGGTCCATCCGCGCCATTCAATATATCTCCATGATGGAACTATTATTGAGTAATGACTCCAACCGATCAGGCACCCGCCCGCGCTCCCCGTCAAGTGCTCTTCTGGGTATCGTGCCTGTGTGTAGTGGCCCTCACGCTTGTTCCCCTGTGGATGTTGGTGGGGAATGCCGCAGTCCCGCGCGGACATCCGCTCCTGCCGTCGCTGTTAGTGACATCCGCCGTCGTCGGAATTCTTTGGGGCGTCCTGCTATGGCGTCGACGCGGCAGGTCACCCAAGCGCTCCGTAGCCAGAGCTGTTGGGGCGTGGGCTGCGCGTATTGCCGTGCTGGCACTCGTGGCCATGCTGGTGTGGCTGAATCCTTTCGCCTATCAAGCCTCCGGAGCGGCTGAAGCGGGATCCACCACCGGGGTTTCCTTGGTGGATTCGCACGCGGCCCTCACCCTGACTCCGGCAGGGGCGTCTGCCACCAAAGGACTGATTTTCTATCCGGGCGCTCGAGTTGAGGCGCGGGCATATGCGGACATCCTCCGACCTGCGGCGGATGCCGGGGTTCTTGTGGTCATTCTCAAGACGCCCCTGAACCTGAGTTTGTTGGACGGAAACCAGGCGCGGGGGGCCATGGCTGATCATCCGGAAATCTCCACGTGGGCCGTGGGTGGCCACTCGCTGGGTGGCGTCAGCGCAAGCTCCTTTGCCCTTGAAAACCAGGAAGTGGACGGTCTGCTGCTGTACGCCTCCTACCCGTTGGATTCCCTGCGTGACCGGCCGGGGCTGCGGGTCCTGTCCATCTCGGGCTCGGAAGACGGGCTCAGTACGCCCGCCAAGATTGACGCATCCCATGAGTTGCTGCCCCTCGATACGACCTTCATCGAGGTTCAAGGCGGGAATCATGCGTTCTTCGGAAACTATGGTGCGCAGCCCGGCGACGGCGAACCTTCCGTGGACCGCGACGTCGCCCAAGGGCAGATTGCCGGGGCTACTGTGGCGTTTCTGACCCAGCTCACGGGGTAGCCCGGGCGCCCCGGGAATACTTCAGAGCCGCTCCCTGTTCATTGATTTAGATGCAAACGCATGTAAGCTGGATGAACGAGCAACAGGAGAATGCCATGGAAACCCGCCGCATTACCGTACTTTCCGCCGGACTCGGCGTCCCGTCGTCGAGCCGCTTGCTGGCCGACCAGCTGGCCGCTTCCACCGAGCGGCAACTGCGCGCGGCCGGGTACGACGCGAAGATTGACGTCGTCGAACTGCGCGATCTCGCAGTAGACATCGCCAATAACTTCGTCACCGGCTATGCCGCGCCGCGCCTCGCGGACGTGATTGCCGGCGTCGAGGATTCTGACGCCATCATCGCGGTCAGCCCCGTTTTCAGCGCCTCTTACAGCGGTCTGTTCAAGTCGTTCATCGACGTCTTGGACCCGAAGTCGTTGGAAGGAAAGGCCGTGTTGCTGGGGGCCACAGGCGGTACGGACCGCCACCAGATGGTCCTCGACTACGCCATGCGTCCCCTTTTCAGCTACCTGCGCACCAGGATCGCGGCTACGGGCATCTTCGCGGGGCCGCAGGACTGGGGAAACACCGACGACGGCGCCTCGCCCCTCTCGGTGCGCGTGGACCGGGCCGCGGGTGAACTGGTGCAGCTCTTGAGCGGACCCCAGCCTCACCGCAAGAACGACGCACTTGAGTCCCTGCCGTTCGAACAGTTGCTAGCCGGAATCTCAGCAGGTAGGTAGGCCGAACTAATTGCCCGGGCCGATCGTTGGGGCAAACATGAAGTGTCCTGTGGATTCCATTGACCTGGTGATGAGCGAACGAAGCGGTGTGGAGATCGACTACTGCCCGCAGTGCAGGGGTGTGTGGCTGGATCGCGGGGAGCTGGACAAGATCATTGACCGGGTCGCGGCAGAAACCATTCCCGCCCCTGCCCGGCCTCACGCCGCACCACCCCAGCCGCCGATCGCGCCGCCGCCCATCTACAACCCCTTCGAGTCACGGCCCCAGCAGCCCCGGTACGACGATAGGGACAGGCGCGACTACGACCGCAGGGACAACGATCGCCGCGACGGCTACAACCGCGATCAGTACGGCCGCAAGCGCAAGAAGAAGGAAGGCTTCCTGGGAGACTTGTTCGACTTCTAGGCTTTAGTCGTCCAAGAGCTCAATGAACTCGCGGGCCTGCTTGATGTTGATGTCTGAGTGGCGCGTCAAAGCAAGTGCCGCGCCCTCAACGTCGCCGCTTTTGGCCAATGTACGGATGCGGCCGTAAATCTCGTCGTTAAGCATGTTGCTGCTTACTTCCCGCGTGACATCGCCCTTGCTGACGATTGCCCTGTACCTGTAGGGGAAGCGTTCAGGTCCGTCGTCGTCGTCGGAAATCAAGTCCTTGGGCGGGGCCTCCGGCGTGAACGGCTGGGGATGCGACGCCAGAGCGCCGACGGCGTTACGCGAGGCCCGCAGGCCCTCTCCAGTCGCCTGCAGGTACAGCTTGATGGCCGCCATGCCCTGTCCCTGCGCAATAAGCGAGTAAAGCTGCCTGTGCTGTTCTTGGTTGAGCTTGGCTGCAGACTCTTTGGCCAACTCCACCGGATCCTTGGGTGCATTCGCCACTGCGGCGTCGGCCTTGCTTTCAGCGGAACGCTTGGTGAAGGACCGAATAAGCAGGAGCACGCCCGCAATGACCGCAACGAGGATCAGGAGCGGGATGAGGATGGAATCCATGGCGTTGTCAGAGCCGATCTACGTAGTTCTTGGCAGTAAGCAAATCCGAGTGGGTGGCCTGGCGCAGGACTTTGATGGCCTCGATCTTCTTCCCGCTACGGACCAGGTTCTGTAACTCGAAGGCGAGTTGCGGGTTCAGCTGACCATTGGGAAGTACGGCGGGCTGGTGTCCTGTTTGGCCGGCAGCGTGAGACCGTGCAGCCTGGGCTTGGATGGCCGTCCTGGAGTTCTCTGCCTGTTCCCTCTGGCTGGCCTCGTTCTGGCTCGGCTTAGTGGTGGCATCGATCCGCGCGCGGAGGGCCAATGCCTCCCGCACCTGGGATGCCTGGTGGGCAGCGGAACGTGCCGCCAGTTCGCGCTGATACCTCTCTGCGTCCGAGACGCCGGTATCTCGCGGCTTGAAGGCCGCCGTGAGTGCCCATAACAGGCCCACGAGGACAAGAAGCGGAAGGACAATCGTCAGTACGTCACCAAAGTTCATCCCCATGCTTAGAGCTTATGCCAGAACTTCGTTATCCACAGCACATTCCACTTTCGGCATAGGCTTCTGAGAGAACTCTGTCAAATTAAGGCAGGGATTGTAAGATGCATCACATTTGAGGCATGTACGACATGATTTCCCTCGGCTGATTGACCCTTCGGGCGCAGCGTCTGTGGATTAATCGCTCGCAAAATTTTCTCCCCTCCACAGCTTGTGAAGAGCGTTTTCCCAGCTCAGAGCGTGATTTCCCCAAAAAGAATTTCTCTATCCACAGGGTAACGCACAGTCTGTGCACAACGTGTGGTCGGTATTCCACAGGTTATCCACAAGGGGTGTCCGGCACCTGCTGTAACGTGTCTGAAGTGTCCATTTTGGGCACGAATATCCCGCGACGTGGTTCTTCGGGTCCCGAAAAGTCACCACTGGTGACGGGTCCAAGGACTCGACTGTGGATAACTTGTGGATACGCCCAATTTTGTCGGACCAGCCTGACATCCTGAGATGCATCAGGTGGACCCGTATCCACGCACTGCGCTTTACGGGCCGTCAGGGAATACATCTCTGCAGCGGCACACAAATGGAGGACGGCTTTGTCAGTTACGCACTTGGACTCAATCGAGGGCTCACGCGCTTCGGACTCGAGCCGGAAACCTCCCCAGGACATCCCCGCTGAGCAGTCGGTGCTCGGTGGCATGATGCTCTCCAAGGACGCCATTGCCGACGTCGTGGAGATTGTTCGTGGACACGACTTCTACCGTCCAGCTCACGAGACCATCTATGAATCCATCATCGACCTCTACGGCCGTGGCGAACCCGCCGACGCCGTCACCGTCTCAGATGAACTGACAAAGCGCGGTGAGATCAACAGGATCGGTGGGCCCGCATACCTCCACGAGCTCATCCAGACAGTGCCCACCGCGGCCAACGCCGGCTACTACGCCGAGATCGTTGCGGAGCGCGCAGTGCTGCGGCGTCTTGTTAACGCCGGTACCAAAATCGTCCAGATGGGCTACGGCCAGGACGGCGAAGTGGAAGACCTCGTCAACCAGGCGCAGGCCGAGGTGTACGCAGTGGCCGAGAAGCGTACGGCGGAGGACTACGTGGCGTTGAAGGACGTCATGGAATCCACCGTGGACGAAATTGAGGCCTCAGGTCACCGTGGCGAAGGCATGACGGGCGTTCCCACGGGCTTCTACGAACTCGACGAACTGACGCACGGCCTCCACCCCGGACAGATGATTGTTATCGCAGCCCGTCCTGCCGTGGGTAAGTCCACGTTCGCCTTGGACTTCGCCCGCTCCGCGGCCATCAAGAACAATCTGGCTACGGTCATGTTCTCCTTGGAAATGGGCCGGAACGAGATCGCCATGCGTCTTCTCTCCGCGGAAGCAACCATTGGCCTGCAGGATCTCCGCAAGGGCACCATCAAGGACGAGCAATGGTCCAAGATCGCCACCACCATGGGCCGCATGAACGATGCTCCGCTGTTCATTGATGACAGCCCCAACATGTCCCTCATGGAAATCCGCGCCAAGTGCCGCCGCCTCAAGCAACAGCACGACCTCAAGCTCGTGATCCTCGACTACCTCCAACTCATGAGCTCCGGTAAAAAAGTTGAGTCCCGCCAACAGGAAGTCTCCGAGTTCTCCCGTGCCCTCAAGCTGCTTGCCAAGGAACTGCAGGTTCCCGTCATCGCGCTGTCACAGCTGAACCGTGGTTCCGAGCAGCGCCAGGACAAGCGCCCCATGGTGTCCGACCTCCGTGAATCAGGTTCCATCGAGCAGGACGCCGATATGGTGATCCTGCTCCACCGCGAAGATGTGTACGACAAAGAATCGCCCCGAGCCGGCGAGGCAGACATCCTCATTGCCAAGCACCGTAACGGTCCCACCAAGGACATTGTGGTTGCCTTCCAAGGCCACTACTCACGCTTTGCCAACATGGCCGGTGAAACCGGAGCGGGTGGCGGCGGCTTCTAGCCCATTGCCTCTCTGAGCCCGTGATCCGAGCGGCCCTGTCAGGGCGGTAGTCTGGTTCGTGGCCGCGACTGCGGGAATTACTAAAGTCATTGGGGGAAATGAGTGAAGAAGAATTTGCTGCCCGGAATCGGTGCAACGGTTTTGGTGCTTATGGCATTGACGGCTTGTGGTGGGGCTACGGCATCACCCGAGTCTGGGTCTACCCCGGCAGGCAAAACTGCCACAGCCACACCAACACCCGCTAAGCAGTACACGAATGAAGAGCTAGTGGCATTGGTGGAGCAGGTAAAGGAATCCGACGGCACTAACAGGGCGGTAGTTTCAGGACCGGAGCTGGTGGCCCAGTTTGAGCCTGTTCGGGTGCTGACGAAAGCAACCATTGAGCCGGCAGGGTGCGCGGACTTGGGCACCCTCGGCGCATACCAGGCAATCGACGGTTCTACTTCTGCTGGCACGTCGAGGTCGAAAACCGGTGACTTCATCACCAGCCTGGCAGTAACCTCCGGCGTCGACACCGGAGTGCTGCAAGCGAACTTGGACAAGAGCAAGTCGCAGATTGAGGCGTGCAAGAAAGTGACGCTCTCTGCGGAGGGCGACACCATGACGCTTACTACCGAAAAAATCGACGGCGTCGGCAACGTGCCCGGGACGGTAGGGCTGAAAACCATCATGGTTATGCCGGATGGGAAGGCTGGAGCCATCTACAGCGCTCACGCAATCAAAAACGGCGTCCTGATTTCTGCCTCGGCCTCCAGTAATAATGCCGCATCCGGTGGCCCGGAAGCGGCAGGTGCGCTGATGGACCAAGCCGCCGCACTTATCAAATAGCTGCAACCTAAGGGTCGTAGGGCAAGGGGTTCGCCCGCCCTGCGGCCCTTTCGCTGTCTTTACGGATCGGTTGCTGTCGTCACCGGTCGGCCAACGCTAAAGCTTCCACCAGGCCCTGGTAGGTCTCGTCGATTGCCCCACTGCAGCATGATCACTGTGTGTCGGCCCGCTAGTTTAGTTGTTCTTCCATGGCCATCAGTGGTTAAACCCTCTGCTTCTACGTAGTCAGTAATGGGTGGCCCTAAATGGCGGCGGATATTTAGTGGTATTGATTGAATGCAATCAAGAATGCCGACGAGCCGTTTGGCAATTCCGGTCCCGGCGCTACGAATGTTTTCAGGTTGAGAACTTCGGAAAAGGCCGTTTCAAGAAGAGGAACACAATCATGACCACAGGGTCGGCGGCGAGCACTCATCAAGGGATCGAGGGGTCCAATTCAGCAGAAGAAGCAACAATTCTTGCGGAAAAGGGTGAACTGAAACTCCGTGTCCTGGGAACTGCTGTCTCAGTGGTGCTGCAGGCGGGGCTGACTCGGGAACTTCACGCGGAACTGCGGCGGGCGTGGTCACGCTGTCTCGATCAATCCGGCGAGTCGGTGCATGCCGTGAGTAGTTCTGTTGCAGACTCGGGTCACTCGGACGAACGCCCCTTTCGGGCCACAGTTTCCTCGGCGGTTGGCACTGCCCTGGTCACCGGCAGGACGTTCAGGGAATTCTCATCGGACCTGACAAGCGCCGTCACTTTGGCCGGCATCACCGCGGGACGAGGCGCCCTGGTCATGTTGCACGCCGCGGCATTGGCGGATGGAAAAACTGGCCGCACTGTGGCCCTTGTAGGCCGTTCGGGCATGGGTAAGACCACTGCAACAAGAAATCTCGGGGCCGCACTGGGCTACGTCACGGATGAGACCGTGGCCGTCGATGGTTCGGGCATGATCGTTCCGTACCCAAAACCACTATCGCTGATAGTGGAAGGGCCCACCGCCCCAAAGCATCAGATCAGCCCCGACGAACTCGGGCTGCTGGTGTCGCCGGCCGCGCCCACGCTGGCACTGGTGGTCCTGCTGGACCGAAAACCCGATGCCGACGTTCCCAGGGTCACTCCGCTTTCCCACGGCGAAGCAATTATCGAACTGGCACCCCACACATCGTCCCTGGGTGAGGTCCGCCAGCCAGTGAGTCGCCTTTGCGGGATCCTTGACGCGACCGGTGGTGCCGTCCGGGTGACGTACCGCGAAGCAGGAGACTTGGCCGGTGTCTTGCCGGCCCTCCTTGAGCGGCCAGCCATCGCCAAGACGTGGTCGACAGTCCTGAGTGAGGGTACACAGCAGTCCGAAGGTCAACTGCGCCTCGATGCCCCTTGCTTCACGGTTCTGAAGAGGGCAGATCTTCTCGACGCGGTTGAGATTCCGTTACCAGGCGGACACTGCACGGAACTCATCGTCATGAACGGCCAGGGCGTAGTGCGACTAACCGGTATTGGGCCTGCAATCTGGCATGCACTGGCCACTCCCTGCGATCTGAACGGCATCGCCGAGCGGCTCGCTCCTCATATTGGACTTCCAGACGGGTACGAATCCCATTTGCTGAGCAGCGTGGAGGAACTCAGGACCCATGGAGTTCTGATGGATGCCTCACCTGTTGAACCAGTAAAAAACCTATGAATCACGCATAGTACATCCCAAGCAGTAAAAAATGTGGCAAAAGAGAGCAATGATAAGTTCCGTTTGCACCGAAATTTCCACGAAAGATTTACTTCAGTCAGCTAGCGTGCTGACTGGCTTGAAGGAGCAAACGATGACCTTGGATAAAGGTAAAGCAAAAAGTTCGACTATTGACCGACGAAAGGTAGTCATTGGCACTGCGTGGAGCATTCCCGCAATTGCCATTGCTGCTGCAACTCCGGCATTGGCTGCCTCACTTCCGCCCGTCGTTGTGACGCCGGGAACCGGAACTGTCATCAGCAACTGGAAGGGCGACCACCACTACGGAAGCTTCGAAGAGGACCTGGATCAGCGGGCATACGATTTCCCCGTCACGGTAAAGGACGCCAACGGTAACCCTGTTGTCGGCGCAACCGTTACCGTCACCGTTTCCGGACAGAATGACGACGGCGACGTCCTGGGTATTTACGCGTACCCGGCACCGGATAACGGTGGCCCCGAATCGGACCAGAGCCGCAGTGTCACGGTGGTCACCGGGGCCGATGGTGTTGCACGTTTTGCCGTGAGCACACAGAACCTGAGTTCCAGCGAGCGGCCCTCAACGGCCACGATGACTGTGACCGTGACGTACAACGGGACCACTACTGTGTCCGTCATCAGTGTGGTTCTGACTGAATCCGACTAGAAGTCGAAACGTCAGCTGCCCCCACCTCGGATGGGGGCAGCTTTTGCTGTTTCGGCCTTATCGGGTGGTGGGTGTGTTCGCCCAGCCCGGTAAGAGCGCGCCTACGGGTCCGGCCCTTTGGTCGAGCCCGTAGGCTGCGTTCCTAGGCTCATTGGTCGAGCCTCCGCGTCAACGCTTGAGGCTCCCTACGGGTCCGCGGCCCCCACGAAGATTGGTGGTCCTTTTCGAACGCCCACGCCGTACCTTTGCGCCGGGCATTTGACCGCTCGCTCTTCACCAGCCGCGCGCTGGCCCCGCTGCGGTCTGCCCTGCAACTCCTACTGGCCTTACTGGATTTTTTCCGCTGCGATGATCTCCGTGGTGGAGCACCGAACGCCTACGTGGAAGATGCCTGAATGGCCTGTTTACCACCGCCCGGCGGCATGCCATTGAGCATCCGTGTGACTGTAACCAATCTCCTGAAGCGCATTCGCCAGTTCCCCGCGGGTGGCACATTTCAGGCCTGCTGCAGTGAGCTTACGACGTCCGCGGAAGAGATGTCCCCGCACGGTGGTGGTACGGAGTCCCAGCCCTGAGGCCAGTGAGGAAGCTGTGAGCGCCCGGCGCTGTGCGAAGAGTTCCAGTACTTGGATCTCACGGTCGGTGAGCCTGGTTCCGATGCTGGTTTGTGCTGGAAGCGTAGGGGCTGCCCCAACCACCACCGCTTCAATCTGGAGGGGTATCTCCGCAGCTGTCGAATCCTCATCCAGGATTGCAACGGCGCCCTCAGCAGCCAACGCGGACCGTTGGGCCTGGCTTACCGTTCCCAACACAATGCAGCGTCGCCCGGTTGCGGCAATAGTCCGGACCTTCAGTGGAAGTGGTACCTCATCATCAAAAAAGGCGTCCAATGCTATCCAGTGGGCAGCTCTTGGGTGATCGTGCGAAAAGGAAGCCCACGAGCTGTAGACCTTTCCAAGTGTTGTGGCTTTGGCACTGCTTTCCCACTCGGACATCACTGCGCTGTTGAGCACAGGATTTCTGTGGATGAAGTCGACATCAAAGGTGTATGCAACTGCTCCCAATTTGCCCTCCGATCGATGGACAGGCCCAAGGTTGTTCCGCGCCAGCCATAAGTGGATGTCGATCTGACACATCAGTAAGGTAGCCCTCCGGCTACGCCCCATCAGTGGCCTCTACCGCTCAAGCTCAGTGTTGAAGGGCCGAGCTGGGAGAGACTCGCGACGCGCGCTGTACGAGTGCCAGACCCCTAGTACTTTGGGAGTAGTCAGACCACCTCGTGTCGCGGGCCCTTCCATAATCAGACAGGCGGAGTAACTCCGCCTTCCTCACTCCTTCCGGAACCAACAGCTAGCCACACGGGATTTTTGGTGTTGACATTGATGAATAAACCCGCCCAAAGTGCGAGCAGCCCACGCCAGGTAAATGACATGCTTGAGCATGACGGCCGGGTAAAGGTCTTGCTGGTTGATTTCCTGTGCATCACATGGGCTGTAGCGATTGCCGAGCTACTTCGCTTCGGTCTTGAGCGCCCCTCACTGGGCATAGGGTCGGTTCAGACGCCATACCCTCTGGTGAGTGTGGTCCTCGACGTCCTCTGGTGGACAGCCTTGGGCGTTCTGGGGACCAGGGAACCTCGAATTCAGGGCTTCGGCACTGAGGAATACCGGCGGGTGACCACAGCTTCACTATGGCTGTTCGGAGGATTAGCCCTCTTCTCCTACGTGTTCCAGCTCGATACAGCCAGAGGCTACGTCGCAGTGGCCTTGCCGTTGGGCATGGTCAGCCTGCTCATTGGCCGGTGGGCCTTGCGGAAGGACCTCATCCTCCGGCGGAAGTCCGGCCAGCATCTTCGTCGTGTACTTGTTATTGGAGGGGCCCCGAGTGCAGCCCACCTTGTTCGCCAACTCCGCGCTCATCCAGCGGCGGGTTACCAGCCCGTCGCGGCGTATCTGACCACCTCTGATGCTAGCGGGCCTTGGCCGGCGGGCCTTGAGCTGCCCGTCATTGGGAAGGGCAAAGACCTGGACGGAATATTGGCAGCGGTGGAAGCCGCGGCCGCGGACTCCGTGGCCATATCCGGCGCAGACGTCGATCCGCCCACACTGCGGCAACTGGGTTGGTCTTTGACCGCCCGTGACATTGGCATGTTTATGGCACCAGCACTGACCGACGTCGCAGGCCCGCGCATTCACATGCAGCCCTTGGCCGGGTTGCCGCTGATCCACGTGACCACGCCCAACTTGGAGGGCCTGAAAGCGCTCGCAAAACGCGGATTCGATTTCTGTGCTTCCTTGGTCCTGCTCACTATCCTGGCCATCCCTATGTGCGTCGTTGCACTTTTGGTCAGGATCGACAGCCCTGGCCCCGCAATGTTCCGTCAGACCCGCATCGGCCGTTCCGGTGAAGTGTTCAGCATGCTGAAGTTTCGATCCATGGTGATCGATGCCGAGAAGCAATTGCCCCGGCTGACCGAACGGAATGAGGGCAATGCCGTCCTCTTCAAGATGAAGGATGATCCTCGCGTTACAAAGATAGGCCGGTTCATCCGTCGGTATTCCATTGACGAGCTACCCCAACTCTTCAACGTGCTCATGGGCGACATGAGTTTGGTGGGTCCCCGTCCGCCACTTCCAGTGGAAGTGGAAACCTACGACGAGTTTGCCCACCGCCGACTCTTGGTCAAACCCGGTCTCACCGGCCCATGGCAGGTCAGCGGGCGCAGCGATCTCTCCTGGGATGATTCAATTCGCTTGGACCTCTACTACGTGGAGAACTGGTCGATGTTTCAAGACATGATCTATCTCCTGCGAACCGTTAGAGCAGTCTTTGCCAAAGACGGTGCCTACTAAGCAGTCGGCTCCACCAGCTCATGAATCAGGCTCCAGCTCTCACTGACCAGCGATCCACGGCATTCTCAGTGTGGACGTGGCATCTAGCGCGGAGCCTCGCTCAACGGTTTGCCATTGGCAAGAATCCAGTTGCTCGAAATCGCTCCCTGCGGCGTAGCGGGTGTCAATATTCCTTTGACGCGCTGTCCGTTGTACCCGTCGGAATGAGTCACGGAGATGTTGTTCTCGACCGAGCCATTGGCGTAGTCGATCTCAAGGGCGTAGCCCTGTTGGCCGAGCCCCCCTGCCTGCGGCCCCGCGGTCCTCGAAGTTATGGAGAGATTGTTGTACTTGGACCTTCCCTTCAATTTCACACCCGGATGGTCTTCGGGCGTTGGCTTCGGCTCGGAGGATTGGCCTTTCCAGACAGAGTCGTTGGCATAGTTGTCGGGAATGGCCCCCCACCCGTCTCCGTTCGACGCCGCACTCGCGTCGGCCAGCATGTTGTTGGCCAACGCAGCGATCTGCCCGTTGACACTCTCGGCGCCGTCTAGGAGGAATCCTTCAGCCCCGCAATTCTGCGCTTCGGCCGATGAAAACTCGCAGATACCATTCACAATTTTGTAGCCGGCCGCGGCTCGCCGCATTTTTACGCCACCCCCACCGACTTGCCACCTCTCAAGCACCTGGCCGCACCAAAAGGCTTTAGTATTTGAGAATTTTGTCGATCCGCTTTGTTGCATAAACCCGTGATATTCGGAGTTGGCCACGGTGATGTCGCTGAGGGACGTGTCGTGACCGGCGGTGAATCCGTTTCCCCCGGCCTGCATGGAAACGATCTTGCGAAAACGAATCTCACCGCCAATCTTGTTCGTCATCGCCGCGCTGCCGTAGGTATTCAACACGAAAATATTCTCAAAGTTGGAGTAAGTGTCGCCATACATGGAGGCAGAAGGGTTGGTGTAGTCAGGGACCATGAGTATCCCGTGCGAATTGAACTGCCAGTTGTCGGGGTTTGCAGGATGTCTACCGGTCAACAGGGCTCCAGCACCCGTATAGCTCAAACCGTCTGTGAAACTCTGGCCCCAGCGGTTTCCGTTGATCCTCAAATCGCGGACATCGTGAAGATTGCTCATCGGTTTATTGACGAAGACTGAACAATTCGCATCGTCTAACAACATGAAAGTGGTCTTGTTCCATCCCAGCCCCCAAATTGCCACCTCACTCAGCATGACGATGGGCTTCTTTACGCCATAGCCGATGAGCTGGTTCGCGTTGCCTTCAAAGACAGCAATGCCGCCACCGACGTTCGCGATCTGTTGGAGAAAAGCATTGATCTCCTCAGACTGGTCTGTCGCCGCCGTCCCCGGAGCGCCCACCGCCTGGACATTTGGTAGGCCCTGCTTGCCAGCACTGTATTTCCGCCCGTCCGAATCGGTTGTGGACGGCATGGTGGCTTTGGGCAAGATCCCGAAGTCCGATGCGTAATAAATCCGCCTGGCGCTCTTCGTCACAGCCGTCGCCGCTACGGCTGGCGCCGCGCCGGCAAAAGCTGCCCCGGCCGCCAACGCAAACCCTCCACTAGCGATAAGTGCTCGTCTGCCAATCGTCGATTCCATCGTGTTCTCCTTGCCATGTCGTCATGCTAAATAGGCGAAAGCCTTCCCCGGCTTGGAGAGGGCTTCTTAGTGATGTGCAGAGGTGATCGGGTCGGCATTGCCGGTGTGCCCCGTTCTGGCCGCGTGTGCGACACGGACGCCTCCTGGCGGTCCGGAGATTCAACATCAGATCCGCCCCGAACCTGACGGCCTTGGTTCACGACAGAGAAATCTCACGTCGTGTCCTCACGCGGCCTCAACCGACCCCTCGAGGCAGTACAACTAGCTGGGAGGGGCCGAACGCCGGCCTCTGGAGCCGTCCTGGGGAGCACGCCATTTGCTGACGGAGTCCAGGAATGTTGAAGCCTCACGACTGTCGGGCACGGGATTCACTGCGTAAGTGTCCAGAGTCCTGCGCGAAGCCGATGTCGCGGCGTTACCTGGCACCGGGGGTTGGTGGTCCTGAGGGTCTTCGGCGCTCCCATATGCACCGTAATAGCCATAATTGAGATCTCCGGGCCCCTTGGTGGCAACGCAGTTGAGAATCACACCCAGAACGCGTCCGCGAACACGCGTGAGGTTACCGAGCGCCCGGTACAGGGTGTCCCGGGTGGTCTTGCGCGCCCTTGCAACCACAAGCGTGCCGTCTGCGACGCGGGAGAGTACAGCTGCGTCCGTGACAGGAAGCAATGGCGGAGCGTCAATGAGGACCATGGCTCGCTGCGAAAGATCCTTGAGCAGGTGTTCCATGGCCCGTGAACCAAGGAGCTCAGACGGATTTGGGGGTATGCGACCCGCGGTGAGGATTCGAAGGTGGGGATTGGGACCCCATTCCTGAAGTACGTCATCGATGGAAGCCCGGCCTGAGAGGACGTCCGTCACACCAACATCCGGCAAGACCCCGAAAACCTGATGAACTGTGGGTCGGCGTAGGTCTGCATCCACAACAATGACGTCCCTGCCAGCGGCGGCGATGGTCGCAGCCAGATTACTGGTCACTGTGCTCTTGCCTTCGGAAGGGAGGGAGCTGGTGATCAGGAGGATTCGGGGAGGGTTGTCCACATCAATGAAGTCCAGATTGGTGCGCAGTTCCCTCAACGCTTCAGCCATGGCATGGCCGCCGGGGACCCTGTGGGTTCCCGTAGTACTTTCAAGGACGCTCGACTTTTCGCTCAGCCGTTTGTCCAGAGGCAGAGTGCCGACCACCGCCAGGCCGAAGAGGCGTTCAATCTCGCTGGCACCGCGAATCCTGCGGTCCAGGTGGTTTCGTGCGAGGGCATAGCCAAGGCCAATGAGTAATCCGGCGGCCAGTCCAATTCCAAGGGTTGCCGTCAGAAGCGGGGAAACGGGAGCCGATGGCAGGCTCGCCTTGGCCAACGGGACAATCTTAGTGACAGGCTCGGTGCCGGGGCTCGCATTTCCCTTGTCCAATTCGTAGACCTGCGCAGCCAAGGCAGTCACCCACGCATCAGCCACATTTTGGGCGGTTTGTGGATCGGATGACCGTGCACTGACCCGGATTTCCACCGAGTCGAGGGGGACACTCACGCTGATTGATCGCGTGATGTCCGGGGCCGATTCCTTCAAGCCCAAAGACTTAATGACGCTTTCAGCTACCAGGATGGATTCGCCCACTGACTGATAACCCTTGGCTTTGGATTTGGCGAGGCTGTCTCCCGCGAGGGACATGCCGAGGTTTTCGGCCCCCGCGGCCACCACTATGCCACTTGATTCAGCGGAGTAGACCTTGGGCTGGAGGGCGTACCACCCCAGGGATCCTCCCACCATCAACACTGTGATGAACAGGATCCCGAGCCAATGTGAGCGGACTACGGAAAGGAGGTCATTACCTGACATCCCTTGAGGTTTATCGTCCTGCAGCAATTGTGTGGTCCTCTCCATGCATGCCAGGTGCGTACTATTCCAAGACTTGTAGTGTCAGTCTCGGTACTGTCACGGAGTACTGAGAGCCTCGAAGGCGGCGAGGCTCCGTACCTGGATATCGCCTGTCATTACCGCGGAGGGTCGCAGATGGGATTGTCACTGCCCTCGGCAAGGCCATGGAAGGAAAGTGCTGCAAGGAAGTTCCTGACGTGCTCTGCCATGGAAGATTCGTGTGCTCCTGCGTAGGTGCTGGTCAACTCTTTGAGAATGTCGTTTTCAGTACGTGTTCCATCAATGAGTTCCCAGATCGCGGCCGCAGACCCTAGAAGGACGAGAGGGGAGCCACGTTCCAGATTCAAGACCACCAAGCGCTCTTCGCCGTCATCCGGGACTTCGGCCACAGCTTTCGCCCTGTGCCAGAACTGATTCACTTCATTGCACCTGTCTGCGAGGCCCGGGGGTGTGCCGGCGGCTGAACTAAGGCGGCTCCGTGTTCCCGCCCGGTTGGCTCTCCGTAGCCGTCGTCGGCTTTATCAGTATCTATGGGGAGCCCCTGGTTCCCCGAGCACATGCTCCTTGGCGGAGTTCAGGCGCTTCGCGGTGTAGCCGGACAGGCTTTGGTAGACGTCCTCGAGCTGATGGGAGACCACCTCCATGGAGAACCGTTCCCTCGCCAGGTGGAGGGCGGCCGCCGACGAGGAGGCTCTAAGGCCGGGTTCGTCGATAAATCGACGTAAAGAAGCGGACAGGCCCTCGACACTTGAGTCGCAGACGAGTCCGGCTCCCGACTCCTCAATGAACGGGGCAAGCCCGCAACTGTCGGTCACGATGACCGGGACGCCCACGGACATGGCTTCAAGGACGCTCATGGGGAACGGCTCATTGATTGAAGGCAACACGTACACAGATGCTCTTCGCATCCGGTTGAGAGTGCTGCCGGGCTCCAGCGGGCCTTCAACCCGGATCCAATCCAAGGCACCTTTTGCCCGAATCTGCTGACGCACCTTGGACTCTTCGCCTTCGTCCGGCCCCACGAATGCCACCTCTATGGGCTTGTCGATGGTGTTGGCCAGCATGGCCGCCGCTTCTACAAGGACAGTGGGCCGTTTTCTGCTGTGCAGCCGGGCCAGGTAGAGAATTTCGAAGGATCTGCTCTTCTTATCCACGGCGACCCTTATCCACTGAGACGTCGGCTAGAGGCACTCCGTTGACGAGCCGTTCGAGAGTTCCGTTACCAACGCCCAAAAGAACTTCGAGGGATGTCTGTTCTTCGGGCGTCAGCCAAAAGCACCGTTGGCTGGCGCGCAGCACTCGAAGGGTCAGCAGCCCGTCCAGGATCTTGGCCAGCTTCTTCTCGGACTCGTCGATCATCCCGTGCGTTTGGACCACGAAGGGTGTGCCTCGGATCAGGCAAAGAAGGGCGGCTGGAAGCATCACCAGGTCGCGGGCAAGGTGCAGGTGGACAACATCTGCGTCCTTGAGCGCCCGCCATAGAGAAGGCAGCATGGCTGGAGCGCAGAGCCCGGCGAAACCGGTACCCGGGATGACGCGGAGGGCCCTGAAAAGTCGGGTACGCACGCTTGGGCCAAAGTACGACGGGTCCACGTCCCCGCGTGCACCAGCGAATATCTGAACTTGGTGTCCTAGCTTTGCAAGTTCTGTGGACTGGTTCTGCGCAACCCGGACGGGCCCGCCGTAGGCCCCGTCCGGACTGACGAGGGTTACTACCTGGACGATTCTCAGTGAATTCCTACCGATTCCTGCCACGACCGGCCTCCCTTAGCGTGCGTTCGATGGCCGCGTAGTAGCGGTCCACCATGACGTTCTCTTTGTGCTTATGGGCATGGGCTAAGGCTTCCCGTCGCCGCGCGGCAACGTCATCAGGACTGCTGAGCAGTGCACGAAGGTGGCCGTGCAACGACGTCGCATCGAGGGGTGTAAAGCCCACTGCCTGCGCGCCCGCCGCGTCAGGAAGCCCGCCATGATCTGCATAGACCACTACGCATCCCGCGGCGGCCGCCTCCAGGGCCACGGTTCCGAACGGCTCCGGCATCCGGCTCGGTATCACCACGATGGAATTCCGGTTCAGGATCAGGTTGGCCTCTTCCGGGCCTTGGGAGCCCACGAATGTCACAGCGTTGCTCAAACCGCTCTTCTCGGCGAGGTCCTCAAGGCGTTCACGGTGGGTGCCATCGCCCACGATGGTCAGTGTGAAGCCGTCTATTTCTCCTACGAGATTCGCTGCTGCCTGGATCAGGAGGTCGACACCCTTGTCCTCGCTGAGACGGCCCAGATAGACGATCCCCAAGGGGGCACGTTCCTCGCCATCGAGAACTGAGAAGAATTCATCTCGATAGCTGTTCGGAATGACTTCAACATCGCCGTCAACATGATCCGCCAGCGCCTGGCTGTTGGCCACGATGACATCCGCCCGCTGGATTATCCGGTACTTAGCGGCATACTTGGTCCGCTGGAATCGGGAAAGTTTCTGCCCGGGCATGGTCACCCACATCCTGAGGGTGACCATCCATGGCTTGCGGATCAGCGCAAGAGGCCACCAAAGTGAGATGGCCGGGTTGTTATGAAAAACGACGTCGGCCCTGTTCACCAGCGCCAACAGGCGAAGTGGGGAGGGTCGCCTGAAAACTTTGTACGGAAATGAGCGGGTCTTGTCGGTCTCAGGTGTGTTGGTGATGACTGTTACTTCAGCACCGTGCCTCATGAATCCACGCGCAAGAATGTCCGATGTAATTTCCACTCCGCCGACGCTCGGGTAGAAGACGTGAGCGACCAGGACGATCCTCAACGGTCGTTCTTCGGGATGAGAACTATTGGCCACGAACACCACTTCCAATTTCTTGCAGGAACTGCGCAATCCCCTCACGGAATGGGCCCCACCCCGAGGCTCTGGCGATGTCCAACGCTTTGGCGCTCCGCTGTTCAACCAGCCCAGGGTCATCCAGGAAATGTTGGAGTTCGGCAACAATCTGTTCGGGCGCAAAGCGATCCACGATTGCACCGGCACCTTGAGCCACGAGGTCGTCGACGCCGCTTCCGAGCGTGACTATCGCGGGCAGGCCCTGGCTCAGTCCTTCCAGGGCCGCGAGAGACCGGCCTTCAACGAGGCTCGGTAGCAACAGCACGTGGTGCTTGCGCATTTCCAGGAGAATTTCGCTCCTCGGCATCGTGCCGCGGTAATCCACCGTCCCGAGCATGTCCTCAAGTGCGGGGAAAGTCTCGCCAGGCAGTTGGCCAATGGCAGTAACGCGCACGGCGGAAGAGAGAGCTTTGGCCGTGGACACCACATCAGCAATCCCCTTCATGCCCACGATGCGCCCCACGAACAACACCTTTAGCGGGCCTGCACCGTCCCATGTCAGGGGTGCCTGCCCCGGCTGGACGTCGGGACAGCCGTAGGGAATCTCTGCTATTTGGCTATCCACGCCAGCTGCGCGAAGGCTCTCAGTAACTTGGGCCGACGGTGAGATCAGCCGCGTTGCCAACGCGAGCTCGAGGTCTTCCATGGCATGGACCTTGCTTCGGGTTAAGTCCTGGCGCGCCGTGATTGCCCATTCCGGGGCGAGACTTTCGAGCTGTTGGGCCCAGCGCCTGGTGGCCGCCCAGTGAACGTGTGGAACTTCCAGAACGGTTTCCATGCCGCGTTCTCTGGCCACCTTGAACACTCTTGAAGCGAAGGTTGAGTATCCGTAGATGGCGGTCGGCTGATTCAGTCGGCCGAGGGACTTGATCGCCTTAGTCTCTACCTGCTCGGCGACCCAGTGCGCGGACAGCGGACCGGATGCTGAGCCAAGCCGCCTCAATGCTGCCGGGCGGGTTCGCAAGAGAAGATTGCGGACGAGTTCACTGGCCGGCGTGACGTGCAGCTGATGGTCTTCGATCATGGGAAAAAGCCGGCGTTTAACCAGTGACCTCGCGGGCGGGAGCCAAGACAATGCCTCCGAATCTGTCCAGCCGATTGAGGTGACAAAGGCGGACAGTTGGCGGTGTTCGCTCAGCGCGGTCAGGGTCTGACGAACGTTCTCGTTCCCGAAGGGGTGCACCAGCATCGTTTGCATGGAGCCCGCGGATGTATGAGGAGTGGGTACCGTCATGGCGTGTTGGTGATGTAGTTGGCGGCGGTGTCGGAGGCGACGCAGGTGATGTCCGCAGGACTAAAGACCGCAGCCAATTGTGTATCGTTCTTGCCTTCGCTCACGTTCTCGTTATGAAGGCCCTGCTGCTGTGACCTGGGGTAGATGGTGAGGTGTTGCCCGGCAGCGTCGACTACCCGGCGACGATAGCCGTTGCGAATCGCCAGCGCATTCAGCCAGATGTCGTCCGCGCGAGGGGCAACCTCAAGGAAGGAGGTGCCGGCCTCCCGCAGTACCTTCTGAAACCGGGGAGGCAAGAGCATTCCCCCCACGCCGGTTAAGAAGTTCGCGTGGCTGACTGAATCTACCGGTGCCGGTTCCCAGGTGTTGTAGGGCGTGACACGGGTGGAACTCGGATCGGTGATGATTCTGTGTGCCCGATAGCCGGGGATCTGTTTCTGACCCGCGGCGCCCATGAGTCCCTCAAGCCAACGCTGCGGGTACATGACGTCGTCATCGGCAATGGCGAGCAAAAGGCCATGATCAGCGAATTCCCGACAGTACGGGAAGTACTTCTTGTGCGGCCCGAGGTCCTCGCAACGGAGGATTTCGAGTCCGCGGCGCTCCAGACGCCGGAGCATGGGGTACGCTGCCACGGTGAAATCAGGTTCGTCGACCCACAGGATCATACGGGCCGGAAGAACCGAACCGGCCGCGATGGACTCCAGCGCATGGGCGACGATTCCCAATCGGCCACCGTACGAAGTCATGCTCACGGCAACTCCCGCAGTTCCCGTAACGACGCGCCTGGAGAAGCGGTTCCGGATCCGCAGGCCGGAAATCAGCGCTGATTTGTACACCATCCGAGGCACTCTGGGCAGAGCACTGTCCAAGGCGAGATGGCGCCCCGGACTAGTTTGAAAAGGCATCTACTTTCTTCTTTCCTGTTGTTCTTGCCAGCGTTTTCAGGACGAGCTGAATGTCCTGGGATCTAAGCCCGTAGAAGCCTCGAAGGCCCATCCCGAAGTGTGTGCGCAGCCAGACGATATTCATGGTCCCGGCAACGATGTTTCCCACCAGGGTGGACAGGGCTGCTCCCATGGCACCCAGGGTGGGTACCGTCATGAAGAGAACTGCCGTGTTGGCGATAGCTCCGATTACCATTCCCCAGCTCCGGAGGCCCGGGCGTCCGCGGGCACTCAACCCAGCGCCGGCTACCGAGCCAGGTGTCCCTAGGGTGACCCCCGCGAGGATCACCCAGGTGACAGCAATCGCGCTACCAAAAGATGCTCCGAAAAACATCGGAATTGCCCACGGCAGGAGCACACCAATCCCGATACTCGCCAAGCCGGCCGCCGCCGACGTCAGACGCGCGGTCTGTTGAAGACGGCGCATATCCTCTCGATCGTGGGACCTTCCCGCGTCCGAGGAAAAGACGACGTTGCGCACGGCCCCGGCCAGTGCAGCTGGGACCTCGCCCAAACTGACAGCAACGGCATAGAGCCCCAACTGCACTGGGCCTGCCAGTGGAATCATCAACAATTGGTCGAGCCGCAGCAGCACGATGCCCGCCAGTGAACCGACCCATAGCCGACTCCCGTAGTTGAACAGACGGACTCTTTTTGCGGTGACGTTCGTGGTTCCCCGCCGGTATTCGATGAGGTACGGCAGAGTCAGGAGACCCTTAATCAACGGAAGTCCAAGCATGACCACCGTTGCAGTCAGGGGGACCAAGTGACCCGAGATGGCCAGCGCGGACAAGAGAACCAGCCGGAGTATCGATAGGGCGAAATCCATCAGAGCGGATTTCTTCCAAGCGTGCGTACCGGCAAGGACACTGTTGGGAATGGACGCCCAGAATGTGGGGATGGTCAAAAACGCGGTCACCATAATGAGCTGCTCGACCTCGGCGTTACCATCAGCGAGGACCGGGGCACTCAATGCCACGAAGGCCCCTGCTATGGCACCAAGAATGGTCAATATGCCAAACGCCCGCCGTACTGCCCTGCGGGCGCCCCTTGCCCGCCGTGCAACATAAAACGTCAGTGCCTCCGGCACGCCGAGTGCTCCAACAGCCACAGCGAACAGCATGGGGGCCATTCCCGCGGCAAGCTCCCCTCTGCCGGTCACACCAAGACATTGGGCCAGAATTGGGGCAGTGGCAAGGGACATCAGGGGGGTAATTGCCGAGCCGGCTACGGAATAGAAAATACGGCTTCCATGGCTTTCCTCTTGAGCAGGGTCCGTACTATTTCTGCGGAGCATTCGAGCTGTCATTAAGTGGCTAACCGCCCTGCAGGAAACACCGGCGAACCGTTCGGAACCGGAAACTGACTGGATGAGACCTGGTAAGGGTCTTTCTTCGTCCGAGGTGTGCGGGTGCGGCGGTAGCTCGCCATGGCGAGAACAAACCAGAAGAGATGAATGTCTATGGAGTTCGCGCCAATGGAGCTGTAGCCGTTGATCGCCACAATGATCAAGGCTGCGGCCGCGGTGCCTGGCCAGCTTGCCCTGTCCTTGATGTCGATCTGACCGAAGAGGAGGCAAAGCATGAAGATGAAGAAGGCAACGACGGCAAGAATGCCGAACATGAGAGCCATAATGAAATAGCCGTTCTCAAGGCTGGAACCCAAGGTGCCCACGCCCTTGAGATCCCGACTTCCCGGATAGCCACCGGAGAAGAACTCGGAAGTGTGCTCCCAAAACCAGTCGAAAGCAGCCACTCTCAGCGCGGCCGAGCCGTTGTCGTCTTCGAACTTTCGCAGGAGCTTCTCACCGGCTTCGCCTTGAATGCTGATCAAAAGTGCTCCGAGGACAACAGCGGCCAGGAGAATGCTTCGAAGGACTTTCTGTCCTCCGATGATCACGAGGAAGACGAACCCAACAACGGTGAGAATGAGGCCCATGCGGCCGTAGGCAAGAGGCACAGTCACGAGGAGGACGGCCGCCAGCGTGAAGCGCAGGAACATCGACTTGATCAGGGCAAGAAGCGGCATGACCGCCGCAAAGAAGACACCAACTTGGATGCCGTGTCCAAAGGTGCCGATTGCTGCACCAAGCTCTGAAACTGTGCCAGTCAGCCAGATCTTCGAGAATTCACTTTCCCAAACCAGGGGCCGACCTGTAGCCACCTGGATCTGCGATAACACTGCTTCCGTGAGTGCCAGGAGCGTAAACGCCACCAGGAAGGCTTTTCCTGCCCCAGGCAGGGAGCGGATGGAATATCGCATAAACACGAAGATGTAATAGGGCGCCCACACGATACCAAGGACAAACATCGCCGTATCCAGCAGTCCTGCGCTGCCGGGGTTTCCGACGTCGGTCATCATGACTGCGGCCATGCCACCAATAATGGCCTGCGGCCAAACGCCTGCGGAACGGATCACTCGTCCGAAGATGGTGGGAGCGAATACCACCTGGACAAGGACAAAGCACAGGAACAGGTATGTGGACGGATGCAGCCCGGGCATAACGTCGTTCTGAACCACGCCAGGAACCAGGAGCCGTACCGCGATGACGGCGGCCAAAACGAAATGCATGCGACGAACAAATACGACGCTGAAGACCAGACAGAGTCCTATCCAGATGATCAGCGTGCTCAAAGCGGTGTTCCGTCCGCCTTGCGCAGACGTCCAGGCAATGTGGTACCTATCGGTGCCAGCAGCCGCGTGCCGTCCGGTAGGTCCTTCACTACCAAAGTGCCAGCTCCCACCAGGCAAGAGGCACCGACGTTCACGCCGCGCAGCACTGTGGCCCGCGCACCTATCCAGCTACCGTCACCAACCACAATTGGAGCGTTGTCGAACTCAAAAGTAGGGGAGTCGAAAGAGTGGCTGCCGGTGCAGATGAAGACGCCTTGTGAGATGCAGCAATCGGAACCTATGGTGACTGGCTCAAGATTGAGAATCCAAGCATCGACTCCGATCCAAACGTTGTCCCCGACGGTCAGCTTCCACGGCCAATGGATAGTAACTCCGTGGCGGACTTTCACGCCGTGGCCGATGGAAGCGCCGAATGCCCTGAGTATGCGCACGCGCAATGACGACGGGCACCACCAGGTGTTGAAGACCAGATTTTGAACTGCGAACCAGGCCGCTTGCCAGAGTAGTCCGCGGCCCTTGTCGTAGCCGGCGCCGGTGAACCCGGCGAGATCCAACCGGCTCATCCTCGGCGGAGCCCCAGCGCATGGGCGTGACCTGCCGTTAGTACTGAACATGCCAGCACCGTCGTCGTGGTGTCCATTTGTCCTCAGCATTCTGTCTTCCGGATACCACCCGATTCTGGTTGGAGGCCCGCACCCCCTAGGCCCACTCAAACCCGCTTTCTCAGTGGTGCTGTCAGCGGCCAGGCAACCCCTATCAGACAACCAGCGGCGGAATCAGGTGCCTCCGGCGTCCGGTTGCGCCATTGGTGATTTTCGGGTCCTCAGTGGAGGTCTGCGGCTATTACGTATGGAGGCCAAGGCCACCTGCGTATCAGGCAAAACCGGCGACGGCGTTGCTACTTTCCGGCCTCTCCACGCAGACGTTTTCGGTTGCCATACGCAATACCGTGTGGACCTCCACGGAGGAAGCGGAATGGTGGGGGAGCCGGTTCAGCCCTGCAGGGCTTCACCACTGAGGAAGTGGGTCCTTTCGGCTCTAGGGGGTGTGATCCTCCCACCAAAATCGACTCGTATCCGATTGACAGAATGCTGAGGCGAAATGGACACCACGACGACGGCGCTGGCATGTTCCCCATCAATGACAGGCCACACCCATGCCCTTGAACTCCAGCCTGGGGCTCAAAGCCTGGCTGTTCCCCTTGGACGGGAAATCCCGGGTGACCCCCATCCCGGTGTTGCTGGACGAGGGCGACGAATCGCCTTGATTGCGGGCATCGTCCTGGGCCATGCGGTCACTCTTTTCGGGCCGTTGCTGCTTGGTCGTTTTCCTCTGGCGCCCCTGTGACGTCCAGACATTCGGCGCGCCGGAGGCGTGCCAGGGCCATGAGCTTCCGCCGGATCGGTGGAGGCTCATGAAAGCGCTGATCGTGGGCCTGAACTACGCCCCGGAACCCAGCGGAAATGCTCCCTACACCACCAAACTCTCGCAAGGACTGGCGCGGCGTGGGGTCTCTGTCAAAGTTCTGACCGGATATCCCCACTATCCCGAATGGAAGATTGCCGACGGCTACACCGGCCTTTCCATGGAGGAGTCTTTGGGGGACGTCGCCGTCAAACGGCTACGGTCCACCGTCCCCCAGCGGCCCAATGGTCTTGGCCGTCTCATCATGGAACTCACCTTTGGGCTCCGCACCATGCTTGAACGCTGGGACCGCCCCGATGTGGTCCTCGTAGTCAGTCCTGCCCTTTTCTCGGCGGCGTTCGCAATTCTTCGAGCGCGCCTCTTCCGCATACCGGTGGGGATCTGGGTCCAGGACCTCTACAGCAAAGGCATAGAGGAAACGGGCGATGCTGGTTCTCCGCTGGCTTCAGTTATGAAGCGCCTTGAATCCGCGATACTCAATGCCGCGGACGGAGTCAGTGTGATTCACGAACGTTTTCGCGCACATGTCACCAATGATCTGGGCGTCCCTGCACACCGTGTCCGCGTGATTAGAAATTGGACTCACGTTCGGCACCAGCATTCGTTTGACAGATCCAAGGCCCGCGAACGCCTCGGCTGGGCGGCGACTGACTTTGTGGCGCTGCATGCGGGCAACATGGGGGTCAAACAGGGGTTGGAAAACCTGATTGATACTGCGCGGCTAGCAGGGCGCAGCGGAAGCGATGTTCGTTTTGTCCTACTGGGCAATGGCAATCAGCGGCGCATCCTCGAATCCAAGGGTGCTGGCATTGACAGGCTGCAGTTCTTGGAGCCGCTTCCGGACCGGGACTACTCGGAGGCGCTCAGGTCGGCGGATGTGCTGCTCGTCAACGAGCGTCCGGGCGTAAGGGAGATGTCCGTGCCCAGCAAGCTCACAAGTTACTTCGTGACAGGGCTTCCGATTATCGCTGCCACGGAGGCCGGCAGCGCAACAGCACACGAGCTTTCCGCAGCCGGCGCCGGAATCCGGGCTGAGTCCGGATCGCCAGGGGATCTGGTGGCCGCCATTGAGCGGCTCCGCGAGGACCCTGACTCTGCCAAGGACTTCGGAGCTGCCGGTCGGCAGTACAGCGACAGGGTGCTTACCGAAGAGGTGGCCGTGGACAGCTACGTCGAGTGGTTGAACGACCTGGCGTCCCGTCAGCGATCGCGCTGAGACAGCATTTGCCTCATTTATCTGTACGAAGAGAAGGAAAAACCTTGGCCAAGAAAGCGCTAATCACAGGAATCACAGGGCAGGACGGCTCCTATCTTGCCGAACTCTTGCTCTCCAAAGGCTATGAGGTGCACGGCCTGATCCGCCGCTCTTCGACCTTTAACACGTCCCGCATCGACCACTTGTACGTGGACCCGCATAACAGCAAAGCACGCCTCTTCCTTCATTATGGCGACCTTTCCGACGGCGCGCGGCTGGTCACGCTGCTGGCTGACATCCGTCCCGACGAGGTCTATAACCTGGGGGCCCAGTCCCACGTCAGGGTTTCCTTCGACGAGCCGGAGCACACGGGCAATACGACGGGAATTGGCACAACCCGGCTTCTGGAAGCTGTGCGCATGGCTGGAATCGAAACCCGCTTTTACCAAGCGTCCTCGTCTGAGATGTTCGGCGCTACCCCGCCGCCGCAGGATGAGGCTACTCCCTTCTATCCCCGTTCTCCCTACGGTGCGGCCAAGGTTTACAGCTACTGGATGACCAAGAACTATCGGGAGGCCTACGGCATGTTTGCCGTCAACGGCATCCTTTTCAACCACGAATCCCCCCGCCGTGGCGAGACGTTCGTGACTCGCAAAATCACGCGTGCTGTCGCGGCCATAAAGGCTGGAAAACAGTCAGAGCTGTACATGGGTAACCTGCAGGCTGTCCGCGACTGGGGTTATGCCGCAGAGTACGTCGAGGGCATGTGGCGCATGCTTCAGGTGGATGAGGCTGATGACTATGTCCTTGCCACAAGCGAGGGCTTTACCGTCAAGGACTTTCTTGAGAACGCGTTTGAACATGCCGGTTTGAACTGGGAAGACTACGTGCGTTTTGATGAGCGTTACCTTCGCCCTACAGAGGTTGAAGCACTCATTGGCGACTATTCGAAGGCCAAGGAAAAGCTGGACTGGGAACCGACCATCAAGACACCTGAGCTGGCTCGTCTCATGGTGGACGCCGACATGGAGGCCTTGCAGCATGGGGGAAACCCCTGGATCGATACTGTTGATCTGCAAACCTGGAAGGCTCTTGCTCGATGACAGCCTTCACGGCGGGACGGCTTGACCGATCGTCGCCCTTCTACGTCGCAGGGCACGGAGGCTTGGTGGGATCCGCGCTGTGGCGGAAACTCGCGGCAGAGGGCTTCACGAACATGATTGGGCGAACGTCCAAGGAACTGGACCTCAAGGACCGCCCGGCTGTATTCGCGTTCTTCGAAAAGGAAAGGCCCCGGTACGTGGCACTGGCTGCGGCCAAGGTTGGCGGCATTCTGGCGAACAAGGCGTACCCGGTGGATTTCCTCAGCGAAAATACCCGGATCCAAGTAAACGTGATGGATGCAGCGCAGGAACACGGGGTGGAACGGCTGCTGTTCTTGGGTTCATCCTGCATCTACCCCAAGCTGGCGCCCCAGCCCCTCAAGGAGGAGTACCTCCTCACAGGGCCGTTGGAGGAGACCAACGAGGCATACGCAATCGCCAAAATCGCGGGAATCAAGCAGGTTCAAGCTGTCCGTCAGCAGTACGGGTTGCCTTGGATTTCAGCCATGCCTACCAACCTGTATGGGCCCGGGGATAACTTTTCGGCCAATGGATCCCACGTTTTGCCGGCCCTGATCCGCCGCCTGGATGAGGCCCGGGCCCGGGACGATAAGTCGGTAACCAACTGGGGGACGGGTGCACCTCGCCGCGAGTTTCTTCACGTGGACGATTTGGCTGACGCTTGCTTGCATCTCCTGGAAAACTACGACGGTCCCCAACACGTGAATGTTGGCGTTGGGTCAGACATGACTATCAAAGAGCTCGCCAGCCTGGTTGCCGCCACCGTCGGCTATCAGGGCGCACTTGCGTGGGACACGACGAAACCCGATGGCACGCCCCGCAAGCTCATGGACGTGGAAAAGTTGGAGTCGCTGGGCTGGACCGCCCGCATTTCCTTGAAGGACGGAATCGAGTCCACGTACGCCTGGTTCAGGGAGAACCGGAACGGACTTAGGGACTAGCTTGTGGCTCCGGTCCATCTCCTGCTGGCGGCCATGAGGCCGCCGGCCCAGGCAGCTCCAGCGGGAGAAGTCCTCAGGATCAATGAGTCGATTCTGCTGTCCGCTGCGCTGGTTTCCCATATTGCGGCCGAGTGCAACATCCGGGTGCTGCTCATCAAGGGTCCAGCGGCGACCTTAGTAGGCGCCCGTCCCGTCAGGCCATCGCTTGACCTGGACGTCCTCCTCCAGCGCTCGGATTTGAAGGCTCTGCTGAATGCACTTGAACAGAGGGGGTGGGAGGCGAGGATCCATGAAGTCTCCGAAGCTTTCCCCGAACACTCCACCACTCTCATCAACCCGGGCTGGCCCACCGACATTGATGTTCATTGGCGGTTTCCGGGGTTCTACGAGGACGAGTCTGCGGTGTTTGATCGTCTTTGGACTGCCAGGCAAAGCATAGAGCTCGGCGGCCGTCCGGTGTGGACGCTTTCGCGCAACGACGCCCTTCTTGTCACGCTCCTGCATGCATTGCGAAGTCCCGCCAGGGGTGTCCTCCATGATGACGTCTCATTCTGCATGGGGGAGATCACGGCATCCCCACAGGAGCACTATGACAGGGCCTTGGAACTGGGGGCGATAGGTCCCTTGGGGCCCTTGTTTGCGATGGTGCCGGAGACCCGGGCATTCGATGTTGGTGAGCCGCCTTTTGATTGGGTTCTTCGGACGACTGCGCAAAGGTCTGCCACGCTCCGTCTCTTCCATCTCATGGAGATCCCCTGGTCCAGGAAACCGGCAGCGCTGTGGCAAGCCCTGGTTCCCTCACGGGAATCGATCAGTTGGCATGACCTGGAACTTCGCGACATGAACCACTGGCAGCAAACCTCTTTCAGGCTCCGCCGACTCTGGCGGAGTGTGACCGAAGGTGTCCAAACCCTGAGGGAAGTACGGGAGATTCGTGCCCGCATCCAGAAGTAGTTGGACGCTTTCGGCCTTGAGGGCCTTCACAGTTTTGATCATTTTTGTCACTCCGAAAAGCGAGGACTCATGCGTATTACCGTCATAGGCACCGGTTACTTAGGTGCTACCCACGCCGCCTGTATGGCTGAACTCGGCTTTGAGGTTCTTGGACTCGATATAGACCCCGCGAGGGTCGCGTCGCTTTCAGAAGGGCTGTTGCCGTTCCACGAGCCCGGCCTGCCCGAACTTCTGAGGAAGCATGTGAAGAGCGGACGCCTTCGCTTCACCACGTCGTACCAGGAAGTGGGAGCCTGGGGTGATGTGCACTTCATCGGTGTGGGAACTCCCCAGCGGGCTGGTGAAGGTGCCGCTGACATGTCCTTTGTGGACGCCGCCACTATTTCGCTCGCCCGGAACATCACCAAAGATGCCCTCATTGTAGGCAAGTCAACGGTCCCGGTGGGAACCACGAGGCGTCTCAAAACGCTTGTTCGTGACAACAAGCGCCCCGGCGTCGCAGTGAATCTTGCCTGGAACCCTGAGTTCCTGAGGGAGGGCTTCGCCGTCGTGGACACCTTGACGCCGGACCGCCTGGTTATTGGTGTGGAATCGCCCGAGGACGAGGTGGTGCTGCGGGAGGTGTATGCGACGGCCCTTGAAAGTGGCGTGCCTCTGATCAGCACCGACTTTGAGACCGCTGAACTGGTCAAGGTCGCTGCAAATGCTTTCCTCGCTACAAAGATCTCTTTCATCAATGCCTTCTCCGAGGTAACCGAGGTTATTGGGGGAGATATCCGTACTCTGGCGGACGCCATCGGCTTGGATGCGCGGATTGGGCGCCGCTTCTTGAACGCAGGCATCGGCTTCGGCGGTGGGTGCCTGCCCAAGGATATTCGCGCCCTTCAGGCACGCGCAGCTGAACTTGGCGTGGATCGCAGTATGCGGTTCCTCGATGAGATGGACGGTATCAATCTGAGGCGTCGGGAGCGCGCAGTGGACTTGGCCCGTGAGATGCTTGGTTCGCTTTCGCAAAGCAGGATCGCCATTCTGGGCGTTGCGTTCAAGCCCAACAGCGACGATGTCCGTGATTCGCCGGCCCTGGACATCGCCAATAGGCTGTTCGACGAAGGCGCGGAAGTATGGATCTATGACCCGGCAGGAAACGCCAATGCCTCCCGGCGGTCCCCGCAACATACGTACGTGGCATCCACCGAGGAAGCAGTAAAGAATGCCGACCTCATCCTGATCCTCACCGAGTGGGACGAGTTCAAAGCCCTGACACCGGAGGGTCTTTCCGCGCAAACGGGATCGCGGAAGATCATCGATGGGCGGAACATACTGGAGGCCCAGGTGTGGGAAGACTCAGGATGGTCCCTTGGCTCGCTCGGCAGACGCTACGTGGCGAATCAGGCAGGCGGCAGGCCGTCCAGTGAGCGCCTTCAGCTGAGTTCCGGCCCCTCCCTTTAGGGTGGGCTGGGCTACAACCGATTACCTCGACGGCGCCGCTTGCCTCACGGTGGCCCGGTACCGGCGGCTCACTGCCGTGCGACTGGCCTGCGGGGGGATTCCGAGTTTTCGCCGGACGGATGCCAGCTGGTTACGCAGGGTCGAGTCGGCAATGCCCAGCCGCTTCGCCACCTCAACCCGGGGCAGTTCCTCGTCATTGAGGAAATAGGCATCGGCTGCTATTTCCTCAGCAGTGGTGAGGGGGATGTAGCTCCGGCCGGAAGCAGGATCAAACGGCAAGTGTGTTCCGTCGGCGGCAATGCTCTTGACCGCGGTCAGCAGGACGGGGAGCGTGGCTGTTTCAGGTACGTAGCCCCGTACGCCCAGATCCATCAGACGCAGGACGCGGGAGCTATGGAGCACGCCACCGTAGACAAGCACTCTGTAACTGTCACGGACCAGGTCCACCACGTCGTTTTCAAGCTCAGGCAACGTCCCATCCACTACCGCTACGTTGCCCGCCGGCACGGTGCGCAACGTGTTGGTGGCCCAATGGATAAGGGCCGTGAATTGCCTATGCCTGCTGACAACTAGTACTTGGGGCAATTCTGTGTCTCCTGTCTTGGCGGATCAACTGTTCATGACTTTGCAGTCCGGGAAACGCCGGGCCGAACGGCCGGGCACACCGAAAGCTGCTCGCTGCGGCGTTACGAGTTGGCTTGCGAAGCTTCCAAGGCGCCTGAGGCCAAAGAGTTGGGCGCATTGCGAATGAGATCGGCGAGTTGTTTTCGGGTGGTCGTATCGGTTTTTCGCAGAGCATTGGAGATGTGGCTCTCCACAGTCCGGATGCTGATGCCGAACTGCTCGGCGATGTCCTGGTTGCTCTGCTGCCCGGCGACCAAGGCAACTTCAACCTCCCTCAACGTCAAGGAAGAACCGGGAGGCTCCGACCTGAAATCGAGCAACGTTCCCACCACGCCGAAGCGCACAACGAAATCCTTGGCGGCCCTTCTGATCTCACTCGCAACGGCTGGCTCGCCGCTGAGCTGGCACCGCTGTTCTGCCCCGCGTAGAACCATGGACACTTGGAACGTGTCTCCGTCCAGCACGTAGGTGTCCAGCAAATGACGCAGGCGTGGAAGGTCCATCTCAATGGCGGCACCCGCCACTGCCAACAGCTGATCGTGGACTGTTATGCCGCGGTCCTCGAGAATCCCTTGAAGGAGCCCCCGGACGCGCGGGCCGGGGAGGAGCCCCAGGGCGAAGAGCCCCGTATGCACGGCTTCGAAGACAAAACCCCGGGCAAGGGACTTTTCGATGATTCGGCTGGCTCGCTCGTCGAAGGCCTTGGCGCTCGCGGGGCGGCTGGCGGCGAGATCGTGCAAACCCGTTCCGAAACCCGGGAACGGCCCATTCTCCGTTCCGCTGGAACCGTCCGTCACTCCTAAGGAAGTAGCTGGAACCGCGTCCCGAAGCGAGGAGAGGCGCAGCATGGCCACGTGCAACGACTCCACCAGGAATCCCGGTTTTCCCAGGGAAAAGGCGCGCCCCATGAGATATTCGGCCTCGTCAAACAGGCCGTGATGAAGGAGGGAAAGCGCGGCTACGTAACTCTGACTGACGAAGGCGAACTGATCCACGTTCTGTAAAGCCTTCTCCCGGAACTCAAGTGCCATGACAAGAGCCGCTTCCTCCCGGCCGCTGGAGAGCATTGCCATTCCGCGGATGAAGGACTCGAAAGGCGGGTAACCGGTTGCTCCCTCGGAGGAGTCCGCTGCATGTTGCGCCTTCTCGGGGTTGAGACGGTAAAGCTCCAGCAGTCCCTTGATGGTTGGGGTGATGCCGCTTTGCGAGCCATGCTTAAGGGAATCAACAAACGAGTGATCCTTGTTGCCGGGGATGCTGCCGTGGGAAGTGCGAAGAAATGCCGTGACCGCTTCGGCTTCATCCCGCAGGCCGGGTCTCTCGGAAGCCAGAGCCTGCATTGTCGCAATCGCACCGGGCAGGTTCTCCTCATGGGAGAACTGCCACCAGGCCAAGGACATATTGAACAAGAAGAGATCTTCTGATTCACCGTGGTCGGAGTCGGTTTGACGCAGAACCTCCTGGATCCGATGGGGATTGGCGGGGGCTCCCCAATAGACCCTCAGGAGCGCCACAGCATTGGACAGGCTGCGATCGCTGTGCCACTTTTGGTAGCACGACTCTTCAAGGGCGTCGCGGCGCTGCTGGAAGTATCGGGTAGCAGCCGCGTGGTTGCTGCCCATTTCCGTGCGAAGAACGGAAAGCGAAGCCGACAACATGTCGTCGGTGGCTGGCGGCGCGGGGTGATCGCCCGGTTCTGCAATGACATGGTCTGTTACTGCGCTCTGGAGAATTCTCCGGGAGCTTAGCGTGTGGGCTCGAAGGTAGTCATCCACAATTGGCGGGAAGACAGCGGCCAGAAGGGTTCCATGTGAACCTTGAATTACCGAGATCAACCCGTTGTATTCAAGGTTGTCGAGGATGTCCTCACCAACAGTTGCGACCAAGCGGTCAACGGGGCTGGGACCCAGAAGCGACATCTTGTTAAGTGCCCGGACTTCCTCTGGCCGCAAACCTTGGAGCAAGGCTTCCACTGTCCCGTTGAGATGCTCGTTCATTAACATTGGGCTGTTCATGCACCATAAGCCGTCCCTGAGAACCACGCGCCCACTGAGTGCCGAGGTCTGGATGATTCGGACCGCCAACCGCAAATTACCGCCGGATTTGGTGAGGACGTTCGCAACCACATTCACTTCAGCCGGATGACCAAGGGTTTCGGTGATGAGTTTGCCGATTTGTTCATATTCCAGTGGTGCAAGGGAAACCGTTGCTTCGGGAATGCTGCCCAAGTAACCGGAGCTCCTGGGCTGGAACGGCCGGTCATTCATGGTGGTAATCAGCGGAACATTGCGCCTTCTCCGCAGCACATCCACTACTGCCAGTGACTCCCGGTCCAGGTTTTCGAGATCGTCGATCGCTATGAGATGCGCCCCGCTCCTGGCCATCTGGACCGAGAGGAGGTCCACGATGCCGAGAATTCCGATGGTCCTGGAACGAAGATCCAAGCCGAGCGATAGAACGCCCGCAAAAGGCACAGCAGCAAGAGCCGGCGCAGCGAACATGCTGTAGACCGTGGCGCCATCCTCTTCCAGTTTCGCAACGACGCTCTTGAGGAGACTGGTTCGGCCGCTGCCGGGTGCGCCGACGATTCTCACGCCTAGACCTTTGGCGACGTAGTCCAGGACACTCTTCATCTTCCGCTGATACAACTGCTGACCCCTTATGGAAGCGGCTGATGGACCACTTGACGCTGCCAAGAGCCTTGCTTCTGTTAGACCTACCTGTTTGTCCGAGAGTCATCGAAGAAGGGAAAATGCCGACCCCTTCAACAAACGGAAGCGGGGTGCTGGCATGCCACCGCCCCATTCCCGTGTTACTCAAGTCTCAAGTGCACCCATGACTTGATTCGTGTCGAGGAACGGTGATGCTCCCTAGTACTTGTGAATGGCTGTTGGAGGCACGGCGAAGCAGCCCCGGCAGCTGGGCGAGGCAGTGAGAAGGTAGAAGCCGGCCTAGCTTCCGGTGAGGTTCTGGAGATGATCCGGCAGCCGGTTGCCCGGGGCGCGGCCACGGATTTCCAGCAGCTCGCGGGCATGTGCATGCAACTTCTTGTCCTCGTCAGACACTGGTTCCCAGGCGGGGACGGGAACGGCCGTCCCCGTTTCATCGCGCGCCACCATCACCGTGAGGCAGTACGTGGTGAGGTTCATGACCTTGGTTTTAGGGTCACCCGAGCGGACGTGAACCGCGATGTGCATGCCCTTGGCGCCGGTGTAGACGAGGCGTGCCTCTACTTCTACGACGTGTCCGATCAGCAAGGGCCGGTAGAAGCGGACACCGCCGGAAAACACGGCCACCGTGTCCTTGCCGCAGTAGCGGGAGGCGCAAACGTAGGCGGCTTCGTCGATCCACTTCATCACAATGCCACCGTGGACCTTGCCGCCCCAGTTCACATCAGTGGGGGACGCCATAAACCGCAGGACGACGCGCTCGGCGGTCCCGGCGTCGGTGTATTCCTGGGCGTTCATCGCGTTGACGATCTGTTCACGTACCTCGATCCGAGCCAAGGCGTGGTCCCGCTGCTCCATCTCCGCAGGCGTGGATGGTTCAAATTGCGGTACGGGAATCGGCTTGCCGTCCGGGCCGACGGCAACGAAGATCACCATGCACTGGCTGTGCATGGTCTCCGGGCCGCCTTTTGGATCCCGGGAACTGACCACGGTGTGGATGTGCATGGAGGAGCGCCCTGTGTAAACGATGGTGGAGGTCACTTCCACCATGTCGCCGCTGTTGACGGGATCCGTGAAGTGGATGTTGCCGACGTATGCGGTGACACAATACGACTTGGACCAGCCAACTGCTGCTGCGTACGCTGCTTTATCCACCCACTCAAGGACGGTACCGGCGTCGACGGACCCGCTGTGTCCTACGTCCATGGGGGCCGCCAGGAAGCGGAGGGTCACTGAATTGGCAGCATCATCGCTCATGGTGGCAGTTTACTGTTGCCAGGTTTCTGTTACGTGACGAAGTCCGACGGCGGCGGTGTGCCTACCCGCGCTGGATGCCGAGGGTGGCGATGAGATCCTCATGGAGTTCGAACCAGACCCGGTGGAAGGAGTCGCGGTCGGTGGCCGTGAGCCACGCCGTGTCCTGGACAGCGTGCTTGAGTGCGCCCAGCAGACGATCGGAGTAGCCATCGAAACGGGGCAGTATTCCGGATAGCTGCGCTTCGAGTGGGCGCCACGATGCCAGAGCACCTATCAGGACATCCATGGCCTCGTCGCCGGGCGAGGTCCGCAGTTGGAAGGCGCTGCAGGCATCCACTACGCCGGTGTTGATGTCCCCGAAGTCGTCGTGGACGGCCATCACGGAGATCCGCGCGCCGGCACTATCCAGTTCCTCGGCCAGCAGTCGCTGGTTTTCAGCCCTCCCAAGACTCGACAGGGACCATCCGCTGGTCCCCGCAAAGGTGCTGTGCGAAACGAAGCCGTTCACCCCGGCGTCGATGAGCTGGGACTCCACCACGCCGGGGTCTTGCGAGAAGCGGGCGGCCACCGAACGTGTGTCAGCGAAACCAAGGAGTCGGACGGCATGCAGGGTAAGGAGTGTCATGTGGAACTCACGAGGGTGACGGTTCCCAAGGACCCGTCGATGAGCAACGGCCCTCCGTCAGTCAGCAGGCCCAGCGCATCCCGAACACCCAGGACGGCGGGGATCCCGAACTCACGCGCAACAATTGCGGCGTGGGACAACATGCCGCCGGTTTCCGTGACTACCGCTGACGCCATTCCGAAGAGCGGCGTCCAAGCGGGGTCGGTAGTGCGGCAGACCAACACATCGCCGGATTGGAATCGAGCGAACTCGTCAGGACCGTTGATGAGTCGTGCTGTGCCATGCGCGGTGCCGGTGCTGGCACCGACTCCGGTGAGGATGGTGGTCATCTGGCTATTTGTACCACCTCAAGCGCCGCCCCCGCACCAACAAGTACAGAGGCGGCGCTCACCATGGAGGAGGTGCTACTTACTTCCCGTATATGCAATATTCGGAATAGAAGGCGCATCCATGCCCACGCCGATATAGAAGCCCGGGTGTGGCGGCTGGTTGTAGGCGATGTTCTCGCGTGCAACCGAGAGACGGTACACGGGATCGTGCATCAGGGTACGGAGCCGAACATCAGTGCCGGACGTGGTGGTGTAGATCCGGAGTTCCGTGCTGTCCGCGGAACGCCAGGCAATTTCTTCCCGCCAGTCGCCCAACAGATCGGCCTGGATAGCCGGGTTCCCCTTGGTGCTGTTGTTGGTCAAGGCACCGGTGGCCGTCAGCAGGCGATCGCTGCTTTGGGTGTTCCAGTTCCATTTGCTGATGCTCGGTGTCCCACTGTTGCTTGCAACATCCCAGTCGTGGTCCACGATCTCGCGGAGCAGGTCGCCGTCCCACCACGCCAGGAAGTTTGCTGCCGGGATGTTGGTGGAGAGCAACTCACCCTTGGCCGAGCGAAGTTCGCCTACCGGGGAGTTCCACGCAGCGTCGCCGCCTACGGCCCACCCTTCAGCACCCAGATAGCGCGGGTCAATATCGCCCGAGGCCCCACGGCCGGTGTCCCTTGCCGCCGGGATGCTCCAGAGCACTTCCCCGGTGGCGGAGTCGCGGAAGGTTGCGCCGAGATTTCCACTCGAGCCCATGTCCTCGTGAACTGCAAAGGTTTCCAGGCCCGGACGGGAAGGATCCAAATCGCTGGTGTGGATGGCATCCCCATGGCCGAGGCCGGTGGTGTAGAGCGGCTGGCCATTGTCATCGATGGTCATGGAGCCGAAGATGAATTCGTCCTTGCCGTCGGCATCCACGTCAGCCACGGACAGGTTATGGTTGCCCATGCTCCGGTACTGCTCGCCGGAAACGTCGGAGTCGAACACCCAACGCTTCACGATTTTGCCACCCACCAGGTCATAGGTGGCCAGGACTGCGCGGGTGTAGTAACCGCGGCTGAACATCATGGACGGGTGCTCGCCGTCGAGGTACGCAACGGCGCCGAGGAAACGGTCCACGCGGTTGCCGTACGTGTCACCCCAGGCGCCAACGTCACCGCGCGGCGGGTCATAAGCCACGGTGTCCATGATGGTCCCTGTCTGCCCATGGAAGACAGTCAGGAATTCCGGGCCGGTGAGGACATAACCGCTGCTGTTGCGATGGTCGGCATTGGCATTGCCAATCACGGTACCGGCAGCATCCCGGGTTCCATCGGCGGTCTTCATGGCCACTTCAGCCTTGCCGTCGCCGTCGAAATCGTAGGCCAGAACCTGTGTGTAGTGGGCGCCGGCGCGGATGTTCTGGCCGAGGTTGATGCGCCAGAGTTTGGTGCCTTCCATGGTGTAGGCGTCCACATAAACGGTGCCCGTGTACCCGGCCTGGGAGTTGTCCTTGGAGTTGGACGGTGACCACATCTGGATGATCTCGTACCGGCCATCACCGTCAACGTCGGCTACCGTGGCGTCGCCGGCCGAGTAGCTGTAGGGCTGCCCGTCCTTGGTGTAGTCGTCGGCCGGCTTGTCCAGTTTGATAGACAGGTAGTCCTGGGCCAGCGGGCTGAACTCCTTGGTCTCCTTCTCGCCGCTGCTGCCGCCGCCGGCTACCTTGATGACGTACTTGGAGTTCGCGGTGCCGGTGGCGTCCAGGTAGCTGGTGCTGTTGGTGATGGGTGATGATGTGATCTTTTTGCCGTCGCGGAAGACGTTGAAGCCGATCTTGTCCTCATCGAGGCCAAGCATGCGCCAGCCGATGCGGATTCCCTCTGCTGTTGGAATCGCGACAGGTGCCCGGTCCAGCTTCTCCATCTGACGGTCCAGGACCACCACGTCTTCGGTTCCCACGGTTTCAGACGGAGCCGATTCTCCCCCGGCGTTCAGGGCCGTGACCCGGTAGTAGTACTTGATGGTGGTCAGGACGGTGGTGTCGGTGAACTTCTTGTCGTCGGTTTTACCTACGTAGGTGAATGCCCCGTCAGCTGCCGTTGAGCGGTAGACAAGGTACGCCGTCGAGCCCTTAACTTCGCCCCACTGAAGCGAGACGCTGGTCTTTTCCACCTTCTTGGTTTTCAGCTTTCCAGGTGCTGCGGGCACTGCGGTTGCGGGGTCGATCAGCGGCACGTCCAAGGTGTTGGACGGGACGGACTCCAGGCCTGTGCGGTCTACGGCAGTGACGTAGTACTTGTAGGGCAGGCCTGCCGTGGCGGTGGCGTCCGAATATGCCGGTTCGGCAATGTTTTCCGCGATCAGCTGCGCGGACGTCTCGAAGGGTGCCTGACGGAAGACACGGTAACTGGCGGCGTCGCCAACAGCGTCCCAGGAAAGTCCGACGACGGGCGGCTGGGCGGCTGCGTCAACGGACGTGATTTTGAGGTTGCTTGGGCCCACCAGGAGCGGGGTGACCTCCAGCCCGTTGAGGCGCTGACCGGATCCGCTGATGCTCAGGTTGAGTTGACCGTCCGTTACCAGGACCTCGTTGATGACCTTGGTGGCGGACGCGGCTTTGCCGGAGGTGACAGTGCCGAAGCCCTTGCCTTCTACAGCGATGTCAGTCCGCGTGGAGCCGATCCAGTCGCTGTGGTACGTCTTCAGGGCGTAGGTGCCGTTGGGGACGTCCAGCTGAAATTCGAAGCTGGCACCGCTGAGGACGAAGTCCCGGAGCAGGTTGGTGGTGGTTGCGCCGCGGTCGCGGTCGCTGAGGACCGTGATGTCCTTGAAACCGAAACCTCGCTCGGCGGAGTAGGCCATGGTGCGGTTGACTTCGGTGTAGCCAGCTTCCACCGGGGCGCCGACGGGTCCGAAGTCGAACTTGTACGTGGCTTGCTTGGTGGTCACCGCCAACGTATCGCTGTACTCGGACAGGCCCTTGCCGTTCATCGCAGCCACGCGCACGTCATATGCGGTGCCTTCGGCGAGGCCATTGAGGTTGGTGGTGGGAATGGTGGACGTGGTGGCGAGCTTGTAGGCGCTGTCCGGTTCAGCAGCCAGTTTGCGGTAGATCTTATAGATGTCCGCTCCCTCCACCTGCTGCCACTTGAGCAGCGCTCCGGCATTGGAGACACTGCCGGCCACCAGGCCTTGCGGCTTGGCAGGAACGTTCGACGGCGGCGTGACCTCCTGGACGCGCGAGGCCAGCGGAACGTTGAGCTGCTTCATGCCGCCGGCGAGGAGGCGGGCGATCTGGATGGCGCCGTATTCCTGGAAGTGGGTGTCATCAGCGGTGCCGCTCGGACGTCCTGGGTACACGCCGGCGTCGACATGGAGGAAGACCGATTTGGTTTCTTCCGGTCCGATTGCGTCGTAGTAGCCGCGGCTGAGGGCCGAGAGATCGATCAGTGCAACGTTCTCCTCCCCGGCGAGTTCCTTCATTTTGTCCACGTATTCGGGGAAGCTGACGCGGAACGTGCCGGTAGCTGCATCGAAGTCCCGGCGTCCCACAGGAGTGACCAGGATGGGGGTGGCCCCGCGTTGGCGGGCGCCATGCACGTAGCTGCGGAGGTATTCCTTGTAGTCGGCAGGCGATGCGTAGCGGTCATCGACGCCGATGGTTGCATCATTGTGGCCGAACTGGACCATGAGGTAGTCGCCGGGGTTGATGACACGGAGGATCTCGTCCAGCCGGCCTTGGCTGATGAAGTTCTTGGAGCTGCGGCCGCCGATCGCGTGGTTGTAGACGGCAACCTTGTCGTCCAGATAGCGGTCGATCATCTGGCCCCAACCCGCCTGTGGGGCGTAGCCGGGATCGTACGTCTGCACGGTGGAGTCGCCGGCCAGGTAGACGCCAGGGTCCGTTGTTGCCGTCCGTGGAGCGCGGGCTGAGATGACCAGCGAGTTGATTTTGGCGGCGGTTCCGGTGATGTCCATGTTGAGCTGGCCGTCCACCAGTGAGATGGGGAATTCCATCTCCAGGAACTGGCCGGCCGGCTTGTCGGTGGCCTGGACTTTGGCCATTTTCTCGGCCGTGATGGCGATGTTGGTGGCTTCCGTTGCGTCCCCTGCGATGAGCTTCACTGTGTAGTCGCCATTGGGAAGGTCCACTTGAAAGGAGCTGCCCTGGGCTTGGACGAAGTCGCTGCGCAGGGCATCCGGGGTGCCCCTGTCAGCCCCGGAGGTGACTGCTGTGTCCGTGAAACCGAACTTCGTGGCGGCGGTATAGGCGCTGCCTGCGTTCACTTGCGTGTACCCGTCGGCCACGACGCCAGGGCCGAAGTCGAACTTGTAGCCGCTTCCGGCTGGGGGGAGTGACGTCTGGGCGTGAGCTGCAGGAAGCCCGGTGAAGGCCAGTGCCATTGAGGCGACGGCGGCAGTCAGGGCTGCGGTGCCCGTCCTGGCCGCGCGTTGAGGGGGGTGTTTCACGAACATCTCCTTTGATGACGCATGGGGGTGAGTACCAACCACACTGTCGGACTTTGTATCGTTTCATCAATCGGCAACGCGTCTTCCCTGGTGTTTGGCGAGAGGCCATCGACTGAGGATGCGGTGAGAGGGTTCGGAAAACGCTTGCCCGATGGGGATATGTTTAACAGTCCGCAAAAGAGTCAGTCAAGGAATTGACGGGAGAATTTGTTTCTTTGTGTTCTTAAACGTCAAATGTGACAGAGCGGCCTGATGCGGAACTTGCGGACTAAATGAGAATCAATATCATTTAACCCATGCCTCATCACTCAACCCCCATAACCCCTGTCCCGACCCCGCGCAGCCGCCGGTGGCGCACGGTGCCGATTGCCGTCGTCGGGCTCTCAGCCCTGCTTTTAGCCTCCTGTGCCACCCCTGTCGCCTCAGGCGGTAACGCAGCCACTGCAGCACCCTCGGGCAGTTCGGAGCCGAGTTCACAGGAGGCTGGCGCCCCAACTCCCCGTCTCGTTTACACTCACGACGCCGGCATTTCAGTTCTGGATGCAACCTCGCTTGAGCCCGTGGGAAGTGCGGAAATGTCCGGTTTCAACCGGTTGAATCCGGCCGGCGACGGCAGGCACGTTTTCGTGTCCACCGGCGATGCCTTCCGGCTCTTCGACGCGGGCGCCTGGACCGAACCGCACGGCGATCACAGCCACCACTACAACGCTGAGCCCAAGCTGACTGAGTTGGCGTTTGCGGCGGACAAGGCCGGCCACGTGGTGCTGCACGGAGGCAAAACCGTGTTGTTCAACGACGGTTCCGGCAAGGTGGAGAGCTTCGAGACCTCTGCTCTGGCCGCTGCCGCGGAGGACGGAAAACTGCCTTCGACCGACGTCTACACCACGCCAGAGGCGCATCACGGGGTGGCCGTGGAGCTTGAAGATGGCAAGCTGCTGGTGACCCTGGGCAACGAGGAGAGTCGCTCCGGAATTGCGGTGCTCTCTGCCGGGAAGGGCCAGGAGCGCACTGAAATTGCGCGTAATGAGGACTGCCCCGGCGTTCATGGTGAGGCTGTTGCCGCGGGTGAAGCCGTGGTGGTGGGCTGCGAAAACGGGATGCTGATTTACAAGGATGGCGCCATGAGCAAGGTGGCAAGCCCGGATGCGTACGGTCGGCTCGGAAACCAGGCCGGCTCGGAAAAGTCCCCGGTGATCCTGGGTGACTACAAGGTAGACAAGTCTGCCAAGCCGGAGAGGCCCACCCGGATCTCGCTGGTCAACACCCAAACCGCCACGATGCAGTTGGTGGACATCGGCACCAGCTACTCCTTCCGTTCGCTGGGCCGCGGACCGGCTGGCGAGGCGCTGGTACTCGGCACTGACGGTGGATTGCGGGTGATCGATCCGATCTCCGGCGCCGTCACGTCCACCATTCCCGTCGTCGGCGCGTGGGAGGAGTCTGCTACTTGGCAGGACCCGCGTCCCACTCTCTTCGTTCAAGGCTCGACGGTGTTCGTCACCGAACCGGCCACCAGCACCATCCACGCGGTGGACCTGAAGACCGGCAAGGTGAAGAAGTCTGCTCAGCTGGAGCACGTGCCGAACGAGCTGACCGGCGTCACGGGCTAGGATCCTCTCTCACATCCCAATGCTTAAACGCCAACGGTCTCTCACTTTCCTGAAGGAAGTGAGAGACCGTTGGCGTTTAGGGGCTGTTATGTGAGAGAGCGTCGGTGGGGGCTGACGCGGTGCCGCCTAAGCCAAGACGCGAAGCTTGGAGCCGGAGCGGCCGAACAGGGCGGCGTCGGCCGAGATCCTGCCCGCGCCAGCCAGTGCCAGGGCCAACGCGGCACCGGCGAAGAGCAGCACAAGTTCGTAGCCGCCGTTGCCGACGAAAATGCCGGCAGGGGCGTGTACCAGGAACAGGGCGCCGAGCATGTTGACGGCCAGGAGGGCCGCGAAGACGCGGGTCAGGAAGCCGATGATCAGCGCGATGCCGCCCACCAGCTCGAGTGTTGCAACAATCGGGGCTACTGCCGAGGCGCCGGGCACACCCATTTGGGCGAACGATGCCTGCGTGCCGGCAATGGTGAATTCGTTGAACTTCTGCCAACCGTGCGCGGCGAAGAGAAATCCTGCGATGACACGCAGGATGGTCAGGGCTGTGGTGGTCAAGCTGGACTTGTTCATGTCTTAAACCTTTCCGAAGATAGGTTGAAGTGTCAACTAATTGAGGACTTTTATGACCAAACTCCCAGCTAAGAAGCCTGGGTCCGTCGCTTGCTTCGCGGCTTCGCCTGAAGCCAAGGCTGCAGCAGCCGGGTGGTGATGGGCAGGAAGATGTACGTCATCAACGGCGTGAGGATCACGATGTTCAGCAGGACCGCGAACACCAACGGCCAGTTCTGAGTCAACGGATGCAACAGGAAATTAGCCAACAGACTCAGCGGGAAAAACGGCAGGAAAATGCTGATGGCTTGTTTCCAGCGTGGCGGCACCACCGTTTCGGGCACCACTACCGAGACATCTCCGGGCCGCGAGAACCAGCCTTCAATCCCCGTATGCCGCTCCACCCGCGTGGTCTCCATCATGTCCCTGGCGCTATCGATCCACCAGCGGCGCTCCTCGGAGTCTTCCCATTCCTGCAGCGAATCGGCGTCGGCGAAACGGTAAAGCATGTGCCATTCAGTGGAGTCCACCCCGTTGCGCACCCAGCCCGACCCCAGATATCCGGGCCATTCGCGGGCGAGCTCCTGGCCGGCGTGGGCCCAGGCGTTGGCTTGCCGGGTATAGCCGGGGAGGATAGTGCGGGCTACAGAAACGGTGACGGGATGCTCATGTGACACGGCCCAAATGTACCCGGCCACCGGCGGACTAGGCTTGTTTAGTGCCTCAAACCACAATCACACCCACCCGCTCCAACGCCCGCGAGATCCTGCGCCTGGCCGTCCCAGCCTTCGGTGCGCTCATTGCCGAGCCGCTGTTCCTGCTGGCCGACTCCGCCATCGTGGGGCACCTGGGCGTCGACCAACTGGCAGGCGTCGGCCTCGCATCCACCATCCTGCACACCGCTGTGGGGCTCATGGTCTTCCTGGCATATTCGACGACGCCGGCGGTGGCCCGGGCGATCGGCGACGGTAAATTGGGGAAGGCTTTGGCGGCAGGGCGCGACGGCGTGTGGCTGGCCCTGCTGCTCGGATTGGCGCTCGCCGTGGTTGGTTTTGTGGCGGCCGAACCCCTAGTTGGCTTCATGGGGGCCACTGGCGATGTTCGGCAGTTCGCCGTCGATTACCTTCGCTGGTCCATGCCTGGCTTGGCCGCGATGCTCCTCATCTTCGCCGGCACCGGCGTCCTCAGGGGGTTGCAGGACACCCGGACTCCGCTGGTGGTGGCAACTGCTGGATTTGCCGTCAACATCGTCCTCAACCTGTTTTTCGTCTACGGGTTGAACATGTCCGTAACCGGCTCCGCAATCGGCACGAGCATCGCACAATGGGCCATGGCGGCCGTCTACTTGGTGATGGTGAGCCGGAACGCACGGCATCACGGGGTCTCCCTCAAGCCCGACTGGCACGGTATCCGGGCCATGACCAAGGTGGGTTCGTGGCTCATGCTGCGGACTCTGAGCCTCCGCCTTGCCATTCTGGCCACCGTCCTGGTGGTGACCGCACAAGGTGCCGTGAACTTGGCCGCGCACCAATTGGCCATGACCATTTTCTCCTTCCTCGCTTTTGCCCTGGACGCACTTGCCATCGCGGCTCAGGCCCTGATTGGGAAGGAACTGGGCGCCAGGAACGCCCAACGCGTCCGTGAACTGACCCGCACCATGATCCGCTGGGGCCTCGGGTTCGGTGTGATCACCGGCGTGCTCCTGGCCATTGCGGCGCCGTGGGCCGGATACCTCTTCACCTCCGATTCCGGCGTCCGGTCCGCTCTCACGGTGGCGCTTTGGGTCCTGGCGGTGGGACAACCGCTGGCAGGGTACGTCTTCGTCCTGGACGGAGTCCTCATCGGCGCCGGCGACGCACGCTACCTGGCGATTGCCGGCGTCGTAAACCTGGTGGTCTATTTGCCGTTGCTGGTGGCTATCAATCAGACAAGGCCCGACGGCGAGGCGGGGCTCTTTTGGTTGTGGGCCGCGTTTGCGCTCGGCTACATGCTGGCCCGCGGGGTGACTTTGGGGCTTCGCGCACGGACGGATCGATGGATGGTGCTGGGTTCGCACTAAACTGGACGGGTGACTCTCCCAGCGACTCCTGCCCAGACTCCTTCTGCCCCAGTGGACGGACTCTGGAAACCCGTGCTGATCCGCGCCACGGTTGCCCTGGTGTTCGGTGCGATCACCATCTTCTGGGCGGCTCCGTCCGTACACGTCCTGGCGTGGGCCGTGGGCCTGTATCTGCTCGCAACCGCAGCGGCTGTGTGGATGTCCCGCGCATTGCCAGTTGCCGTTCCGGCGGTTGTTGCGCTCGGAGGTATCGCTGCTTTGGTCACGCAATCTGATGAGGGCGTTGCGCTCTCGGCCATGTTTGCGCTGCTGGTGCTGGGCCTCCTTGAGTTCGTCCACGGCCTCCGCAAGCGGGATGCGTTGGCGCGCGACTGGCTCATTTCAGGCGTCATTGCCGTGGGCACTGCCGTGCTGCTGCCGTTCTTTACGTCCCTGGGCGCGCATGCGCTGTTGGGTGTGGCAGGCGGTGGGGCCATCATTTCCGGCGTGCTGTGGATCTTGTCCGGGCTGACGCTGCGGCACGAGGCCAAGACCGCTGCCGGCGGGCCGGCCCAGGCTGCTGCTCCCGGCGCTTCGCCCGAGGCCGTAAACTAGTAGCTGGACGTTCTACTCGTTGTAGAACTTTTGCTGACCGGCGGAGACCAACCGCCATCATTGGAGGAATGACCGTGGCAGACCAGACACCAGGAGAACCGCGCAAGATGCGGACCTCGGTCAAGGGACCCCTCATGTTCTCCGCGTTCTTTGCAGTGCTGGCCTTCGTTGCCGTGCTGATCTTCGCGTCCGGTGGCAGCGCAAAAGCCCCGCGGTTCGACCTCGCCTTCACAGGCGCGGGCATCGCATTCATTGTGAGCCTCGTCGTAGCGGCCATGTTGTCCATGAGCCACAAGGAGAACGCCGACCACCTCGGCAAGGGATCCGGCGTCAACCTCAGTTCCAAGCGTCCAAGCCACGGCGGCCCGGGTGCTCCGAATGACGGGCCGGAAACGCCCGACGCCGGCCACTAACCTTTCGGGCGCTTCCTCACCTTGGGCGGGGGAGCGCTTTTTTGCGGGGGCGGGTGACTACCACCGCGAGGACCGCGGTACCAACGAGGGCCAGCGCCCACCAAGGGAAGCCCGGATCCATTGCCTGGCTGGGCAGTGTTTGGGAAGAAGCTGCGGCTGGAGCGTCAACGCGCTCGCCACGCACCAGCAGTCTGTGGCTGTTGACCCCTGTGGGTGTGCACGTCACCAGCGTGACGTAGTCCTTGCCCTCGACTTTGCGGAGATCGTCCGTTTCCTCCGGCAGAACCGTTTTGATCTGATCCACTGAGTAATAGAAAGACTCGCCGGGCACTGTCACGGAGAAGACGTCGCCTTCGCGCACCTGATCCAAGTCATCGAAGAGAGTTGCGTTAACGAAGCCTGAGTGGGCCGTGAGGACGCTGTGGGTTCCCGTTCCGCCAACCGGCAGGCCGGAGCCGAATAAGTGGCCGGCGCCCTTGGAGAGCGTTTCTTCATCGGTGCCGTGGAAGATGGGTAAGTCCGAGTGGATGGAGGGGATGCTGATGCGTCCCATCATGCCGCCGGGTCCGACGTCGAGCATTTTCTTGTAAGCGTCCGAACCTGCTCCAACCACCGTTTTCTCGCCTTGGTTGTTCAAGGAGTACGGGTCGCGCAGAGGGCCGGACGGCAGCTCCTTGTTGAACTGCCGGGCTTCGTCCAGAAGGGTCTTTTGGGCTGACGGGGAAAGGTTCTCCACGCTGTCCACATAGCCGCTGATCTGAGTGGCATGAACCCGGTCGGAGAACCATGCAGCGGCGGTGGGATACAGCATCACTCCCACCCCCAGAATTGCGACGACAACGATGATGATGCGCTGGGCGCTCCATCCGGTGCGGAAACTGCGCTGCGGCCACAGTTTGGTGTCTTGGTGCTTTGACATGAGGGTCCTGGGGGATTTGTGCTCTGGGGTAGCAAAGCGGGGAAGAGCGCGCGTTTGGCGTTCTTCCCCGCTTTGGTGTTCACACTGCGAACCTTTGCAGGTGGGCAGTGACTAGCTGTTGGTGCTGCGGCGTGAACGGACGAACAAGAGTCCGGCGCCGGTTACCAGGAGTGCGCCAGCTACGTACAGCAGGCCGGTTCCCACACCACCGGTGAGAGGCAGTTCGAAGCCACCGTTGGACGGGATGTTCTTGACCTCAAGGTCAACACCCACCGTGGTGCTGGTGGAGTTGATCAGGAAGGAGATCGGCTCTGCGAGCAGCTCGTAGCCTTCCGGGGCGGTGGTTTCCACCAGGTAGTACGTGCGGAAATCGGCGGAGCCGGGCAGTACTGCGGCGCCGTTGGCCCAGTCGGAGTAACGCAGACCGGAGACCGTCAGGGTTCCGTCAGCAGCAACGGTGAAGGTGCTTTGGCCGTTGAGAACAATAGCGTTGGTTCCGGCCAGAGCATCAGCCTGGTTGGCGTAGACCGAGAAGGAAGCGCCGGCAAGGGCAGCGCCGTTCTCGTTGGTCTTCAGGAGGGTCATCTCGCCCCACTTGGTAACAACCGGGGGAGTGACGATGGGGCCGCCGGGCTGGCCGGGAACGGTGGTGAAGCTGCCCAGGTTCGGGTAAACCATGGCGTCATTCTCGATTTCGCCGATGGTGTTGACGGCGGTGTTTACAACAACCTGTACCTTGGTGTCGTTGTTGGCAGCCAGCACTGCGAGGCCTGCGGGGGTGAAGACGATGGAGACCGTGTTGGTGGCAGCATCGAAGGCAACCGTGTAGTGGGTGCCCTCGGTGATGACCGTGCCATTAACCAGTGTGGCGCTGGCATCAAGGTAGGTCAGTTTGTCGTCCAGCTGGTCCACGATCTTGTAGCCGTCAATGACTGCTTCGTTCGGGATGTCACCGGTGATGGTGAAGTCGATCTGATCGCCGAGCTTGACGTCGGGAGCATCCGTGACGGTCTTCTCGGCACCCGTGATGGAGTTCTTGGGGTACACATGGACGTCGTAGATCCAGTTGTCCTTGTTATCCGGGTCAGTCAACGGCACTGAAACCAGGAACGGAGCTGACGGGGTCACGCCGGCCGGGTAGTTGGTTTCCGTTACCAGGTACAGGCCGACGGGGAGGTTGCCGAACGATGCGGTGCCCGCGGCGTCGGTGACCTGAGCGGTGCCGGATCCCAGAGTGAACCCTGCACCTGTGATGGATCCTGCGGGATCGGCGGGGGAGAAGACGCTGCTCAGGTTGTGGGCAGCGTCCCAACCGGCATTGGTGGACAGATCGATGGCGTTGACCTGCTGAATGGTGAATTCGATGCCGGCCAAGGCGGTCAGTCCCGTGGTGTCCACGGCCGTGCCGTTATTGGGCAGTCCGGTGGGGGTGTCCGGGCGTTCGAACTTGTGAACGGTGATGGAACCAATCTGGTCTCCGTCGACCAGCGGGGCGGCTGAGGCCGGGGCGGCGGAGAAGGACATTGCCAAAACCGCTCCGGCAATCGTGGTGGCGGCGGCCTTCCAAAGGCGCCGGGAGCTTTGAATACTCACTGTTTTCCTCTTTCATGGGTGATGATGCGATGCTCGGGAGCGAACATTTCCGGGGTTGATGCCTGCCGCTTTTGCTGCAGGCCGGGGGGTGACGTTTAGGGGTGGTTTCGGGCGCGCCGGGCACTGTTGGATGCAAGAACCATGGCCACCAGAAGCAGCGACGTTCCAGCAGCCGCAAACGGCCACCAGCCGACGCCACCGGATTCAGGCATCTTCAGCGCGGGCACATCGCGGACAGTGACCAGGAAGATGCCGTTGCCGTCGGCGTCGCTTGTTGTCACGACTCCGCCACCGCTTCCCTGGCCGAGCGTCACGGCACCGTTGGAGGCCACGGTGAACTGCACGGCTTCGGCCAACAGGTTGAAGCCGTCCGGAGCTGTGGTCTCTTCGAGCCAGTACACGCCCGGCTGGATGCCTTCGAGCTGGAATTGGCCGGTTTGGGACGGGATGGGAGCCACCGTGAAGCTGGTGTTGACTGCACCCGGGACTCCGGCTGCATCATTGTGGATGGCCCAGGTGGAGCCGGCCATGGGAACCCATTCCTCATCGGATGATTCACCCAGCTTTTCGATGAGGATCTTGGCCGGTGTCAGGTGGGTTGTGGTGCACTCCGGAGCCAACGGCGTGGTGCTGGTTGCGCAGCGGACGGGCGTGACACTGCCAGCACCGGTGACCACGTTGACCAGCTGCGCGCTCCAAGCATCCGCCTTGACGGTGACTTTGTAGCTGAGCACTGCAGTCTGACCGGCCGGAAGTGTGAACGGCTGGGTGGTCAGCGTGGTGGACGGAGCCACAGGATTGGCGACGGCGACCGGTGCCGCGGTGCCGATGGTCAACACTGCGGATCCCGGAACGAACGTGGCCTGATCCAGGACATCGGCAAGGTTGTCAGTGAGGACAACGTTAGTGATCTGGCCGCGGTTGCTGGTGGCGGTCACGGAATAGGTGATGGTGTCGCCGGGCTTCACCCATTGGCCGTTCGAGGAGTTACCGCCCACTGTGGCGGTCTTGGCGATGGTCCATTGGGGATCCACGGGTGTAGTGACCGTTGCGGAGCATCCAACCCCGGGCAAAGGTGGGCAGGCCGGATCCACGGTGGGAACCGAGGCGGTTGACCCGGGAACCGGAAGGGGACCGCCGCCTGGCATGTTGGGAACAGCCGTCTGGGCTGCAGGGGCAATGGTGGCCGTGTTGGTAATGCTTCCGGTGGTACCCGCCGCCACGGTGCCCTTGACCGTGTAGGTCAAGGTCCCGCCAACGTTAATTCTCACGGTGCCGGAGATGCTTCCGGTGCCGCTGGGTGCGTTACAAGCGGTGGGTCCGGCCGGCGGAAGATTCGAGGTTCCCGCGACCGTGACGGCACAGGTCCACGACGCACCGGTGATGGACGCGGGCAAAGGATCGGTAAATACAGCGTTGACAGCATCGCTGGGTCCATTGTTGTGGACTACCACCGTGTAAGTGATCGGCTGACCCGGGATGTAGGAAGCGATGTTGGCACTCTTGGTGATGGAAAGGTCCACCACCGGCCGGACGGTCAAAGTGGCCGTGCCGGGCGAGAAAAGTCCCGTGATGGTGGGGAAGTTATTAGTGCAGTTGGGAATCGCTGTTCCGTCGTTGCCCAGGCAACCGGAGTTGTTGTAAACACCAGGGGTGTTGCTGGTGACGGTTACCGTGATGGTGCACGATGAGCTGCCCTGTGCGAGGTTCCCCGTGACGTCCACAGTTCCGCCGGTGACTGTGCCCGCTGTACGGACGCATGTGCCACCAAGCGGGCCAACTGCAGTGAGGCCGGCGGGCAGGGTGTCAACGAAGTGCCAGCCATTTTTGGCCATCAGGTCGCTGGTGTTGGTGACGGTGTAGGTCAACGTGGTGTTCTGGCCCTGAAACATGCTGGTGGGGCTGAAGGCCTTATCCAGCTGCGGCGTAACGTCCACCAGTTGCGGAAGGTCGAATCCGACGTCGTTACCCGTGCCCGTCGCCTGCAGGTTCCTGACGCGGACACCAAGTGTTGGGGTGGTGCCGGTGAGTGGGACTTGGATGGCGCCCGACTGAAGCTTGGCTACGCTGTAGTTGGTATTGCCGTAGTTGATGACCTGCCGGCTGGGATCGGCGCATGGGTCCAGATTTGAACCGACCACCGTAGGCACCCCGTTGATGAGGATGGAGAATTCCTGGCGGGCGTGGTTGGAGAAGCAGTTCGTTTCACCGAAGATTCCCGAAATCGCATAGTAGTGGCCGGCGATTGTAGGAATAGTGTTCTTGGTGGTTTGGAGCTGAAGTCCTGCCGGCTGGATGCCAGTGACAGTGTTCGTGTATTCGCTGAGGATCTGGTTTTGAGCGGCCTGAGCGTCGGTCATGCCTTGGTACTTGCCCATGACAAAGGCCATGTCGCGGAGGAAGTTGATGGCATTGTTGCGGCCGCATTGATCGTTGTTGACGATGATCCCGCCGTTGGCGGGCAACGGAGTGCTCTGCCCCAGGATCCATCCGTTGCAGGCCTGGGCGCCGGGAAGCCAGGCGGTATCTGCCGTGTACTGCTCGTTCTGGGCCGCCGCGCCGCCGGTGTAGGAACCCAGGGGAATGGGTGCGGTGGCCGCACTCATGTTGGAGAAGTCTTCGCTGTAGATCAAGGTGCCAGGCTGGGTGACGCCGGGGGAACCAGGCAGGGCAATTCCGGGGGTGGGAGCGTTGACCACTCCATAGGCCGTCATTCCCACCACAACGAGCAGCACGCAGGCCAAGAGAGCTACAAAAGATCTGCTCTTGCCCTCACCCCGCCCACTCTGATGGTGGGCACAATTGTGCTCAAACTTTTGCCGCATGGAGTCCCTTTTCCTGATGCCTTGGCCAATTAACCCTGTGGAAAGGGCTGCCCTTTTGTCCGTTACTGAGGGGTAAGTACGGCCAGACTGGAAATCATGATGCGACAATGAGTGTGACGCTGATCACACTAAGGTTGAAGGAGGGGAAGGCGGGTCCGGCGGGTGGTTTCTAAGAACCGGCGCGGTTCGCCCAGCGCAGCGGCAACGAAGCGTTGACCAGGAGGAACGCCAAAAGAAGCCAGCCGCCGCACATGAGGGTGGGGTCCGGCGCGAACGTGTCGTAGGGGATTCCGTCCACTTCGCCGAGCTGGCGAACGGTTTTGACGCACCCGGCGATGACGAGGCCCACGGCAATGGCTGCGATGGAGATGTAGGCGCGCCCGTTGCCTGCCCACCAGCGGTTCAGCGCCGGGACCAAGCGAAGCGGTAAGCCGATAGTGATTGCTCCTGCAATGGCTGCGATCGGCATCAAGGCGCTGGCCAGCATCAAGCCGATCATGCTCAGTAACCCGTCATAGGCCACCATAAAGGCCACCTGCATGATGAACCAGGTAGGCGCGAGCACTGCGAAGGCCAATGCCAGCTGGCTGACCGGCATCATGCCTGCGGTTCCGTAGCGATTGCGGGGAAGGCTGTCCAATGTCCGAGGTTGGGGTGCCGGTCTTGCCGGGGGCTGTGCCGTTGATGCTTCGAAGCGCTGCCAGTTGGCGTCTTCGAACCGCGATTTTGGGCTGACAGGGTAGTGCGGGGGCCCTTGTGGGGAAGGAGCGGACTCCTCGTCTCCGCTGGTCATCTCAGCTATTTGTAAATTGGGCCTGAGTGGTGGTGCCGCCAGGAGCCGCCCGTCCCGGCACCCCTCCTCCTCCTGCCTGGTTTCCGCTGCGCCTGTACCAGCGGAGTGGAAGCCAGGAATGGGTGATGAAGAATCCCAGAACCAGCCATCCTGCATAGAGCATTGTGGCGTCCGGGAGGACAGCGTTGTAGGGAATTCCATCCGCGATGCCGGTCTCTCGATGCTTGATGAGCGATCCTGCGACAAGAAAGCCATAACCAATGGCTACGCCTAGTAGGCCCGCTTCTCCGTTTCTGGTCCACCAGCGCTGAAGCTTTGGAACGAGGCGGAGAGGTAGCCCTATTACTACGGCTGCGAAGATCGTAAAGGAGGGCGCGAGTACCGTAGTTACACTCAGGCCGAGCAGGGTCAAAATCCCGTCATAGGTGATGGTCAAAGAGAGGTGGATGTAGACCCACAGAGGCGGCATCACTATAAATGCGATGGCGATTTGGATGGGTAGGGCCCTCCAGACCCACGGCTGCCGGGAGGCGGGTGGGGTCTCAAGTGGGTGTGGTCCGGCGCCGGCGCGGCGTGGATCTGCGGTCAGTTCTTCTCTCCCCATGCCGTCATTATGCCCGGTACTACTCGCCCTCGGCGGCCTTCCTTGCGCGATATGCCGCGACGTGGGCGCGGTTGGCGCAGTTGCCGGTGTCGCAATAGAGCTTGGAGCGGTTGCGGCTGAGGTCCAAAACCACGGCGTCGCAGTCCTCAGCCGCGCACACGCGCATCCGGTCCATTTCCCTGCTTCGGATCACATCAATGATGGCCATGGCAGCCTCGGTGCCCATTCGGTCTGCCAAAGGTGCTTCCGGTGTTGTGGCATGAAGGTGCCAGTCCCAGTGGTCATGTTTGACGAGTTGCGGGAGCGCTTTTGCATCGGCGAGCAACTTGTTGACGGACTTCGCCGCCGTGTCCTCGTCCGCGCTCCACAGCGCTGCCAGCTCGCTGCGCAGACGCTTGATGCTGTTCAATTCCGCTGGCGTATTGACCCGTGAGCCCGTGAACTCTTCGGCGTCCAGGAACGAGTCGAGGTCCTTTACGGTGACCAGTGCTTCCTCGCCGTTGGCGGCAGTGTTGATGAGGTTGACGACGCTACGGAGGGCAACCTCGGTGTCAGGCGCAAAAAGCACTTTGACTCCTTACATGTTTCGGGAGTACTGTCATGACCATAAGCCCACTTTACTCCTGACAGGAGGCTGCTGTGTCAGCTCCAACGACGAAGGCTGATGCAAAGAGTTTCCTGGCATCAGGACTCGGCATCGCACTTTTTTCCTCGGCTGTTTTCGGTACGTCCGGCTCGTTCGCCAAATCGATGCTGGAAACCGGCTGGTCACCCGGCGCCGCAGTTGCCGTGCGCCTCACCGGTGCCGCACTGATCCTGGTGATTCCCGCCGTCGTGGTTTTGCGCGGCCGCTGGCACCAACTCAAGGACAACTGGCTCACCATCCTGTTGTTTGGCCTGATCGGCGTAGCGGGCTGTCAGCTTTTCTACTTCAATGCCGTGGCCCGGTTGTCCGTGGGCGTGGCTTTGCTACTTGAGTATTTGGCTCCAGTGATGATTGTGCTGTGGCTCTGGATTGCCAGCAGGCGCCGACCCCGGGCGCTCACCGCGGCCGGCGCGCTGCTGTCCCTGGGTGGCTTGGTTTTGGTTCTGGACCTCACTGGTGCCGTGAAGGTGGACTTTGTTGGTGTCCTCTGGGGCATGGCCGCAGCCGTCTGCCTGGTGATCTACTTTTTCATCACCGCCAAGGAAAATGACACCCTGCCCCCTCTGGTACTCGCTTCCGGTGGCCTGCTGGTAGGTGCGCTGGTGATGTGGCTCGTGGGCCTCCTGGGTTTGCTGCCCATGACGTTCAGCACCGCGGACACGACGCTGGGTCCGTGGACCACGCCTTGGTGGGTCTCCGCCGTCGGGCTGATCATCCTGGCCACAGTGCTCGCCTACGTCAGCGGCATCATGGCCGCCCGTAGCCTGGGGTCGAAAGTGGCATCGTTCGTGTCCCTGACCGAGGTGCTCTTCGCCGTGATCTGGGCCTGGCTGCTCCTGGGCGAACTCCCCGGGCCCATTCAACTACTGGGTGGTCTCCTGATTGTGGGCGGCGTGGTGTTGGTTCGCGTCGATGAGTTGCGTGGGGATCGCCGGGCGACTCTTGCCGGCCAGGAAGCTGCCCGCGTTTTGGATCACCCCAATGACGTTGAACCCGTCCCTACAGGGCGGGATACCGAAGCGCCGCGCGGATAACGCGTTGTGGGGCCTGGTCTGCGTTCTAAAACTGCGGAATAGGGCGCAGAGCGGGCCTCGCAACGGATTGACCAAAGGGGATTAACGGCGAAAACCCCGGACGCTGTTGCGTCCGGGGTTTTCCCAACTGTCTTAGTTGGAGGCCTGCTGCTGCTGCTCAGCGTTCTTCTGAGCGCGATCGCCGGCTTCGCGAAGTGCGTCGGCAACCTTTTTCAGGTTCGAAGCGTGCTGGCTGTCCCACTCGCCGCGGAACTTGTCGGCGTCCGGGCCCTTCCAGTCGGTGCCATCAAGTGCGCCCTTGAGCTGTGAACGCTGCTGCTCAATGTTCTCAGCACCGGCCTTCAGCTTGTTACCGAGCTGACGAAGCTGATCAACATCTGCACCCCAAATAGCCATGAGATTCTCCTTCATTTTTCGGACCCGAGCTCTTCGGCATCCCCAGCGGCCTCCGGCTCATCCGGAAGATCCAATAACTAAAACCTATCCCGGGAATCCAAAAACCGTCGATGGGCACCCCTCCCCATGTAGCGCTGCCCATAGTTAGCATGGGGTTATGTGCCGCAATATCAGGACCCTGCATAACTTCGAACCGCACGCCACGAGCGCCGAAGTGGAGGCCGCTGCCTTGCAATACGTAAGGAAAATCAGCGGATCCACCAAGCCCTCCAAGGCCAACGAGGAAGCCTTCGCGGAGGCCGTCCACGAGATCGCGCATATTACGCAGCATCTCCTTGACTCCTTGGTGAGCCATGCCCCGGCGAAGAATCGTGACGAGGAAGCCGCCAAAGCCAAGGCCCGGGCTGCGGTCCGGTTCGGGGCTGCTTAGCCTCGGCCCTCACAGCAGACAGCAGTTGCAGGTGTTCCGCGGCCCGGAACACCTGCAACTACACCAGTCAGGTCTACTTCCCGAACGAGCGCAGCCTCAGCGAGTTCGCAACCACCAGCACGGAGCTGGCCGCCATTGCTGCGCCGGCGATCATCGGATTCAGGAATCCTAGTGCTGCCACCGGGATGCCAATCGCGTTGTAGAAGAAGGCCCAGAACAGGTTGGTCTTGATGGTGGACAGGGTCTTGCGCGACAGCTCAATCGCCTGCACCAGCTGACCAAGATCACTGCCCATCACGGTCAGGTCCGAGGCTTCGATGGCAACGTCAGTTCCCGAACCCATTGCTATACCAAGGTCCGACTGGGCCAAGGCTGCGGCATCGTTCACGCCGTCACCAGCCATGGCGACCGTGGCACCGGAAGCCTGAAGCTTCCGAACCGCCTCAACTTTCCCCTCCGGCAGGACGCCGGCGAACACATCTTCGGGTGAAATTCCGACGGCGGCAGCCACTTGGGCGGCTACTGCGGCATTGTCTCCGGTCAGCAGGATGGGGCGGATTCCCAGGTCCTTAAGCTTCTGGATTGCTGCTGCTGAACCGGGCTTGATGGTGTCCCGCAGGCTCACGATCCCCGCAGCCTCGCCGTCCACGGCAACCCAGATGGCTGTGGCGCCACCGTTTTCTTCTGCCGCCAGTGTTTCCCGTTGGGTCGAATCGAGCGGGATGCCGTTCTCCTCGAGCCAGCCGGAACGTCCGACCACCACGGTCTTGGAGCCTCCCTCAAGTGAAACGGTCCCCCTCACACCGCCGCCCGGAGCGGAACTGAAGCCGTCAACACCCGGGAGGGTCCCGGCGTCGGGCATGGCGTCCTGTGCTGCAGCCGCTATGGCATGCGCGATGGGATGCTCGGAGGCTGATTCAACAGCCCCGGCCAAGGTCAGGACGGTTGCCGGTGCGTAGCCGTTCAAGCCCAGGGTGTGGTCCACGGCGAGCTTGCCACTGGTGACGGTGCCCGTCTTGTCCAGCAGGATGGTGTCCACATGGCGGGTGTCCTCAAGAACCTGCGGGCCCTTGATGAGGATGCCCAATTGAGCTCCGCGGCCCGTCCCCGTTAGCAGCCCGACCGGAGTGGCCAGGCCCAGGGCGCAAGGGCAGGCAATAACCAGGACGGCTACAGCTGCCGTAAAGGCCGCGTTGAGGTCGCCCGAGAAGAAGAGCCACAGAACGAACGTCACCAGGGCGATGACCAGCACGATGGGTACGAAGACGGAGCTGATCCTGTCCGCGAGCCGCGCAATGGGCGCCTTGCCCGTCTGCGCCTGACTGACCAGCCGGCCCATCTGAGCCAGGGTGGTGTCCGAGCCCACACGCGTGGCCCGGACGAGCAGCCGGCCGGAGGTGTTGATGGTAGCGCCCGTCACCAGGCTGCCCGGCCCAACCTCCACAGGCACCGATTCGCCCGTGACCAGTGAGGCGTCGACGGCGGATGAACCGTCAGCGACCACGCCGTCAGTGGCGATCTTCTCACCAGGGCGGACAACAATGACGTCGTCCACAAGGAGTTGATCGGCAGGGATCTTCCGCTCAACGCCGTCCACCAGGATGGTTGCGTCCTTGGCGCCAAGATTCAGCAGTGCCTTGAGCGCATTGCCAGCTTTGGCCTTGGCATTCGCTTCAAGGTAGCGGCCAAGAAGCAGGAAAGTTGTGACCACGGCTGCGACCTCGAAGTAGAGGCCCCCGCCGGACATGCTTTCCATGCCGGGATGCTCGGTCATGCGGGGATCGGCGAACAACTGCCATGCCGAGTAGAGGTACGCGGCGATCACGCCGATGGAGACGAGTGTGTCCATGGTGGAAGCGAAATGCTTGGCGTTGATGGCCGCTGCCCGGTGGAAGGGCCAAGCCGCCCAACTCACAACGGGCAAGGCCAAGGCGCCGGCGACCCATCCCCAGTTGGCGAACTGGAGGGCGGGAATCATGGAGATTGCAAACACGGGAATGGTGAGCAGCGCCGCTACGATCAGGCGCGGGCGGAGAGTCGACGCCGAGGGGCCATGCTCCATGTGATCCTCGTGCCCAGCGTGCTGTGCTTCCGGAGCCTCGTTTGGGTGGTGGTGCTCGTGTTCATTGCGTTCTCGGGTGTGCGGCGGTGGGGCGTGGCGGACCGTGGCTTTGTAACCCGTCGCGTTGACGGTGTCCACAATCTGCTGATCTGACACGTTTGCCGGGACTGTCACATGGGCTGATTCAAGGGGCAGGTTGACGCTGGCCTCCACGCCCTCAAGTTTGCCCAGTTTTCGTTCCACTCGATTGACGCACGAGGCGCAGGTCATGCCCTCGATGTCCAGTTCGATAACCCGTTGTGCGGGATGGTTGAAAGTCTCCTGGCTACTCAAGACGACTCCTAAGCTTCGTTGGCTACCACCAGGTAGCCGGCTTCTGCCACGGCCTCACCGATTTCCGACGGCGATAGCTGCTTGGTTGATGTGATGGTCACGGTGGACAGGCCGCCGGGATTGAGGTCTACTGCAACGTTTTCGACGCCGTTGAGTGACTCAAGTTCTTCGCTCACGCTGGAGACGCAGTGGCCGCAGGTCATACCTGAAACATGGACGTTGGTCTGGATGGTCTGGCTCATGGCGGACTCCTTGGTGGTGAGTTGAATGGTGTGGTGGTTGTTGGCGGAATTACCGCAGCAGGCGCCCGATGGCATCGGTGGCCTCCTTAACTTTGGCGTCGATCTGTTCGGCGCGGGCTTCCGGGTTGGGCTCGGAGGCAGCACCCACGACGCAGTGGCCGATGTGCTCCTCTACGAGTCCCAGGCTGACGGCATGGAGGGCCTTGGTGGCGGCGGCTATTTGGGTGAGGATGTCGATGCAATATTTGTCATCCTCCACCATGCGGGCAATGCCGCGGACCTGCCCCTCGATCCGTTTCAAGCGCTTGAGGTACGCGTCCTTGTTGCTGGTGTACCCATGTGGCGCCGCGTGCTCCAGGTCAACCTCGATGATGGGGGCGTCCGGATGGCTCATGCTCAGGTCTGGCGTGCTCATGGTTCGAAGCTATACCCATAGGGGGTATGGAGTCAAGTACCCCCAGGGGGTATCTTGAAATCAAAAAGCACTGGGCGTCATGCTGACCGCCCAGTGCTTCGATGTGTATCTACTTTGATGTGTATCTAGAAGACCGCCGTAAGAGCGCCCCAGCCCCAGCCGACAGCCGAAGAGCCCTTCCAGGCACCGCAACCGAGGCCGCAGCCGTTGATGCCCGTGCCATTGCCCCAGTACATGGTCATAGTGCCGTTGGCGTCGATGCCGAAAACATCCGGGCTTCCATCGCCGTTGAAATCGCCAGGGCCGCCTGCTGTGATTGCCGAATTCCAACCTGTACCAACGGTACTGACGGGCATGTCCGCAAATCCCTCTCTAAGCCCGTAATAGACCTTGAGCTCGCCGGACGTAGTCTGGGCCAGGATGTTGGTCTCGTGATAGCCCATCCACCACCCGGGGGTTATCAGTCTGGAGAAGCCACCCCATCCCCAGCCCACTGTGACGGGCGTCCTCCAGCCACCCGCGCCGTCGCCGGGGTACAAAATCAAGCGGTCGGCCTGATCCTTTGCGAGGAGGTCGTTTGCGCCATCGCGGTTGAAGTCGCCGGGGGTCACGATCTCCTTGAATCCCTGCCACCCTTGGCCGATTTGCCGGCTGCCCTTCCAGCCTCCGGTGCCATTGCCGGAGTAGAGGAATAGCTTGCCGGATCGGTCACGCCCAATGACATCGGTGGCGCCGTCGCCGTCGAAATCGCCAGGAGCCAGGAGAGTGTCAAAGATGCCCCAGCCGCGGCCGATGGTTTGGGCGGGCAGCCAGCCGCCCTTGCCGTTACCGGGATAGAGGAGCAGATCTCCGGAAGCCGTCCGGGCGAAGAGGTCCGCGGTTCTGTCGCCGTTGAAGCCCTCGCCCCGTGGGGCAAGTGGTACGGGGACCTCCGTGGTGACGGTGGTTTGAGTGAGTGGCTCGTACATGACCGTCACGTCCACCGTGAGAATATGTCCTAAATCGGCTTTAGTTACGGTGTAGATGGCGTTCCTTGCGCCCGGAATCACAGCCCCGTCTCGTTTCCACACATAGCTGTATGTGGGTGTGCCGCCCTCGGGATACACCGTTGGTGGCATCGACCATTCCGGATACACCTGCCCGCCCAGAGATGCTTTCCCCTTCATAAACATGAGGGCGGTGCTGAGTTGCCTCGGCATGGGGCCGATCGGCGGGGACGTCACCGTTGTGGGGAGGCGGTCAGCGGCCCGGGCGGTCACCCTTAGGGTGAGAACGGAGCCTCCAATGGGTCCACCGAGGAGTGAAATGCCGTCGTAGAACTCCTCCACAGGTTGGCCGTCCTTGAACCATTCGTACTCCAGTTTTGCGTCCGAAGGTTCGGTGACGCCCACGTCGGCCGTCGGGTAGGTTCCCAGAGCGTAGTCGGTGGCAATCTTGACGCCGGACGGGAAGGAAATCGGCATGAGCACTTTGTGGGGATTAATTACCTGGAAATCACCCTCTTCCAGGGCTGACCACGTCTCCGGGAATGGCTTTTCGGACCCGGATCCGTCATGTCGGCCATCGCGATAGTAGGTGACGAAGGAACCGCCGAGATAGGTAACCCGGGCTTGAGTCAGTGTGTATCCGCCGTCGAACGTCGCTGCCGTGACAGGTCCTGTGGCCGTTCCGCTGGCGGGAGACGTCGACGCCGGACCACTCCAGGTGAGCGTGACATCGGATGGTCCGGACTGGCCGGAATCGTTGATGTAGCGCAACTGCACTTTTTGGGCGGGCAGGCCTAGAGCGAATTGCACGGCGGCATTCTGTCCGGGCACAACGGGGCTCGAGGGACCGGAAAGCATTGTCAGAGCGGGGGCCCTCCGAGGGAGCGCGGGATTGGAGACAGCGAAATCGAAAGCCGAGAGTGGCCCTATGGAATTCGCTCCTCCGCCCGTTGTGCCGTAGGAGAAGACCGCTCCCTCGCGCAGGAAGGAGATGGGGTACTGCATTCCGGCGACCTCGACACGAACGTTTTGGATAGTCGCCTTACCTTCCGGCCATTTTTCCGCTGGTATTTCCAGTGCGACAGTCCCTGAGGTTGTCGGTGTCGAAGATGTCCACACTCCGGAGTAAAGGCGGAACTCGCCGTGGGCGTCTGAGGCAGTGACCTCCACGCGGCTCACCGGCTTCGAAGCCGTGAAGTCGAACAATGCGGGCTGCCCTGCTTGTGCCGTAAACGGTGTTGTGCGCTGGAAAGTAAACACCAGCGGATCGGCTGCCGCAGCTGGCTTGCCTGGTACCACCAGAAGCAGCGCTGTCATCACAGCGGCGAGGACGACGGCGGCGTATCGCCGAACGCGGGCAGGCGAAAGTAAGGAAGAGCGAGAGTCCACGAAATCCCCCAAGAAGCGGCCGGTGCGTCGGCCGGTGAAAGTGATGGCTTAGTCTACCAACGCCGGAGCCGGGGCGCTCAGTTCGCCGCGCTCCCGCGCCTCAGCGCCATTTCCGGAGTGTTCTGGTCCAGCCCCGAGGGCCGGGACTACGATGAGTTCCTGACCCGATTCAACGGCTCACACTTGGCACGGCTTGATGCGCCGTGGCAGCTGAGGCCGGGGGCTGATGGTTGGAAACGGGGAATAGGACGCCGAACAGCTCGTGAGGAACTGAGTGACTACAGAAGGCAAATCTGCCCACGATTCTTTGGAGCTCGTATGAGCATGAGCGCATCGGACTTCTTTCGCGCCAAGCTGCAGTGCGAGATCGACGTCATGGAGGTAGCTGAGTCCGAGCCCGGCTCGTTGGTCGTGGTGGACACGCGCCGTCAATCCTCGTGGGATCACGGACATATTCCAGGAGCCGTACATCTTCCGACGGCTCAAATACCTGCCCTCGGACGGGATCTCGTCCCTGCCGGTTCCCACGTGGTGGTCTATTCCTGGGGTCCAGGGTGTAACGGCAGCACGTTCGCTGCGCTCGCCTTCGCGGAACTCGGTTACTCCGTGAAGGAGATGATCGGCGGAATTGAGTATTGGATCAGGAATGGGCTCCCGGTGGAAACCGCCGCGGGGATCGTTCCCAGTGCGCCGGATGCGCTGGTGACAGCACACAAGTCTTAGACAAATATGGTAAGGCGGGAAAGATGGCGGTTTTCGTACTGATTCACGGTGGTGGTTCAACAGCGTGGGACTGGCACCTGGTCAGCCCACTGCTTGAGGCATCAGGGCATGAGGTGGTGGCCGTCGACCTGCCCATCGAAGACAAAGCTGCCGGGCTTGACGACTATACCCGTGCAGCGACGGAAGCAGTTGGCGATGCCCAGCACACCATCGTAGTGGGGCACTCACTGGGCGGCTTCACGGCGCCTTTGGTCTGCAACGAACTCCACTCCGACGGTCTGGTGTACCTCTCGGCAATGATTCCGATGCCGGGCGAGACCTTCGGCGACTGGTGGACCACCACGGGGCACGACCGCGAAACCATCCCTGAGGAAGCGTTTTTCAACCTGGTGCCGGAAGAGTTGGCCAAGGAAGCCGCTCGCAGGGAGCGGGACCAGCAAGGCGCATGGATGTCCGCCCCCTGGCCTGGCCAGCATCCTGAGGTGCCCACCTTGGCGATTCTGTGCCGTGATGACCAGTTCTTCCCGGCTTCCTTCATGAGGCGACAGGTTCAGCAGCGCCTTGGAAGCGAACCCGTGGAAATCCCAGGGGGCCATTATGTGACGCTGAGCCATCCGGAGGCTGTAGCTGCGGCCCTCAACGACTTTGCCCGAAACACCGCGCAGGAACAGTCAGCCCGGCAGCGGCGCTAACGAAAGCTGCTAGGCAGGCTTGACGTACTCAGGGTCGATTTCGGTTGGCTTTGCCCGAACAATGCTCTGGGCGTCGGTGACACTGGACGGCTCGGGGGCGGGCACGAACAAAGCAGTAGGCGGCTTGGCGGTACTGCAGTCCAGATCGGGAAGTGTCACCACGCTGCTGATGCGCAGCTTCCCACCGGCGATGTGCTCCATCCGGAACATCACACCGGAAGCATTCAAGTCATTCGGCACCTCACCCGTTTCAGATGCCCAACGCACCACACAGCCCCGCAGCTCGGCAGTGCCGGCGTCCCGGCCAGGTTTGATCTCCAGGGGGAGAAAAGGATCGGGCCCCGGGCGGATGTCAGGGCGTCGTTTCTGCGCGACATCGTTCAGCGGGTGCCTGGAAAGACGAACGCGGAGGTCCAGGCTGGTGGTCTCCACCAATTCGGGCAACGTGAAATCCGTAATGTTTTGCGCGACAGCCTGGGCCTCGAGCGACTTGCGGGCAGCAATGACCCAAGGATCGGCCTCTATGGCCTCGCTGGGCGCGGTTCCTTGCCATTCAATTGCCGGGTAAGGGGGCGTGGGCTTCTTCTCTTCGCCGCACGCTGACAGCCCGCCGGTTACAGTGACCAGCAGCAGCGAGGTGGCAACAGCATTGAGATACCGCGGCCGGGATGTCCTTGCGTGGCTCATGATCAACCCCTAGTTTGCGTTTTTTCGCCTATCGAATCTACCACGGGCGGGTCGAGGCCCGGGGGTCAGGAAGTTGCGGCGCCATGGACGGCTTGCCGGTGGCGGGCCCGACAACTCGAAGTGAGGCCGCCGTCGTCGTCGGTTTCGATGGCATCAAACGCCCGGCCGCCGTTACCCTTCGCCCAGCGCATAGGCTTGGATCATGCTGAACCTGGTCCTTGGTCTTCTCTTCGCGGGGCTGTTCCTTGCCTCGTTCCAGTCGGACCGGCGCCGGCTCCGCAACGGGGTTCTGTTGCTTGTGGCGGCGTGGTTTCTGCTGCAGGCCCTGTTGGACTTCCTCATTGACCTCAATCCATGGTTCGAATGGCTGAACCTGTTGGTTTTGGTGGTGCCCGTGGTGAGCATCTTTGTGTTTGCGGGCTTCCTGATCGCCAACGGCGTCACTATGGTCCGCCGTGAAGGCCCGGGAATCACCAGCTTCCTGCCGGTCGCGGTAGGGCTCGCAGTGTTCCTCGCGCCGGTGGTCGCGTTCCTTTTTGTGCTGAGCGGGCAGCCGGTCCTTACTGGTCTCGCAGCGTTGGCCTTCTTCCTATGCGCCTATCTGGGGTGCGCGTTCGTGGTGTTCCTTGGGTACGCCTTGTTGTATTCCCGCATGCGTTTCAGTGCGAATCCCGCGGCCGTCATCGTTCTCGGTTCCGGGCTGATCAACGGCAAAGTCCCGCCGTTGCTGGCCGCACGCTTGAACAAAGCCTTGGAAATTTACGACGGCGGCAGCCCGGCCAAGCCGGTTTTGGTGCCTTCCGGGGGTAAAGGCCCGGATGAGCCCCGGCCCGAGTCCACCGCCATGAAGGAGTACTTGGTGGCCAAGGGAGCGGTTGCCGCGGACGTGTTGGAGGAGAACCAGGCCACCACCACCCGCGAAAACCTTGCGTACTCCGTAGCACTGCTCGCTGACAAGGGAATCCAGGGACCGCTGCTGGTGTGCACCAACAACTACCACGTGCTCCGCGCGGCCCTCTTGTCGCGTCGGCAGAAGATCAACGCCGAGGTGGTGGGTGCTCCCACCGCCAGGTACTTCGTCCCCAGCGCCTTCCTCCGGGAGTTCGTGGCCGTGATGAGGGACAACCGCCTGACCAACATCATTCTTTGCCTGCCGATGTTCGGGATTGCCCTGCTCATCACCGTGGCAGTGATGAATTCGCCGGTGGTGTAGAACCGCGGACAGGGAGCCCGGGAGCCAGGGCGTTAGGGGTCAGGGGTGCAGCCGGGCGGGTTGGAGTTACCGCTGATGGAGAAGTCCCCACAGGTCAGGAAGTGTTCCTGAAGGACGCCCAAGGTGTAGGCGACGGCGAGGATGGCCAGGGCTGCGATCACCAATACGGCGCGTCGTGGGCCGGAAAGGTCTTCTCCGAAGCCGGGCCACAGCAACTGCGTGATCACCCATACGGCAAAGGGTAAGCCCAGGATGGCGACCAAGATGCCGATGAGGTCCGCGATGAGTTCAATACCGCTTTCAGTGTCCGATGGTGAGAAGAAACTGAGGACCAGCCATAGTGAGGGAACTGATAAGGCCGCGGCCTTCCAGAGCCGGCCGCGGTAGGGGCGCGCTTGGATGAGGACAATAACCAGGCACGCTGTTGAGACAGCCCACACCCCCAGAAGCTGATCGAAGAACAGCGTTCCCCATGCTCCGAGCGTAAACGCCGGCCACCACAGCGAGGCGCTGATCCCTACAAGGACCAAACCTGCTGCTGTGTTGCCGGGCTTAGGGGTTTCAGCAGTGCTCCGTCCAGCGGCTGTGGTGTCCATGCGGACAAGGTAGCACTCAGGGCCTTCGGCCAAGAACGGGCTTGAAGGCGCTCTCGGGTAGGGTCGGTCCATGTTTACCCTCGTCGCTCCCCATACCTCCTATCATCAGTCGTTCCTCGAGTCCCACCGTGAGTGGGACGGCGCCCACCAGGACGGTGCCGCCGTCTTCCTGGCGGAGGACGTCACCAGCCCCGAGGGTTTCGCCGCTTGGGTAGGCAAGCTGCTGGACGCTGAAACCGCGCCCGAGAAGGACGGTATTGTTCCGTGCACTTTTCGCTGGATTACCGAGGGCCCACGGTATGTGGGTGCCATCGCCTTCCGGCACCATCTGACTCCGGCCCTCCTGAACTCCGGCGGGCACATCGGCTACGGAATTCGGCCTTCGGATCGCGGGAGGGGGGCGGCTTCCTGGGCGCTGCGGGAACTGTGCAGCCAGGTGGCCGAGCAGGGGGAATTGGATCGCGTTCTGCTGACGTGTGATGACCACAATGCGGCATCGGCTAAGACCATAGAGCGTTGTGGTGGGCTGCTTGAGGACGTGCGCACGGACGAGGATGGGGACCTTTTCCGCCGTTACTGGATTGAGCTGCGCGCGGCGGACATCAAGGCCGCCGCCGTCGGGACAGCCCCTACAAACTAGTCTTGTCACCCTAGGGTTGACACTGCGGCACATCCCGGCGCACTATGGGATGCATGAGCAGTCAACCCCGGGGTGACAAACCCGTCGTCGCCGATCCACAGTGGCAGCAGGTCCTTACACACCGGGCTGCGGATGATGGCTCGCGGGATGTCGCAGCCGCTAGATTTACCGAACGCGGCATCACCCCGGAGCAGGTCAGCGCCGTCATCGCCGATGGTGGGGACGCCCTCTATTCCGCTGCCGCCGGGGGCGAGCCGGGTTGGGCGGAACCGTTCGGTGGCCCGCTCGCCGTCGCTCTCCTTGCAGCGGAAGTCAGCATTTTCGCAGCGCATCTGAACTCAAGGGCCTCCGGAGTCAGGTCAGCAGCAGTCGCCGAACTCCTGGATGAATACAGCGCCGTAACCGTAGCCAGCGAGCTCGGTGTGGCGCGCCAGAAGGTCTACGAAATCGCCAGAGCGGGTCTCCGCCCGCCATACATCGAGCAGGTCCCGTGGAGGGCGTCATGAATCCCATCGAAGAAAAGGTCCAATTACCGGACCCGGAAACCCAGTTCCTTGTCCATCCCCTGGACCTCCCCGGAGCCCGTAAGGAATTCCTGACGGGCTGGTGGCTGGGAATTGTTGCCACCCCGCAGGTCTACACGGCACTTCTGGCCTTCTTTTGGGCCGTCAGCAACAACTACGTCACGCCCGTCCTGGTCCCCCTGGTGCTGGTGGTGATTGCGGGATGGATCAGCTCCAAGCTCACCCGTGGCGCATGGGACTACATCCCCCGGAAGCGCCATGACAAGGACCGGCGGATGACGGTGATGACCATCGCTGCCTCGCTCATCACGTCGCTTGCACTTTTCGCGGGCCTGCTGACCTTCATGGTGTGGACCGCATCGCAGGACCTGGTGCCGGGCTTCAGCGCTTATCCACTGGGAATGGGTGTGGCGATTGTTGTGATCATGGCCGGAGAGTTGGTGGTCAAACTGGTGCGGTACCGGTCAATTGAGGTGGCTTCTGACGCCATCAGCCTGGTTGTGGTGGCCGGTGCTGTTGGACTCGGGTTCGGAATACTCCCCGCCGGGCGTGAACTCGCGCCCCTGGACCTGCTGCCCGGCGCCGCAATACTTCTGGGCGTCTGGTTGAGCTGGCTGCTCTTCAGGCAGGTGGAGGCCCGCCGCAACCACGGCTAGCCGTCGGGTACTCGTTCACGTTCCCGTCACCCAGCACTGTTAGGCTGCCGCGCACTACCCGTAGACGGCGGACACCCGCAGGCCGCGCACACTCACAGACCAGGAGCACCGCATGACGGAGGCAAGCCCATCAAGCCCAACAGGCGCATCACTGGACGATTGGTGGGTCAGGGACAACCTGCGCGAAACCATTGACCATTTGGTGGAGTTGGGCTACACCATCAGCGGAGGGCAAGGGGAGGACCCGGACCTGATCGATCCCGGCGGATCAGCAGTGGAGACGTGGAACGAGGATTACCCCTACGAGCAGCGGATGACCCGCGATGAGTACGAGATTGAGAAGTACCGCCTGCAGATCGAGCTCTTGAAATTCCAGTACTGGGGTCAGGACCTGGGACTCAAGCATGTGATTGTTTTCGAGGGACGAGACGCCGCCGGTAAGGGTGGCACCATCAAACGCTTCAACGAGCACTTGGATCCCCGGTCTGCCCGGACGGTGGCACTGGCCAAACCCTCGGATCGCGAGCAGGGCCAATGGTACTTCCAGCGTTACATCCAGCACCTTCCCACCGCAGGTGAGATCGTGATGTTCGACCGCTCCTGGTACAACCGCGCCAACGTTGAACGCGTTATGGGGTTCTGCACTGACGATGAATACGACACCTTCATGGGCCAGGCCCCGGTGTTCGAAAAGATGCTGGTGGACGCAGGCATCCACGTCACCAAGTTCTGGTTCTCCGTGACCCGGCAGGAGCAGCGAACCCGTTTCGCCATCCGACAGATCGACCCCGTCCGCCGCTGGAAACTCTCGCCCATGGACCTGGCATCGCTGGATCGTTGGGACGACTACACGGACGCCAAGGAGCGGACGTTCCTGCACACGGACTCGGATCACGCCCCGTGGATCACCATCAAGTCCAACGACAAGAAGCGCGCCCGCATCAACGCCATGCGCCACTTCCTCAACCAGTTCGACTACGAGGACAAGGACCACTCGGTGGTCTACGACGCCGATCCGCTCATCCTCCGCCGCGGCCGCGACGCCGTAGGCGACTAACCTCAGCGATTGACGCCAAAAGTTCGACGTCGGCACTCACCGTGAGTGCCGACGTCGAACTTTCCGTGTCTTTTCTGGAATTTGGTGACATTTTCCTGACTGCCGGACATTAACTGATTATGAGGGTGCGAACGGAGCAGGGGGATCGCGTGGAGTCGGCCGGGCAGAAGCATTTTCTGGCAACGCATGCGGCGTGCCACGACAAGGTGTACCGCTACTTCCGGCGTCGAACGGAGGGGACGCCCGCAGCCGAGGACCTCACCGCCGACGTCTTCCGCATCGTGTGGGAGAAATCCTGTCAGGGCCAGGAATTGTCTGAGTTGGTGGTGTTCGGTATCGCCCGGAATGTCCTCCGTAACTATCACCGTTCGGCCATTCGCTCCATGAATCTCGCACAACAACTGGAACATCAAAGAACGCGCGAGCTGGGCTCCGACGGCGGCACGGTGCGGGAGGCGCTGGACCAGCTCAAGCCGGAGGAACGCGAGGTCCTTCTCCTGACGTACTGGGACGGATTCAGCTCCGCAGAGGTGTCCGGTCTGCTCAATATCACCGCCACGGCCGTCAGGATGCGGTTGCACAGAGCAAGAAAGCAACTCAGCAACCTCCTCCGGACGGATCAAGCCACAGAGGATGTGCAGCGATGAAGAGAAAAGAAACGCCCGGCATGGATCGCCTGACGGCTGTTGATCCGGCCTTGGTGATCACGGAAGATGAACTGGCCCGGAGCCGTGAGAAGACCCTGGCTGTGATGGACACTGACGCCGAGCAGCTTGCCGTGGGTGGTTCCCTTGAAGATTCACATCAACAGCGTTCCCGGCGCCGTATGCGGTTGGCAGCAGGATTTGGGTTGGTGGCGGCCGCAGCAGTTGTTGCCGGGGTCATTGTGACCACGTCTTTGCCGGCGGACGTGGTCCCAGAGACTGCGCCGGTTGCCACTCAGCCTGGTATTGCGCCCGAAACGGGCTCGTCCCAGCAGCCACCTTTGCCGGAAATTACCGGACGGATGCCAACATTCGATAACCACATAGTCACCGGGGGCAACGGCAACAAGGCTGCTGTCGCCGATGACCCGGAAGCAGACTTCCATATGGATGCCGCCGATATGGGCAAGCTTGGCCTCAACAGCAGCGGGTGTTTTGTCAACGCCTCCGCCGAAGGCAGTTCGAACGGACTCATATTCCCCGCAGGGACAAATGTCACCGAGACCGGTGTCGTTTTTCCCGACGGCAAAACACTGAATATTGGAGACGAATTCGCGTTCGGAGGAGGACTTTCCCCAGAACTCGAGCCGTCGCCGTGCGCCGTAACCGGCGTGGCTTTCCTGGTTCAAAGCTGGGGGCCGCTCCCCTGATCTCTGACCGACCCCTCGGCGCTTAACGCCAAACTTCGACGTCGGCACTCACCATAAGTGCCGACGTCGAACTTCCTATTCCGTAGCCTCGTCCTCCACTACCGGGTCCTTCAGCAGGAGGGCCGTGCCCTGGAAGGCGGGCAACTCGAGGAAGAAGCTGCACAGATCATCCACCTGGGCCACTTCTTCCTCACCGGAGAACAAATCATGGACGGTAGCGCCCGGAACAAGGTGTGAGGACTGGATGCTGCCGGCGATGTCCTGATCAGAGAAGTTCAGGACCGTGACCTGCAGCGCTCCATCTGCAAGCTGATTGACCAGCACCAGCAGACCGCGGTGGGAAACGTCGGGCACGTCCAGCAGCGTGCTGGTGGCGATCCCCGCTTCTTCCCGCACCGTGAGGATTTGCTGGAGGCGCCGGGCATAGGAATTCGGGTCCTTCAGCTGATCGGGCAGCGGACCGTAGAGGCTCCGGGCGCGGGGCATGCCCGCCAGGGAGGTTTTGGCATCGGGGCTGGTCCCCATGAGATCGTGCGCGCCACGGTTGATCCAACGGGTATCGCCCTGTGAGGTGAGCTCGCGGACCGTCTCGCGGTCAATGGCCGTGATGCCCGTAAGGTCCCAGCCGGAAAGCGCGAAAACCCCCGGCTGCAACGCGTTGTACATGGACAACAGCACGTGGGCGTCCAGCACCTGCGCTTCCTGCTCCTTGGTGATATCGTCCTGATCCTTGATGCCCAGGGCGGCCATGATGAAGCTGACAGTGGTGCAGGCGATCCCGTTGGTGGTGAACACTGCGTTGTAGGGCCCGTTCTCACCCGTGAGCCGTTCCCGCATGGTGTTCTGGACCTTCTCGGCCACTTCTGCGCCGGTGAGCTCCTCGCCGGCAAGTTCAAAGACGTCGTCCCTGTGGCCCGCAGCGAAGTGGAGCAGTTCATAGGTCAGCTCATCGTGGTTCTGGAGGGCATGAACCAACGAGGCCTGGTCCACGCCGATCTCCATGGAAAGCCGCAACGTAAGGCGCAGGAACTCGGTATCGCCTATGACCAGGGCGTAGTGATAAGCGGGCCTGGTGATGAAGTCGTAGGACAGGTCAGGGCCGGACTCGGACTGGGTCTTGATGTCGTCAATGGTGAGGTTGAGCTCCTGGAAGGAGAACCCGCCCACCTTGCGGATCATGGAGCCAATCAACTGGTTGGCGGCCTCGGACAACGGGTGGCCCTCGGACCAGCCCGGTTCTTCCTCGGCGCTCTTCTCCACGCCAAGGAACCCGTTGGCATCGAGCCGGAGCGCTCCGGTTCCGAGGTCAAGCAACGAGTGCAGGGCGTCGCCAACCACCAGGCGCATGCCCGCGAAGGTGGGATCCAGCCAGTTGATGGAAGGCTGACCGGCCTTGAAGTAGTGGAGATAGACCCAGCGGCGTTTCTTACCCGTGGTGTCGATGATGGGCTTGGTGGCGCTCCAGTTGGTTTCCTTGACGCCAGGCTCGTAGAAGATGACCCGCTGCAGGCGCCCGATGATGTAGCCGGCCTTTTGCAGCGCCTCCTCAGCCGCGGGGCTGATGTTCACCGAGTCTTCGCCCTCGGGGACGTCCGGCAGCAAGTGCCAGTCCTCCTCGGGGATGTCCACCATGTGATAAATGCCGGGGTAGTCCCGGAAGTTCATTTCGGCGAGGCGGAAGTCCGCTCCCTTGCCGGTGTGCCCCGGGACGATGTCGTCAATGACAGTGCCGCCGTGTTCATTGGCTACCTCGCACATCTGACGGAACTCTTCCTCGGTACCGAAGGCAGGATCGATCGCCATGCTGATCCGGTCAAAGTGCCCGTCCACGCTGGGCGTCTGCGACCATCCGCGGATGCCGCCGGCCAGCTTCACCGGACCGGTGTGCAGCCCCCTGATGCCGATCTGGCTGAACGCGTCCCAGAGTGAGGGATCGCCCAGCGCTGAGAGGAAGGACTGTCCGTCCTTGGTGATGAAGGACAGTGGGTAGGCCGTGAACCAGACGGGTGCACGCTCAACTGCTGCACGCGGGTTGGGCCTGGCGTACGAGTTCTGCCACATGCTGGCCTGCCCGGACAGTTGCCGGGCCATGGTGTTGGCATCACCGAGCATGGACTGGTTCCTGAGCCAGTCCACATAGGTGGAGTTCAGGCCATCGAATTCCAGGGAGGGCCGGGCGGCAAAGAACTGCCGCCTCCGGGCGATCGGCCGCAGCGCCTTGGGCCGGGCCGGATAGAACTGTTCATCAAACGTGATTTCCGCCGGTTCGCTTGCGATTTCATCGGGCGTTTCCTGTGGCGTCAACTCCGGATTTTCTTCTGGAGATTCGCTGATTTCTGACACGCTCTCGTTGACTGCAGGCTCCCGCACAGTTTTCTCCTTTACGTGGTCGCCGCGTCAACGCCGACCGTCCGAGGGGGTCGTTCAAGAGGTCACGTAGTCCGGGCTTACCCGGACTATTCATGCTAGTCGGGGGAGCCTGCCGTTTGTCTAACCCGGGAACAAGTAAGTCTCGTTATTATGTGCGGGGTTGACGTTGGGCGCCGGGGCCTGCCGGTAAGTACCGAACATTCAGTACCGTGACTCGTGAAGATCGGAGCACTCATGAAGATCGTTGTCATCGGCGGCAGTGGCCACATTGGGTCCTTCCTCGTTCCCCGGCTTGTGCGCGCCGGACACGAGGTCATTAACGTCAGCCGCGGAAGCAGCCCGCCGTACGCTGACGTCCCTGAATGGCAGCAGGTCCGCCAGGTCACCGGGGACCGCGACCACGAGGAACGCGAGGGCGTCTTTGGTGACCGGATAGCGGGACTGGGTGCCGACGTCGTGGTTGACCTCATTTGCTTCACGCTCGAGTCAGCCACTGCGCTGGTGGAAAGTCTCCGAAACCAGACGGAGCATCTGCTGCACTGCGGCTCCATATGGCGGCACGGGGTCAGCTTGAAGTTGCCCATTGCCGAAGGAACGGATTCCGCCGCTGAACCACTGGACCAGTACGGGATCCGGAAACGCGACATCGCCCGCATGCTCGAGGAAGAGACTGCTGCCGGAGGCCTGGCCACAACATCCATCCACCCCGGACACATCGTGGGGCCCGGGTGGTTGCCGATCGGGCCACTGGGCAACCTGGATCCAGACGTGTGGCACACGATTGCCTCCGGGCAGCCGCTGCAGGTTCCCGGGAGCGGGACTGAACTGATGCACCATGTGCACGCCGACGACGTTGCGCAGGCCTTCGAGAAAGCCATCCTTCACCGAGACGCTGCAGCCGGGGAGGACTTCAGCATTGTTGCGCCCACTGCCCTGACGGTTCGGGGTTACGTGAGCATTGCGTCGTCCTGGTTCGGTCAGGAGCCGCACATGGAAACCGTGACCTGGGAGGAATTCCGCCGGACCACCACCCCGGAATTTGCCGATTCCAGCTGGGCGCACCTCTCCCGCAACCACTGCATGAGCATCCACAAGGCCACCTCCCTCATCGGGTACGCGCCCGGATATGAACCCGAGCAGGCGGTCCACGAGTCCTTACAATGGTTTATCAGCAACAGGCAGCTCCACCTGCCAAAGCTGCTGACCTAAGCCGGCAAAACCATGTACCAAGTACAGCGGAAGCCCGAAGCTTAGGGAGCCACAAGGGGGTTTAAGGTGCCGAACAAAGACGTCACAGACAGCCGGCTCGACCACGGATTCTTCATCCTCGGCGGAGCAGCTGCGGTGTGGCTGGCCTTCCTGCTGGTAGGCGAGAGCTTCCACCTGGGGTGGGGGCAACTGTGGTTCTCGATAGTGTTCTGGGCATTCCTCGCATACCTGCTGCTGCCCAGGCTGCACCGGATCCTCACCACCATTTACGTTCCGGGATACTTCATTGGCCGCGCCCGGACCAGCGACGGTCTGCTGGGTGACCCCGTCAATGTAGCGTTGCTGGGGACCGAACCCAAGATCCACGCGATCATGAGGGCCGCCGGATGGACCATGGCCGACGACGTCACTTTCGCCAGCAGCAGGCGCATCATCAGCTCCACCATCTTCCGGCAAAGTTACACGGAGGCGCCGGTAAGCCCGCTGTACCTTTTCGATCGGCAGCAGGATTTCGCCTACCAGCAAGAGGTCAACAACACCCCCGGAAAACGTCACCACGTCCGCTTCTGGCGTTGCCCCGAGGGCTGGCTTCTCCCGGGCGGCCATAAAGTGGATTGGCTCGCGGCAGGCACCTACGATCGCAGCGTCGGTTTCTCCCTCTTCACCCTTCAGATCACGCACAAAATCGAGCAGAATACCGACGTGGAACGGGACCACATCGTTTCCACCGTTTCGGACGCTGAGCCAGCAGTCGCGGTCCAGGTCATCGAGGACTTCTCCACCGGATATCACACGCGCAACGGCGGCGGTGACTCCATTTCCACCGACGGCGACCTGCCGATCGTCGACGCGCGCCGCGTCCAAGTCCCCTCGGATCAGCCGCCCGGCCGGACAGACAGCCGCGACCGCCGGCCCGCTCCCATCATGATGGGCGCCGCCTTGGTGGTGGCCAGGGCAATCGCCGCCTTGGCCCTCGCCATCACGCTGTTTACCTCGGGCGGTGAAATATCCGGACTCGCCTTGGACGCCGACACGTCCGACCCGGAAAGCACGACGGCGGCAATCGCCTTGATAGCGTCCGTGGTCCTGGTGTTCGGGCTGGGTGAAGTTTTCCTTGCCTGGCGCATTTTTCTGGGCAGCAACGGCGCCCGCGTGATTGCCATGGGACTGAGTTCCATCTCCATCGTGGTTCAGGCAATCGACTACGCCACTGGCAGCGCGAATATCACCCTCGAAGCGGGCCTCTCCGGTTTGGCCACCGACATCCTGGTGCTCCTGGCCCTGTCCAGCCAACGTGCCCGGGTGTACGCCAAGCGGCAGCGCGTCCCGGCTGTCCCGGCGTCGGTGGTCAGTAGGCGTGTGCCTTCCTGACCCTCTTTGCCGGATAGTCTGAAATCTGTTTCCAGAGCCTGCGCTGTCAGTGGGCCTCCCGAAGAGTGGATTGAGGAAGACGGTTGGACGGTGTCCTCAAGGGTTTCTTCGTGGTCGGTGTTGTGCTGCTCATCGGCTACATCCTGGGCAGAACAAAGGTATTGGGTCCTGAGGGAAGCAAAGTCCTTTCCACGCTGACCTTTATGGTGGGTCTGCCTTGCTTGATGTTCTCGGCCATTGCATCCAAGCACATCAACGAGGTCCTGAGTGCCACAGGCCTGATCTCCGTGGTGACAGCAGCGGCTGTCATGCTCGTGTTTACGGTGGCTGGCACCATTGCTCGGTGGGGTGTCCGGCGAACAACTATTGGCGCGCTGTCCGTGGGCATTGTGAACTCCACCAATTTGGGTGTTCCCCTGTCGCTATACATCCTGGGAAGTGCCACCTACGTCACCCCGATCATGCTGTTCCAGCTGGCCATCGTGACGCCCATTGCGCTGACGATCCTGGACCTCACCGATCCCGCGGGTAAACAAGTGTCGGTGTGGCGCACGCTCTCCATCCCGTTCCGCAACCCCGTGACTGTTGCGGCGATCCTGGGCGTGCTGGTCAGCGCGCTGGGAATTGAAGTGCCCGGCATGGTTCTGGATCCCTTGGCGCTGGTTGCCCAATTGGCTGTTCCGCTGATGCTGATCATCTTCGGCATGTCCCTGCATGGATTGTCGGTCCGCCCGGGTATCAGTGATCGGGCCCCTACAACGGTGGCTGTGGTTCTCAAGTCGGCAGTCCAACCCGCTCTCGCGTGGGCGTTGGCCGCCTTCGTCTTCCATCTGGATCCGTTCAGCACTTTCGTGGTGACTGCCTGTGCCATCCTCCCCACCGGCCAGAATGTGGTCCTTTATGCGGTCCGTTACGGGGTTGGCCAGGGAATTGCCCAGTCAACGGCCGTGTTCACCAGCATCCTGGCGGTACCGCTGCTGCTGGGGGCGGCCTGGCTGTTCGGCTGAGGAGGTCGTGTGGCCGTTTAGGTTGTCGGAGCTGAATCAATAGACTGGCTTGGCCCGTCGTGCGAGCTTCGGCAGCATGGCCGGGCCAGATCCGAAAACCGAATTGGGGACCTACGTTTTGACTGCTGAATATCCGAAAATCACTGTTGTTGTGCCCACCTACAATGAGCGGGAAAACTTGCCCGTCCTCGTTGCCCAGCTTGATTCACTTGGGATCGTGAACCTCAATGTCCTCGTAGTGGATGACAACTCCCCCGACGGCACAGGAGCGGTGGCTGACCAACTGGCAGCGGAATCCACGGGAACGGTGTCCGTCCTGCATAGGAAAGTAAAGGATGGGCTGGGGCGTGCCTATGTTGCCGGAATGACCCGTGCTCTGACGGAAGACTCCGACGTTGTCATCCAAATGGATGCAGATCTATCCCACCCCACGTCGGCAATTCCTACAATGCTTGACCGGATTCGTAATTCCGGTGCTGCGCTGGTGATCGGCTCGCGCTATGTCGCCGGTGGGTCCACGGCCGCGGAATGGCCGTGGCATCGCAAGGCACTCTCAGCTTGGGCCAATTTCTATGTAGGCGCCATCCTGGGTTTGAAGGTTAGAGATGCAACAGCGGGTTTCAAGGCGTGGACGGCCTCTGCGCTGACGCAGATTGATGTCGCGTCTGTTCGCAGTGACGGCTACTCATTTCAGGTTGAGATGAACTACCGGGCGGCCCGGCAAGGCCTAAAGATCGCTGAAGTACCCATCCACTTTGAAGAACGCGTCGAGGGCGCTTCCAAGATGAATCTCCGCGAACAGTTGGAGTCCGCGCTCACCCCGTGGAAGCTTCGGTTTCAGAAGTAGGCGCGTGCCTTCCTGACCCTTTTTGGGCTTGGAGGCCGGGCGACACGCCGCCATTCGCGGCGTGTTGCCCAGCTTGAAGAATCAAAGTGGGTGGTGACGGTACGCGTCCCAGCCACCACTGAAGGCTCGACGGCGACACTCAAGATGAGTGCCGCCGTCGTGCCTTAAACGCGGATGTGAGAGAGCGTCCTGTGGAAGCCCTAGGGATGTGAGAGAGCGTTAGGCAGTGACGGCCAGGGCGTCGATCTCCACCAGCATGACCTCGTGCGGGAGGTCCACGAATACGGTGGTGCGGCTCGGCAGCAGTCCGCTGGGCACGTTCTCGCGGATGAACTCGCCGTAGACCTCGTTCATGGCGGCAAAGTCATCGCGGGTGGTGAGGTAGACGCGGAACATGAGGACGTCTTCAACGGACGATCCGCCGGCTTCGAGGATGGCCTTGACGTTCTCCAGGGTGCGACGGGTCTGGACGCGGACGTCGCCCTCGCCGATGTACTGGTTGGTGGCGGGATCCATGGGGCCCTGGCCGGAAACCTGGAACATGCCACCCTTCTTGATGCCCTGCGAGAATACGTGCGCCGGGGCGGGGGCGTTTTCGGTCAGTACTACGGTCTTTTCACTCATGCTGAGTTCCTTTCGTGGCTGATCCAGCCGAGGTCGTTGGAGACAGCCTCGGTGCTGGCTTTGAGGTCGGGCAGCAGCTCAAGCAAGCCTTCATAGCTGAGCATCACTACCGGTACCGAACAAGAGGCTGCGGCTACAACGGCGCCGCTGGCGTCGCGGATGGGGGCCGCGATGCAGTGCACGAAGGCTTCGTGCTCGGCGTTGTCGTGGGCCCAGCCCTGTTCCTTGACCTGCTCCAGCTCCGCTAACAGGGCAGAGGGCGAGGTCAGGGTGTTCTCGGTAACTTTCACGTAGTCCAACCCCGCGGCGATCTTTTCCTGCCGGCTGCGCGGCATGTCGGCGAGGAGGACTTTTGACACAGCAGCCGAGTGCAGCGATGCAGTCAGGCCGATGCGCGAGTACATGCGGACGGGGTGGTGAGACTCGAATTTGTCGATGTACACCACCTCATTCCCTTCAAAGGCTGCGAGGTGCACGGTGTGCCCGGTGCGGCCGTTGAGTTCGGCCAGATGCGGGTGCGCCACTTTGCGGATGTCCCGCTGTTCCAGGGCCAGTGAGGACAGTTCAAAGAGCTTGGAACCGAGCATGAAGCGTTGGTCTTCGTCGCGGACCACGAATCGTTTTTCTTCCATGGCGTGCAGCAGCCGCATCACGGTGGTTTTGTGGACGGCGGCCTTGGACGCCAGCTCGTCCAGGGTTGCTGGTTTGGCGGCGAGTTCGCCGAGAAGGTCGATGGCCCGCATGAGGCTTTGGCTCACGGTGTCACGCTCCGGTTCTGGTGTTGAATTGTCCGTCTTCAACATGGATAGCAGCCCAAACGTGATCCGAAGAATCGAGGATGGCTGCGAGCTCGGCGGCGTCGGGCAAGGGGCCCCGGTCGCCGTGGACCGTTAGCGTGCACGCCGCGGCCACATGCCCGCGGCGGAGGCTCTCTTTTTGGCCGAGTCCGAACAGCATGCCGCTGAGGTACCCGGCAGCGAATGAGTCACCCGCCCCAACGGGCTCGACGACGGCGACGGACAGTGCGGGCACCTCTTCCCGGGTGCCGGTCCGGTCCAAAGAGATGGCGCTGATGGCCTCGTTCTTGATGACCAGAACCTTGGGGTCGGGCATCATGCGGCGGAGTTCGGCTTCGTCGGTGGTGCCGAAGGCGTGTTCGGCTTCGTCTTTTCCAACAAGCACGACGTCGGCCAGGTTCGCCAGGTGCTGTAGGACGGATCGGTCCTGGTCTGCCCAGAGAGCTTCGCGCCAGTTGACGTCGAAGCTGATGGTCCGGCCGTTTCTTGGCTCAGTCAGGATGGCTTCCAGCAGCTGAAGGCACTCGGGGGAGAGGGCTGCGGTGATCCCACTCAGGTGGATCAGTGCAGCGTTTTCCAGCAACGAGGAGACGGCGGGATTGGATAGTGTGTCGCGTCCCATGGCTGACGCTGCGGATCCTTGCCGGTAGTACAAAACCGAGCTGCCGCCGTCGGGCTCTGAATCCTGGGCCGGGACCTTCACGTAGAGGCCGGTGGGCAGGGAGTGGTCCACCTCGACGCCGGAGGTGCCCACGCCGTGATCCTGAAGCTCGTGGAGGATGCGGGTGCCGAATCCGTCGTGGCCAACCCGGCTGACCCAGTGCGTGTCCAAGCCCATGGCTGCAAGGCCCATGGCGACGTTGGATTCAGCGCCGCCGATCCCGAAGTGGAGCTCTGTTGCCAGGTGCAGGGGGACGGCGTGGACAGGGGTAAGCATGGCCATGGTTTCGCCCACGCATACAGCTGAAAGCATCGTTCTCCCACTAGTTCGTGCGCTTCTCAGCGGCCTTGACTCTCGATCCGCCACCATGTTAGACATATCACCAGCAGGTTTGCAACCAGCGTTGCAAAATACGCAACGCAAGCAAAACTCACCCAACAACCCCACAACGCAGCTTCAACAACGCAGCACCGCGAAGGGAACCAAACGCGTGAACACTTCCGAAGCCATCTCGGCATCTGCCGTGGCGGGTCTGGCTGAACGCCGTCTCGACTGGCGCCACAAAGCGGCGCCCGCCTCCGCAAACGGGACCACCCACGCGGACTTCCTCGCCGCCAAGCACACGTTGGCCGAGCTCCAGACGCCGCTGCTCACCCTCGATGCCAACGCGCTCGCAGCCAACGCCGACCGCCTGGCAGGGTGGTGCGCAGACCACGGTGTCCTCCTCGCCCCACACGGCAAGACCACCATGTCCCCCCAGCTCTGGGCCGAGCAGCTCAACCGAGGCGCATGGGGCATTACGCTGGCCAACTTCGCGCAGCTCCGCGTGGCCCGCGAGTTCGGCGTCCGGAACCTGCAGCTCGCCAACAGTCTCACGGATCCACACGCGATCCAGTGGGTGGCCGACGCTCCGTCCGGCACCACCATCCTGTCCTGGATCGACTCCCTGGGAACCGTGGACGTCATCGACCAGACCCTCACCGGAAGCGATGCAGTGCTGGACGTCCTGGTGGAGCTCGGCGCCCACGGTGGCCGGACCGGCGCGCGTGGCGTGGATGCTGCCTTGGAGGTTGCCCGCGCAATCTCCGCCTCGCCGAACCTGCGCTTGGTGGGCGTCAGCGGTTACGAAGGCTCGCTCGCGCACACAGCGGACGACGCCGGACTGGCCGCCGTTCGGGGCTACCTCGCCCAGATGGGGCTGCTTCACGAGCAGCTTCTCGCCGAAGGCCTGTACGGCACGGATTCCGTGATCCTCACAGCCGGGGGAAGCGCCTACTTTGACGACGTTGTGACGGTTCTATCGCCGTACATCAGGGCAGACCCGGAGGACGGCCCCAAGGTGGACCTCATGATCCGCAGCGGCGCCTACATCATCCACGACGACGATTTCTATCGCGGAATCTCGCCGTTCTCCCGCGAAGGAGACCAGCCATTCACCGCCGGGATGTACGGCTGGGCACGCGTCGTTTCGCAAACCGAACCAGGCCTGGCCATCCTCGACGCGGGCAAGCGCGACCTCCCGTTCGATGAAGGGCTGCCCGAACCGCAATTCATCGGCCCGGAGTTGGGCGGCGCCATGCAGCCTTTGGTGGGCGCCCACATCACCTCGGTCAATGACCAGCACAGCTTCATGACCTTCGACGCCGACACCACCACCGTCCGTCCCGGCGACGTGGTCCGGCTGGGGCTGTCCCACCCGTGCACCGCGTTCGACAAATGGACCGTCATCCCGGTCCTCGCGGATAGTGCATCCGCTGACAATGCAGGTAACCAGACCGTCGTCGACCTCATCCATACCTTCTTCTAGGACCCCTGCCATGAAGACCCTCATCAAAAACGCCACCCTGGTGGACGGAACCGGAACCGACCGCCACCGTGCGGACGTCCTGTTGGACGGCCCGGTGATTGCCGCCGTCGTCGAGGCCGGAACGCTCGACGCCGGTTCCCTGACCACAGCGGGAACCGGCGCGGACCGCGTCATCGATGCCACGGGCTTGGTCCTGAGTCCCGGTTTCATCGACATGCACGCGCACTCGGACCTGCAATTGCTGTTGAACAGGGACCACTACGCCAAGCTCAGCCAAGGCGTGACCACGGAATTGCTGGGCCAGGACGGTCTGTCCTACGCCCCGGTGGATGACGCCACCTTGGCCGGTGTCCGGGAGAAGATCGCCGGCTGGAACGACAATCCGGCCCACTTTGACTGGAACTGGCGGACCGTAGGGGAGTACCTCGACCGCTTGGACGCGGAGCAAGAGGGTGGCCGCATCGCCACCAACGCCGCCTACCTCGTTCCCCAAGGAACCGTCCGGGCCATGGTGATGGGCTTCGCCGAAGGGGACCCCACGCCCGGGCAACAGCAGCAGATGCAGGATGTCATCCGCACAGCGATGGAGGAAGGTGCCGTGGGCATGTCCGCGGGCCTGACCTACACGCCGGGAATGTACGCGCAGACTGAGGAGCTTGCCGGCCTCTGCCGGATCGTGGGCGAAATGGAGGGCTTCTACGCGCCGCATCACCGCTCCTACGGCAAGGGCGCGCTCGCAGCCTACGCTGAGATGATTGGGCTCAGCCGCGAGACGGGCTGCGCACTGCACCTGTCCCACGCCACCATGAACTTCGCCGAAAACAAGGGTCGCGCCGGGGAACTCCTGGACCTGATCGACCACGCCTTGGACCAGGGCGTGGACATCACCCTGGACACCTACCCTTACCTCCCGGGAGCCACCACGCTCTCCGCCATCCTGCCCAGTTGGGCGTCGTCGGGCGGAACCGAGGCCACGCTGGCCCGGCTGGCAGACCCGGAAACCCGTGCACGCATCCGGGAAGCCGTGGAGATCTACGGCTCCGACGGCTGTCACGGTGTGGTTGCCGAATGGGACACCCTGGAAATCAGCGGCGTCCAGAACCCGGCGCTCGCAGGCTACGTTGGCAAGACCGTCAGGGACATCGCTGCGGAGACCAAGCATGAACCCTTCGATGTCTTCGCGCAGATCCTCACGGAGGACCGCCTTGGCACCGGAATACTGCAGCATGTTGGCCACGAGGAAAACGTGCAGGCCATCATGAAGCACCGCACCCACACCGGCGGCAGCGATGGGCTTCTGGTCGGCGCCAAGCCACACCCCCGCGCCTGGGGCACCTTCCCGCGCTACCTCGGCCACTATTCCCGCGACCTCGGACTGCTCAGCCTCGAGGAAATGGTCCACCACCTCAGCGGCCGCGCCGCCGCACGACTCAAGCTCCACAAGAGGGGACTGGTCCGCGAAGGCTACGCGGCCGACGTCGTGCTCTTTGATCCCGAAACCATTCGCGATGAAGCCACTTTCGAGAATCCCCGCCAAGCCGCCAGCGGCATCCAGTTCGTCTTCGTCAACGGCACCGCAGCGATCGACGGCGGCAACCCCACCGGGGCACGCGCCGGCCGTGCCTTGCGCCGACACAGTGACGGCCTTACCCGAGAAGGACAACAATGACCCCTGAACAGTTCCTCCAGCAGCTCGAAGCCGACCGCACCCTGGCCGTGGTTCGCGCGCCGTCCATCACCGACGCCGCGGATCTCTGCCGGGCACTGGCCGACGGCGGCATCCGAAGCGTCGAACTCACGTTCACCACCCCGGATGTGCTCAAGCATGTACAGCGTGCGGCGGAGACGGCCGCGGACCACGGTGCCGCCGTCGGAATCGGCACCGTGATGACGGCGGACCAAGCCCGCGCAGCCATCGACGCCGGTGCACAGTTCCTGGTGACGCCGGGCCTCCGTCCGGAAGTTGCCGCCGTCGCGGTCGCCGCCGGGATCCCGTTCAGCCTCGGAGCCATGACCCCCACCGAGGTGGCGCAAGCCCTGGACCTGGGGTCCGCCGCCGTCAAGATTTTCCCCGCCCGGCAGCTCGGCCCGGCGTACCTGAAGGACCTGCAGGGCCCGTACCCGGGCATCCGCTTGCTGCCTTCGGGAGGCATCGACGCCTCCAACGCCAAGAGCTACCTCGACGCCGGTGCTGCCGCAGTGTGCTGCGGTACCAGCGTGGTCCCGCCCGCAGCAGTTGCTGCAGGTGACTGGGCAGACATCGCGGCACGTGCCGCCGCCTTCACCGGCACCCTCAAGTAGGACTCACCCAGAAAGAAACATCCATGAATGAATTTCTTGAATGGCTGCGGCACGACACCGCCGGCCTGCTCCTCCTGGCAGGTGCCGGCATTGCCCTTCTGCTGTTCCTGATCATCAAGGTCAAGCTCGAACCGTTCATCGCCCTGGTGGGAACCGGTGTGATCGTGGCCCTGGTGGGAGGGATCTCCGTGGAAGCCCTGGTGGGCTCAGCCACCAAGAGCAGCGACGCCCTTATTGAAAAGGGCTTCGCGGGCATCCTTGGCCACATCACGGTGATCATCGGCCTCGGTACTGTCCTCGGCGCAATCTTGGAACGGTCCGGCGGCGCGGAAGTGCTGCTCGGACGGCTCGTGAAGATCTTCGGTGAAAAGGGCACCCCGCTTGCCATGGGTATCACCGGCTTTGTGCTGGGCATCCCGGTGTTCTTCGACATCGGCATCTTCGTCCTGGCGCCGTTGGTCTATGTTGCCGCGATCCGTGGCGGCAAGTCGTTGGCCCTGTACGCCTTGCCGCTGCTGGCCGGCCTCTCCGTGACGCACGCATTCCTTCCGCCGCACCCCGGCCCCGTTGCTGCGGCCGGACTGTTCGGTGTGGACCTCGGCTGGATCATCCTCATGGGCCTCATCTGCGGCATCCCGGCCTGGTTCGCCTCAGGTATTTTGTGGGGCACCTGGATCGGCAAGCGAGTCATGGTCTCCGTCCCGGAGGACCGGATCGTTCCCGAGTCGGACACTGCCAAGGGCAACGAACCGTCCATCGGGTTGGTCCTGCTGGCCATCGGCCTGCCCATGATCCTCATCCTCGGCGGCACCTTCGGCAACATCTTTGCCCCCGCAGGTACGTTCCGGGACGTCCTTCAGTTCTTCGGCAACCCTGCCATTGCTCTGACAGTTGCTGTGCTCCTGGCCATGTGGCTCCTGGGGACCCGCCGCGGCATGACCTCAGCCGAACTCAGCGAAATCACCGGTTCTTCGCTGCGACCCGTGGGCATGATCCTGCTGGTTGTCGGTGCCGGTGCGTTCTTCGGAGCCGTCCTTTCCGCCACCGGTGTTGGCAAGGCCGTGGCGGACTCACTGTCCCAGGCCGGGCTTCCCATCATCCTGTCCGCGTTCGTGATCAGTGCCGGCATGCGCATCGCTCAAGGCTCGGCCACGGTGGCCATTGTGACCACCGGCGGCATCCTGGCACCCAGCCTCGCCTCCGGGTACTCCCAGCCACAGCTCGCGTTGATTGTGGTGGCCATTTCCTCCGGCTCCATCATCGCCAGCCACGTGAACGACGGCGGATTCTGGATCATCTCCAAGTACTTCAACATGTCCGTCAAGGACACCCTGAAGACCTGGACCGTGCTGGAAACTGTGCTCTCCATTGTGGGCTTTGGAATGGCAGCGCTGCTGTACACGTTCGTCAGGTGACCCGTGGCACCCAACCCGGGTGCCGGCGTCGTGACTTGCTCGTGAGCCCGTACCGCCACCACCCGCTATGAAATCGGAACGGCCCCGACACGCCTTGCTTGAGGTGTGTCGGGGCCGTTTTCGCGTCAAAGAAGGTGGTGGGGGCACATGCCTTAGCGCGGCGGAAGCGTCGCTTAAACAAAAGAGCTCCGGAGTGCGTTATTGGGGGATACGCACTCCGGAGCGGCCTTTGAGCAGGGGCTTTCGCCGTCCTGCAGTAATTACTCTACGTGCCGTGGGACTCCTTCGCCACCACCTCGAATAAGTACTTTCGCTTTAGTTTTTATGGGCAGCGTCGTGCCTCTTCTTTTGGGGCACAATCAGCACCGGACGCCGCTGGTGATGGCTCAGCCATGCCGCCACCGAGCCGTTCAGTGCTTCAGAAATACGGTGCCCCAAGCCAGGCTCGGGAGATCCAACGATGATCATTGACGCATCGATGTCGGAGGCCAAACGGCCCAGTGCCCGGGCAGGATCGCCGGCGAGCAGGCGCAACGTCCAGTCCGCGGTGCCGCCGTCCATGGCCTCAGTGATGGCTCTGCCAAGATCATCCCGAATAGCTGCCACGTCCTCGTCATCCTTTTCGGGATGCAGGGACATCCGGTGCGTTTCCCGGGAGGGATCCCACTCCACGAGGTAGCTTGCCTCGTCCACATAAGCGCAAACCAGCGGCACGCCCAGTTGTTCGGCCAAGGTCCGGGCAGTCTGCAGGACCTCCACATGCTGGTCCGGCAGCACTCCGACCACCAAGGGAATCCGTCCGCTGAAAGCTTCCGCAGCCATACCCCTATTGTTGCTCTGCGGCGTGTGCTTGAACAGCATGTTCCGGGCATCTGTCAGGGATCAAGCAGACGGCAGTGGACCCTTGTAGAGACACCCGTCCCGGCCTACCGTTAATCCGAAGAAAGGCGGTCCGCGATGGAAATCTATATGTGGTGGCTCGACCTGCACCTGGACAGCAAAGAGTGGCTGCGCGAAAACCTGCGGGCCGATGAACTGCCGCTGCAGGTATTGCAGCACATTGCCGAAGCCGGCGGACCCCATCCGGACAAGGTCAGCGGTGTTTTGACCATTGCCGATTGGGACTTCATCGAAACACAGTCGGAGTTTGTGGACTGACTCGCTGGGCGGGGCTAGTCAGGGCTCGTCTGCGCCCGGCAGCGCTTGTCAGCCGGGCCGGTCCACCGGTTAGGCGCAGCTGGCGGCCGGGCGAGCAGCCGCGACGATGACCTGGGCCGCGGTGTCCGGGCCAAGAGACGGGCTCTCCTGAGGCTCCACCGTGGCCTCCGCGGGTCTGAGCTTGGCCCTCATGCGAAGAAGTGCCACAGCTGAGATCAGGAACCAGGCCACGTTGGTCACCACGGAAGGCCAGGCTCCATGGAGCGTGCCGTTGATGATGAAGGCGCAGGAACCAAAGAGATTGACGGTCTGGAAAGTGCTGCCCGCCTGCAACCACCCCATGGACACCGCCATGTAGCCGCCGAGCATTGCCACTGCGCCGGTCCAACCGGCAATTTCGAACAGCAGTTCCATGGGAGTCCTTTCAGGATTTGGGCATCCGGATGAAGCCGACGGGCGGCGTGAGATCCGGGATGGGGGGCTTGATTCGGGGGTCGATGCTGCGTGACTGAATCGTGCTTGTGAGTCAATATTGAGGCAGTAACACCTTTAGTTCAATTGCATTATTCTGAATCCCGTGTTTAGGAGTGCTTAACATGGAAATGGACCCCCGCAGGCTGCTGGTTCTTCTGGCTGTTGCCCGCACCGGAGGCGTTCTGGCGGCAGCTGATGAATTGCGGATAACGCCGTCCGCAGTGTCGCAGCAGCTCAGCAAACTCGAGCACGAGGCGGGCCAGGCCTTACTCCTGCGGACCCCCAAAGGATCAGTGCTTACACCCGCCGGACTGGCCATGGCAGAGGCAGGGGAAGAAATAGAACGGGCACTCAACGTTGCCCGTGCCCGGATGCAAAGCGAAGTCAATATTGCTGGAGTGGTGCGGGTGGGTGGCTTCACCAGCTTCATGCGCACTGTTGTGATCCCGCGACTTCCAGAATGGCGCAACCAGTACCCCCAGCTGCAGATCCAGATCGTTGAAGACGGTTTCCCGGCATTGATGAGGCTGCTCCGTCAACGGCAGCTCGATGCCGTAGTGATTGAACAGGACTCGACGGCGGCCGAGCAGCGTCCCATGGCGGCCGGAATGGTTCAGGAACCCCTGCTGGACGAGCCATGGAAGCTGGTGGTGCCCGCAGGGAGCCTGCTCGGCACGGACAACATAGACCTGAGCCGCCTGCACTTGCCGTGGCTGGGAGTGGAACCGTCCGCAGCAAACACCGCGGTGCTCGGGCGCCTCCGCCACTCGACGGGCACCCGGATTGAGACTGTTCACCAGTACCACGACACCCTCACCGCACTGGCACTCGTCGCTGCCGGCGAGGGAGTGGCCATTGTGCCCACCCTGGCACTGACGGGCGTGATCCACGATCAGGTGGACATCCTGGACGTTCCCGGTTTGGGGACCCGGCACATCGCGCTGCGCCGCTTCGACCGCCGCAAAGCAGCCAGCCTGCCTGTGGACACAGTGGCCCGCCTGCTCCGGGAATCGGCGGCCGCGTTCGATACCCGTTCAGGCGCCTGACCGGTCCCGCCTGGCAGACGGGACCGGCCGGCGTCGCCTAGTTTGGCTGCTGTATCCTGATCACCTGGTTCAGCGCGGGTGTATCAGTTCAGTGCGGGTGTATCAGTGGGGACCACGCCCGAGCCATAAAGGTCCGTGGCAAGATCCCGGAGGGCGCGCAGAGCCACCCGCTGGGTGAACGGACCGTAAGACACACGGGCCACTCCCAGTTCCTGGAGTTCGCCTGCGGGGAGGGCGCCGGGTGCGCCGATGACGGAGAGCTTCCCGTGTCCGAGGCCCTCAACCAGAGGCTCGATCACTTCCCGGGTCATAGCGCCGGGCACGAAGACCAGCGACGCGCCGGCGTCGAGGAACGCCCGTCCCCTGGCGATGGCATCCTCAATGCTGTCCTTGATGGGACGGTCCCCGCCGCGAGCGATAGCGTCAGTGCGTGCGTTCAGCTGGAACGCAATACCCTCGTCCGCAGCGACCCCGATGATTGCCTGTACACGGGCAACGGCCTCGTCGAAGGGCCGCAAGCGGTCTTCAACGTTCGCGCCAACCACGCCGATTCCAATAGCCCGGCGGATGGTCTCGGCCGGGTTCTCGTAGCCATCGTCCAGGTCCGCAGTGACCGGGTGCTCCACGGCGTCGACAATTCGCTTGACCCCGTCCAGCGCGACGTCCAAGGGCATGGTTCCGTCGGCATAGCCAAACGCGGCAGCAATGGAATGCCCTGCTGTGGCGATGGCCTTGGTTTCGGGAAGTTCCGCAATAGTGCGGGCACTGATGGCGTCCCACACGTTAACCACACTCAGGATTTCCGGGGCTTCATGGAGGGCTTTCAGCTGTTGTGCGCGTGTAGCGGTGTTTGCTTCAGTCATTGTTGTTCTCCGTCATCGTTGTCCGTCATTCACGGGTGGAACCCGGCTCATTTGCCACCCTCAGCCTAGGCATAACGTCACCCAACGCGGTACCAGGGGTCCGCAGACACCGAACGCCCTGCCCGTGACCCGTGACTACGGACTTCCACGGAACGTGGGCAGCGGGTCCACTGAATCCGCGCCCACCACCCTGTTGCGTCCCTGTGCTTTGGCTTCGTACAGGGCCGCGTCTGCCACCGTGATCAGGAACTTCAGGTCCTGAGTTCTGGCTCCAGTGGACGTCACTCCGTAGCTCACCGTGGGGTAGGGCAACCCGTCCGGATCTGCCATGGCGGACAGGCGGCGGCTGATCTCCGAGGCGATGGCCTCGGCACGCTGTTGCGTTGCACCCGGTAAGAAGAGGATGAACTCTTCTCCGCCGTACCGGCCAACCAGGTCCGTTGACCTCACTGAAGCGGTGCAGGCCTCGGCGAAGGCACATAAGGCGGCGTCCCCGGCGGCGTGCCCGTGCTCATCATTGACGGCTTTGAAATAGTCGAGGTCCGCCAGGATCAGGGCTGCGCCGCGGTGGTTTGCCGGACTTGCCAGTTCCTTTTCGGCCAGGCCCAGGAAGGCGCCCCTGTTGAGCAGCCCGGTCAGGTGGTCCCGTTCGGCGCGCTCCCGGAGCCTTTTGATCAGGTGGCTGTTGCTGAGCGCGTTGATGGTGAAGGACAGCGATACCAGAAGGATCAGGTGCATGAGGGCCGCCGGAGCGTAACCGAAGAAGGTCCTGAACGAGTTGCCTTCCGGCCCTTCCAGCACAAACGTGACGGCCCGGCCCAGGTAGTACAGGGAGGTAAGCGCGGCGATGAGGGCCAGGAACTTCGTTACCCGGGACTGGGCGGACTTGGCAAACCACAACTCTGCGGCGGCCATGCCAAGGCCGGCCGCCGTCATGCCCAGATACACCAAGCCGCCGGACCACAGGCTGGTCTCGGCGCCGTCCATCGCTGACGTGAGGAAGGTGATCAGTGGAGCCGGAACCAACTGCCAACCACTGACTTTACGGCCGCGAAGGGTTCGAGCACCTGCCCAGATGCTGAAGGCACCAGCCACAATCAGGGCTTTGCCGGGCGGATTTGCCCAGGCCAGGAAGGAGGTTCCGTTCAGCAGGAAAGCGAAATTTCCGGCGAAGAAGAGAAGCAAGGCAACCCGCCACCAGCCGGTGCACGCGGACTTGAGCCGCCGGGAGGAGACAGAGGACAGAACTATCAGGGTCAGCGTAACCACCCCGAGGACCATCCTTACGGAGAACGGGTCCAGGACTATGGCTCCCTCTTGCAAAGAGACTGCAATCATGGCTCTGTCCTGCTACCGGCCGACCACCGCGGACATCCTTCTAGGCGGTGTCATGGCTCTTTGACCTCGTAAAACATTAATCCCCCAATAATTTGTTGCGGTCTGTTTGGCCGCAAAACCACAGTCAAGCACGTTTCCACCTATAACGGGCATCGGTCACAACCCGCGAAAAAGTTTTTTCTATTTTCGCGTCACGATTAGGGTTTGAGCCGCACTGTAACCGTAAGGGTTGGTCTTGCCTTGAAACGGACTGTCCACATACGCCCAAAAATCGTTGCCACCTTCACGCCCTGATGGTTCGATGGGGTTCATGGCTACTTCAGAGAGTTACGTCATCGCGATCGGGACCAAGAAAGGCCTGTGGCTCGCAACCAGCCCGGACCGCAAAGGATGGTCCCTCTCCGGCCCGCACTTCCTGATGAGTGAGATTCCCAGCATCGGGATAGATACAAGGGACGGCAAAACACGAATCATGGTGGGTGTCCGGTCAGAGCACTGGGGACCCACAGTGGCCCACTCGGACGACCTCGGCGTCACCTGGACCGAGCCCGAGCAGGGCGCCATCAAGTTTCCGGACGGCACCGACGCCGCCTTGGAGCGCATCTGGCAGATATACCCGGACGCCGAGTCCCGTCCGGGCGTCGTGTGGGCCGGCTGCGAGCCGATTTCGGTTTGGAAATCAACCGACGGCGGCGAGCACTTCGAGCTGAACCGCGGACTCTGGGACCACCCCCATCGCAGTGATTGGGGCGCCGGCTACGGAGGAGCGGCGGCGCACTCCATTGTGGTTGACCCTTCCGGGGAGAAAGTCCACGTCGCCATGAGCACGGGCGGCGTCTACAGATCGCTCGACGGCGGCGCCTCCTGGGAGCCCCGCAACAAGGGAATATCGGCCTACTTCATGCCCGACCCCAACCCCGAGTTCGGCCAGTGCGTTCATAAGATTGCGGCGGATGCCGCCGTCGAGGACCGTTTGTACGCGCAGAACCATCATGGCGTGTACCGCACGGACGATGGCGGCGAGAACTGGGACTCCATCGCGGACGGGCTACCTGCGGATTTTGGGTTCGTGATGCTGACTCATCCTCGACGCGAGGGCACGGCCTGGGTGGTCCCCTTGAAGGCGGACGGCGAACGCATCCCGCCCGGCAGCAAGCTCAGCGTCCACCGCACAGACGACGCCGGCGGAACATGGAAAGAGCTGCATACAGGTCTGCCGGACCACGAATACAACGCCGTGCTCCGGGATGCGGCGTCCGTGGACACCGCCGAACCCACTGGCGTGTACTTCGGAACCCGCGGGGGCGCTGTGTATGCCAGCGCTGACGAGGGCGAGACCTTTGCCGAAGTGGCATCGCACTTGCCGGACGTGCTCTGCGTGCGTGCCGCCGTCGTGGTGGGACACCCCGCTGGGGCGGAAGACCCGCTGGCAGCGGCGGAAGCCACACTGGTGGCGGAAGCTGAAGAAATCGTGGAGGCGGCAGCACAGACGCGCGACCCCGACTCCGAAGACCCAGCCACGGTGCCTGGTTAGGCCCGTCATGGCTGACTTTACGGTCCTGTTGCCTGGTGTCCTGCAGCCTCTCGTCGGCGGACAGTCCTATCTGACTGCGTCCGCCGACGGGGCTGTGACCGTTGGACAGTTGCTGGATTCAGTGACCGGAGATTATCCGGTGCTGGCCAGGCGTTTGCGTGATGAAACCGGAGCGCTCCGCCGTTTCGTGAATATTTACGTGAACGGTGACGAGGTCCGGCGTCTGAAGGGTCTTGAAACAGAGGTAGCGGCTGGCCAGGAGGTTCTGATCATCCAGTCCGTGGCCGGCGGCTGAGAGGAGTTTGGGGTCAAGCCGGTTCAGGCGACGCGCCAAACACTGCATTCGTCGGTATTGATGGCTTTCCTCATTCCGGAGGCGTGATCCATGATCCACACGACGCCGATTCCGGGCGCCGTTTCCTGGACGCGCCCGCGGCGGATGACCACGTCATCATAGGCGGGTCCCACGGACAGGCGGGCTTCAATCTCGTCTCCACGGTGGAGCTGGCTGATTGCGCGTATACGTGTTGTGTGTGTGGTGACTTCCTTCAACATTGTGGCCTCCTGGGCTGGAGCTTGTGCCTGCACTTGCCGGCTATTCCAGTGTGGCGCGGCAATGTTGCCACGGTATTTCGGCCCGGTTAGGGTCCCGTAAGCATTCCGGGATAGTTGGGTTTCCACGGGAACAGCCCCGCCTGCCGGTGTGGCTGCCTACCCGGTTGTAGCCTGATCTCGGTTACTGAGACTCACAGGAACCACAGGCTCCGGCTCAGGGAGATCGAATGGGTGCGCTACGGCGATCAATCGCGTTGTCTACAGGCTTGGTGGTGTTTGCTACCGGCCTGTTTTTTGTACAGACCCCTGCGACGGCGGTGCCGTCGCCCGGGCCGGAGAATCCGAACGTCCAGTTCGTGGAGGGGACGCCGCACTCGGAGCATACGTTCGAGACTCCCCCCGAACGGGCCACACCGTTTAACACCGGTCCCGATTCCGGCATCGGTTCGGACTCCGGCGCCGCGGCAGCAGGGCCCAGCGGCGATATCCGTGTACGGCTGGTCACAGCCAAGCTTGCGGACAACACCAACACGGTGTCCATGACCAGTGCCGAGCAAGCCGTGGCCGCATCCAGTAACTACTGGAAAGCGATGACGGCCAACAAGCTGTCCATGACGGTAAACACCAAGGTTGCCGGTCACCAGTCCAAGGCGAAATCCACCGACAGCTACAGCACCATCATGTCCACCATCACCAGCGAGCTGAATTGGACAGCAAGCCCGTACACCGCGCTGGTGATTTTCATTCCGCCGTCCACTCTGTCCGGAAACGCCCTCGGCGCCGGATACAGCAGCGGAAGCTACAGCGGCCGGGTGCTCCTGCCGCAGATCAGCGGGTTCACAAATAACGTGATGAGCCACGAGTTCGGGCATGTCATCGGCCTGATGCATGCGGACGCGTTGCAGTGCGGCAGTGGTGTGTCCGACGTCGGCGTTGACGGCAACGGTCGGTTCACCGATCCCTCGTGCTACATCCGGGAGTACGGCGACACCACGGACATCATGGGTGCTGCCCAATTCGAGTCGCCCGTGGTGAGCAGCTCGCTCTGGGACTATGCCGGGCTCGGCCGGGGAGATGAGATCCGTGATGTTGGCGTTGCCACGGGCGCCAAGACCTACACACTGAAACCTTGGGGCGGAACCGAAGCCCAGCGTGCCATCAAATTCACGGATCCCATCAGCAAAGAGGTCTACTACCTGGAGCTGCGGCAGGCTGCCGGTTACGACAGCTACCTCGACGACTCCGGCAAGCCAGCAGGAAACAGGGGCGTCAAGATCGTCCAGCGCGGCGGAGCCACCATCGCTTCGTCCCTGATCCTCATGCCGTCCACCAAGCCATTCCCGGAACCTTGGTACGCCACCAACCACGCCTGGCAGGCCGGCAGTACTTTCACTACCTATACCGGCACGCAGGTGACCATCAATTCGGTGTCCGCAACGCAAGCGTCGGTCACTATTGTTGCCGATCCCAAGCTCACGGCGAAGATCCGCTTTTCGGTGGGCGACTTTGACGGCGACAGGCTCAGCGATGTCCTCTCCCGTGAGCCGGACGGCTCGTTGATGTTGTACGCAGGGCTGCCCGGCAACAGGCTTAACAACCCCCGTCAGGTGGGCTGGGGCTGGAATGTTTTTGACGCCCTCACCGGCATCTCGGACTTTGACGGCGATGGCCTGGGGGATGTCTTGGCGCGCACCAGCGACGGCACCTTGTGGCTGTATCCAGGGGATGGCCGCGGCGGTTTCCTCGCGCAAAGGCAGGTTGGATCCGGCTGGCAAGGCTTCTCCAACCTGATCGGCGTGGGGGATTTTGACGGCGATGCCCGCCCCGATCTTATGGCCGCCAAGCCTGACGGCAGCCTGTGGCTCTACCCCAGCGACGGGCAGGGCGGATTCCGGGCTTGGTCCCAGGTGGGCTGGGGATGGACCGGTTTTAGCAGCATCACCTCTGCTGGTTCCCTTGGGGGCACCGGCGCAGGGCTCCTTGCACGGGCAGGCGACGGCACGATGTACCTGTACCCCGGAAACGGTTGGGGTGGGTTCGCGCCGCGGGTTTCGCTCGGAAACGGTTGGAATGCCCTGGGCGACATCGTGGGTGGGCAGGATTTCACAGGCGATGCGAAGTCGGATGTCCTGACGGCGACGTCGTCCGGAACCATGCGCCTCTTCCCGGGCAGCGGCTCGGGAATTGCTGACCGGCTGGCCATCGGGGCCGGGTGGAACCAGTTCAGCCAAGTGTGGGAAGCGGGAGATTTCGACGGCGATGCTGTCGCGGACATTCTTGCTCGCGGCACCAATGGTGTGTTGTGGCTTTACCCCGGCAACGGTTCCGGCGGATTCCTGCCGAGAGTCCAGGTGGGCTCAGGGTGGGCCGCGTTCACCTCCGTGCTCAGCGCGGGAGATTTCGACGGCGACGGTCGCCCGGACCTCGTGGCACGCACTTCCGACGGGGTGTTGTGGCTGTATCCAACGGATGGCCGCGGCCAGTTCCTGCCACGCAAACAGATCGGCACAGGGTGGCAAGGGTTCACGCAGATGCTCGCGCCGGGTGATTTCTCCGGCGACGGCAAAGCGGACCTTGTGGCGCGGGCTGCCGATGGCAATCTGTGGCTTTACCCGGGCAACGGTTCCGGCGGTTTCCAGCCATGGCGCCAGATCGGCACCGGCTGGAATATCTTCGACGCCGTCATGCAGGGCGGTGACTTCAACGGCGATGGCACGGAAGACATCATGGCCCGCGGAACTGATGGGGCACTGTGGCTCTACCCGGGCAACGGTAACGGGGGCTTCCTGGCCCGGACGTCCATGGGGTCGGGATGGAACATGTTCGCTTCCTTCGCCGCCCTCGGAAATGGCTTTACCGGGACGGGGAATCCTTCCGTTGTTGGCATAGCCGGCGATGGAGCGTTGTTGCTTTACGTCGGCACGGGCAAGGGGGCGTTCCAAACGGTGGTGCTGGACCCGAGGTAGGGGCCGCGCTCTTCCCCCGTTCGCGCTCCTCCCCGGTTGCCTCGGCTGGACCTTGCGCGAGAGCAGCGAAATGCCCGGCACGTCAGGAGATGTGCCGGGCATTTCCTTGCTCCAGGCCAGGTAACCGGGAAGGAGCGTCAGGATTTAGGCGTGTTTCTTGTGGATGCCGAGTTCTGCAGTGGGTGTCTTGGCTGATTCGCGGGCTGTCATGGCTGAGACAGCTGCGATCACGCAGATCACGGCGGTGAAGATGGAGATCTGGACCCATCCGCCGGGCTTCGTGCCACCCAGGGCCGTCACGATGGCCGGCGCGAAGCCTGCCATGAGGAAGCCGAGCTGCGTACCGATGGCCAAGCCGGAGAAGCGGACTTTGGTGCTGAACATTTCACCGTAGAAGGACGGCCACACTGCGTTGGCTGCGGCGTATCCGAAGGAGAAGTAGACAACGGAGACCACGAACATCAGCGGCACATTGCCGCCTTCGAGCGTCAGCAGGAACACCGGCGTCATGATGGCGCTGGACAAGGCTCCGTAGATGAACACGGGTTTGCGGCCGATCTTGTCCGAGAGCATGCCGAACAGGGGCTGGGTTCCCAGGGCAACCACGTTTGCTGCGACCACCAGCCAGAGCGTGATGGTGCTGTTGACGCCGGCAACATCCTGGGCGTATTTGATGGCCAAGGTTCCAAAGACGGTGCTGACCGCGGCGATGAAGGCGCAGCAGACGACGCGGAGAACATCGCGCCAGTGCAACCGCAGGAGATCGGCGACGGGCAGCTTGGAGATCTCATTGTTCTTCTTGGCTTCCGCGAAGGCCGGGGGCTCGTGGAGGGTGCGGCGGATGAAGAAGGCCACCAGAACTACCACTGCGCTGAGCCAGAACGGAATGCGCCAGCCGATGCCGTACTTGATCTCGTCCGGCAGCGCCACGACAGGGATGAACACCAGTGCCGCAAGAATTTGGCCACCCTGGGTACCGGTAAGGGTCCAGGAGGTGAAGAAGGAGCGGCGGTTGTCCGGGGCGTGCTCAAGGGTCATGGAGGAAGCGCCTGCTTGCTCGCCGGCCGCGGAAAGTCCCTGGCAAAGGCGGGCAAATACCAGCAGGATGGGCGCCCACCAGCCGATGGTCTTGAAGTCCGGGAGGCAGCCGATGACGAACGTGGCTGCACCCATCAGGACCAGCGTGAACATCAGGACCTTCTGCCGGCCGATACGGTCGCCGAAGTGACCCAGAATGACGGCACCCACGGGCCGGGCAACGTAGGCAAAGCCGAAGGTTGCGAAGGACATGATGGCCGCGTTGGCGTCGGCGGAGGGGAAGAAGACGTGGGGGAAGATCAGGGCCGCGGCAGAACCGAAGATGAAGAAGTCGTAGTACTCGACGGCGCTGCCCAAGAAGCTGGCAAGCGCGGCTTTCTTGGGAGTTCCGGCGGTGGTTTCAGTGCCTGGCGTCGCTGACGGCATTGTTTGGCTCATGGGTGTTCCTTCTGTGACGACGATGTCGCGGATCTGGCTTCTGTGGGGAGACCCAAGCATGGTGCGGCCGGTCGATCCCTGAACAAGTAACCGCATGGTGAGAGCTACTTGTGCAATACAGCAATACTGGCTGTGAGTGGGGTCACTTGTCAAGAGATGTCACCACGATCTAGAAATAGCTCTCACCATGTGAGAGCATCGAGTTATGAGTGTGAAAGAGGACACAAAGACCGACATGGTCGGCAAGGCCTTGAGCCTTTTGGTTTTGCTGGGCAATGAACCACGCGGGGCGAGTGCGGCGGATCTGGCGAGGAGCGCGAGCCTTCCCTTCAGTACCACGTACCGGCTGCTGGGTTCCCTGACCCGGGATGGTTTTGTTGACTACGAGCCGGATGGGCGCCGGTATCACCTGGGATTGCGCGTCTTCCAGCTCGGTCAGCGCGTCTCCAACCATCACGGCTTCGCGGCAACTGCGCTGCCTGTCCTCCAGCGCGTTACGGAGCGAACGCATGAGGCCACCATCCTGTCCGTCCGCGACGGCAACCATCACCTCACGGTCAACAAGGTGGACGGACCCAAGACCTTCCGCGTCACCAGCGATCCCGGCCATCTGGGCGCGCTGCACACCACGTCCGTAGGCAAGGCGATTGTGGCGTTCGAGGAGGAGATTGAGCGCAAGCGCCTCCTCGAGGAGCTCCCCCTGGATCCGCTGACCGAGCACTCGATCACCGATCGCGACAAGTTCCGCGAAGAAATCGAGCAAGTGCGCCGGCAGGGTTATGCCGTCATGGATGAAGAAAATGAGGTGGGCATGCGCGCCGTCGCTGTGCCCGTCCTGAACTCCCAGGGCCACGCTTTCGCATCCCTCGCCACGGCCGTGCCGGTCTTCCGGCTCACCATGGAGGAACTCATTGCGCACGTCCCCACCCTGCAGGAAGCCGCGGCTGAACTCGCGGCCCGCCTGCCCCAGCGCTAACGCCCGTTGTGAGGCCCGATTTGCGCCCCAAATCCCCGGAATGCCGCGCAGAGCGGGCCCCACAACGCACCCCCGAAGCACTCCAACGCTAATGAAATGTTCGCGATAAGAACAAGCGTGCGGAATATGAACACTTGTAGTAATCTAAATAACACCCGGTCAGGCGGCACTCCCAGCGAGTGCCCCAATCCCGCGGTGCTGAAGTCAAAGGAGCTTTAGGATGAGCAACCGAGCCGAGTCCGTTCTGGTGGGCCTCATAGGCGAAGGCGTCATGCCTTCGCTCACACCGCCCATGCATGAACACGAAGCTGACGTCCAGGGCCTTCGCTTGCTGTACCGCCCCCTCGACCTTCTGGAACTGGCATTGCCGGCCGCCGCCGTCGGGGATCTCCTCACCGCAGCGCAGCGCATGGGCTTCAACGGCCTGAACATCACGCACCCGTGCAAGCAGTTGGTGCTTGAGCACCTTGACGAAATTTCCGCCGACGCCGCGCGCCTGGGTGCCGTGAATACGGTCCTGATTCGGGACGGGCGGTTCATCGGCCACAACACAGACTTCTCCGGCTTCGGCTCGGCGCTCGCCGACGGCCTCCCCGAGGCCCAACTGGGCCGCGTGGTCCAGTTGGGCGCGGGCGGTGCCGGTTCCGCCGTCGCCTATGCGCTCCTCAAAGCCGGCGTCAGCACGCTGGACCTTGTGGATATGGATCCGGCCCGGGCTGCGGAACGTGCCGCCGAACTGGGTGAACTCTTCCCGGCTGCCACGGTGACGCCGCGGAGCATCAACGAGCTGCCCCAGATCATGCCGCTCGCCGACGGCCTGGTGCACTGTACTCCCATCGGCATGGCAGCGCACCCGGGCCTGCCGCTGGACATGGAGCTGTTGGAACCTCGGCATTGGGTGGCGGATATCGTGTACCGCCCCATCGAAACCCAGCTGGTCCGCGAGGCGCGCGCCAAGGGATGCGACGTCCTCGACGGCGGGAGGATGGCAGTAGGCCAGGCGGCCGACGCTTTCCAACTCATCACAGGTCGCGAGGCAGACCGCGAGCGGATGCGGGCGCACTTCCTTGAGCTGATCGCGGTGGAAGACGCCCAAGCTGCAGCCCCCGAGCTGACGAAGGCAGGCCACTGATGCGCACAGGTATCGCCACTGTCTGCTTGTCCGGCACGCTGAAGGAAAAGATGCAGGCCTGCGCCATCGCGGGCTTCGACGGCATCGAGATCTTTGAGCAGGACCTCGTGACGTCCCCACACAGCCCGGAAGAAGTCCGGAAAATGGCCGCCGACCTCGGTCTGGGCCTGGACCTCTACCAGCCTTTCCGGGATTTCGACGGCGTCACCCCGGAGCTGCTGAAGGCCAACCTCAAGCGCGCCGAAGCCAAGTTCAAGCTCATGTCACGTTTGGGCATGGACACCATCCTGGTCTGCTCCAACGTGGCGACAGCCACCATCGACGACGACGATCTCAGGGCCGAGCAGCTCGCGGAATTGGCAGAGTTGGCGGGGGCACACGGCGTCAAAGTTGCCTACGAAGCCCTGGCGTGGGGCAAATACGTCAATGACTACGAGCACGCCTACCGCCTGGTTGAGATGGTGGACCACCCCAACCTCGGCACCTGCCTGGACTCCTTCCACATCCTGTCCCGCGACTGGGACACCGCGCCGATCGAGGACATCAACGCTGAGAAGATCTTCTTCGTCCAGGTTGCCGACGCCCCCAAGCTCTCCATGGACGTGCTGTCCTGGAGCCGCCACTACCGGGTTTTCCCGGGTGAGGGACAGTTCGAGCTCGCCAAGTTCATGGGGCACGTTGTCCGCGCCGGGTACACAGGCCCGGTATCGCTTGAGGTTTTCAACGACGTCTTCCGTCAGTCGGACACCGAGCGCACCGCCGTGGACGCCATGCGTTCGCTCATTTGGCTGGAGGAGCAGAGCGCCAAGTGGCTCGCCAGCACCGCTGTGGAAACAGGAACTGAGTCCGCCGGCAACGGCAGCCCGTCCCGCCGTCGTTATCCCATGGAACTGGCCACGCTGCCCAAGGTGAACGAACCGGCCGGCTTCAACTTCGCCGAGGTCAAGGCCGACGACACCGCGCAGCTTGAGAAGCTCCTGGGCCAGCTCGGCTTCGGCTTCGAAGGCCGCCACCGCACCAAGGACGTCCAGCTCTGGACCATGGGCCAGGCCCGCGTCATCATCAACGAACAGGCGGCCTCGCACTCGGAACCGGCTATCGCCGCGTTGGGGTTCGACGTCGACTCTCCAGTGATTGCCTCCGCTCGCGCCCAGCAACTCAAGGCGCCTGTGGTGGCCCGCAAGGTCCAGGCTGACGAGGAAGTTTTCCAAGGCATCTCCGCCCCGGACTCCACCGAGATCTTCCTGTGCCAGGGAAGCCCGGACGGCACCGCAGCGTGGACACACGAGTTCGGCGAAGGTTTGGAACACGCCTCCAGCGCACAGAACGCCGTGATTGACCACGTGAACCTGGCCCAACCGTGGCAGCACTTCGACGAAGCAGTCCTCTTCTACACCAGTGCCCTAGCCCTGGAACCTCAGCCGTTCGCCGAGGTACCCAGCCCCAGCGGACTGGTCCGCTCGCAGGTCATGGAGACCAGCAACGGCGCGGTCAGGCTTGTCCTGAACCTGGCACCCGCACAGCAGGCACAAGAAAAAGCCCGCAAAACGTACCAGGAACACATCGCCTTCGCCGTGGACGACCTCGTGGCAACTGCCCGGTCCGCCCGCGATCGTGGCCTCGAGTTCCTGCAGATTCCGGCCAACTACTACGAGGACCTGGACGCCCGGTTCGATCTTGAACCCGGCTTCCTGGCCACCCTCAAGGAGCTCAACCTCCTGTATGACCGGGACGCCAACGGCGAATTCCTCCACTTCTACACGGCCACCGTGGGCAGTGTGTTCTTCGAAATGGTGGAGCGCCGAGGCAACTACGACGGCTACGGGGCGCCCAACGCCCCAGTGCGTCACGCCGTCCAATACGACTCGCTCCACCGGGTGTAAACCCACCGCAGCCGCCCATAGACCACAAGAACCGTCAACCGAAAGGAGCCGGCCGTGCCACAGGAACAGACAGCACAGGCGCTCGTATCAGAGGAACTCGTGCCGCCCGCTGAGCCACACGCCGCACACGAGTCCAAGAAGGTGGAAACCCAGGCGGATCTCAGTGCTGAGATCAAAGCCATGGGTGATCGCTACGCCGAGGCACTGAAGAACGGCCGTGCGCCGGAGACCATGCCGCGCCTGGATTACTCGCCGTACCGGAGCAGCATCCTGCGCCACCCCACCAAGAGCCTGCACCACGCGGACCCGGAGACAATCGAGCTCTACTCGCCCGCCTTCGGCCACCAGGACGTGCACGCACTGGAATCGGACCTGACCATCCAGCACAACGGTGAGCCCCAGGGCGAACGCATCATCGTGGCCGGCCGCGTCCTTGATGGCGACGGCAGGCCGGTTGCGGGTCAGCTCGTGGAGATCTGGCAGGCCAACGCATCCGGCCGCTACATCCACAAACGCGATCAGCACCCCGCGCCGCTGGATCCGAACTTCACGGGCGTTGGCCGCTGCATCACCGGTGACGACGGCTCATACAGCTTCACCACCATCAAGCCCGGCGCGTACCCGTGGAAGAACCACCTGAACGCCTGGCGTCCGGCGCACATCCACTTCTCCATGTTCGGCTCGGAGTTCACCCAGCGCATCGTCACCCAGATGTACTTCCCGGGCGATCAGCTCTTCCCACTGGACCCCATCTACCAGTCGATCGTGGACCAGGACGCGCGAGACCGCCTCGTGGCACAGTACGACCATGAGCTGACGAGCCCCGAGTGGGCGCTCGGCTACAAGTGGGACATCATCCTGACCGGTTCCAAGCGCACCTGGACCGAAAACGAAGCATACGGCGACGCCGGGGACGAGGAGTAAAGCGCATGAGCAAGCTGGCACCCACACCGGGTCAGACTGTTGGCCCCTTCTACGGCTACGCCCTTCCCTTTAATAAGGACAACGAACTCCTGGCTCCGGGCAGCCCCGGCAGCATCCGACTCCAAGGCACCGTGTACGACGGCGCGGGGAACGCCATCCCGGACGCCATCCTGGAAATCTGGCAGCCGGACTCCGAGGGCAAGATCGTCCAGCGTACCGGCTCCCTGGTCCGTGACGGCTACACGTTCACCGGCTGGGGCCGCGGCTCCGTGGGCAACTCGGGCGTGTACACCTTCACTACGGTCAACCCCGGCCCCACGGCTCCCGGCGCGGCAGCGTTCATCTCCGTGGCCGTCTTTGCCCGAGGCCTCATGAACCGTCTTTTCACCCGCGTGTATCTTCCCGAAAACGAGGAAGCGCTGGCCAATGACCCTCTGCTGAGCTCCCTCGACCCGGAGCGCCGCAAGACGCTGATCGCCCGCCGCGATCCCGACGGTGGCCTCACCTGGGACATCCGCCTGCAGGGTGGTGACGAGACCGTGTTCCTGGACTTCCAGCAGGACGGCTCGCTGGAAACCAGCGTCAACGCGGACCATTCTGAAGGGGAAACCCAGGCATGACCGACGGCGACTTCGGCCTCCTTAGCCCCGTCTCGGCGTCGCCCGCTGTCACGGCGCTGACCGGCGACCGTGCCGTGATCGCGGCAATCCTCCGCGTCGAAGCCTCCTGGGCTGCCGTCCTTGAGGGTGCAGGGCTTGTCCCTGCCGGATCCGCCGCTGTGGTGGCCGAAGCCGCCGATGGTGACTCTTACGACGTACTTTCAGTAGCGGAACGTGCCCAGGGCGGCGCCAATCCCGTGATTCCCTTGCTTGGCGACCTGCGCGCCCGGGTCCGGGCCCTGGACACCTCCGGAATCGGTGCCGGCAAAGCTGTCCACACGTCGCTGACCAGCCAGGACGTCCTCGACTCCGCCCTGATGCTGCTGGCCAGCCGCACCGTTTCCGCGCTCCTGGTTGACGTCAAGGGCACGACGACGGCGCTCGCCACCTTGGCGGAGCAGCATGCGGACACGCTGTGCGTGGGCAGGAGCCTGACACAGCACGCGCTTCCGTACACGTTCGGGCTGAAGGCTGCTCAGTGGTTCCAGGGCGTGGCCGCTGCGGCTGCCCGCTTGGAATCCCTTGAATTGCCGGTCCAGTTCGGCGGGGCCGGCGGGACGTTGGCCTCAGGCACGAAGCTCACCGCCGGCTCGGACTCCACGCCGTTCACCCTTGCGGATTCCTTGGCTGCCGAACTGGGCCTCGCACCTGTTCCAGCGCCGTGGCACACCAACCGCTTGCCGGTCACGGCCCTCGGCGACGGGCTCGCCGCCCTGATCGATTCCTTCGGCAAGATCGCTGCGGACCTGCTGTTCCTGAGTCGTCCGGAAGTGGGCGAACTTGGCGAACCGCTGGCTGCCGGACGCGGTGTTTCCTCGGCCATGCCGCAGAAGCAGAACCCCGTGCTGTCCGTGCTCATCCGCAGTGCGGCGTTGCAGGCCCCCGCTCTTGCCGCGCAACTGCATCTTGCCGCAGCAACATTCAACGACGAGCGCCCCGACGGAGCCTGGCACAGTGAATGGCCGGCTCTGCGCCAGCTGCTCGCCCTTGCTTTGGGCGCAGCCGGACACCTCCGCGAACTCACCGAAGGCCTCCGTGTCTTCCCCGATGCGATGCGCAGGAACCTGGAAATCTCCGGGCCGCTGCTGCTCAGCGAAGGTGTGGCTGCCGCCGTCGCGCCTCTGCTCGGTGAGGACGGAAAGCAGAAGCTGCAGGCCGTCGTCGACGAAACCCTGAAAGCACCCGCCGCCGAGCAGTCGCGGATTTACACCAAGCTTCTGCGCGAAGCCGTGCCCGCGGACAAGGTCTCCGATGCCACGCTTGAACAGCTCCTGGACCCTGCGAGCTACCTCGGCGAGGCATCGGAGATCAGCCGCCGCATCCTGGCCGCCTACCCCGACTTCACGGCGCCAGCAACAAACACGGGAACCTCAACGAAGGGAGCCACACGTGGCTAAGCCAACAGTCAAGGCCGTGCTGCTGTCCCCGCAGCGCGAACTCGGAGCCAAGCCGCTCTTGGTAGTGGGCCCGTCGCTGGGCACGTCCACTGTGCTGTGGACTGAAACGGCGGCCCTCCTGGGCGATGAGTACGACGTCATCGGTTGGGACCTCCCCGGCCACGGCATCTCGCCCACCACTACCGAAGGTTTCGATGTTGCGGAACTGGCTGACGCCGTCGTCGATCTTGTCGACTCGGTGTCGCCGGAATCAAAGTTCCACTACGCCGGTGTTTCGCTGGGCGGGGCCACCGGCCTGCAGCTCGGCATCAAGCACGGCGAGCGGCTCCGCAGCCTGTCCGTCCAATGCAGCGGCGCCAAGCTCGGCACCCCCGAGGGCTGGCTGGAGCGTGCTGAGACGGTTCGTCAGCTGGGCACGCCCGTGATGATCCAAGGTTCCGCGGAGCGCTGGTTCGGCCCGGGCTTCATGAACCGCCAGCCGGAGATCAGCAGCCGCCTCCTGCATGCCCTCCGCGACGCCGACCGCTTTGGCTACTCGTTCTGCTGCGAAGCCCTCGCCGCTTTCGACGTCCGCGAGCAGCTCGGCAGCATCACTGTCCCCACCCAGGTGATTGCCGGCGTCGAGGATTCAGTAGCGCCGCCGTCGCTCGCCGAAGAAACGGTCGAAGGGATCCGAGCCGGTGGAGGGTCTGCCGTGGTGGAAACGCTCGACGGCGTCGCGCACCTGGCGCCTGCAGAAGCGCCGGCCGCTGTGGCAGAGCTGATGCGCACTTTCATGAAGGAGAACGGACGATGACCTCTTCCGAAGACAACGGCGCTGAACGGAATGGCGCCGTGCAGGCGGATGCCACCGCACAGGACATTTACGACGCCGGCATGGTGGTTCGCCGCGAAGTGCTCGGCGATACGCACGTGGACCGGGCCAACGCCAACAAGGACTCCTTTACCGAGGACTACCAGGACATGATCACCAGGATCGCCTGGGGTGGCATCTGGACGCGACCCGGCCTGAGCCGACAAATGCGATCCGCCGTTACCCTCACGGCACTGGTGGCGCACGGTCACTGGGAGGAGCTGGCCATGCACGTCCGGGCTGCTCTCAACAACGGCCTGAGCAGGGACGAAATCAAGGAAATCCTGCTGCAGACCGCCATTTATTGCAGTGTGCCGTCGGCCAACTCGGCCTTCAAGACGGCCCAAAAAGTATTCGCCGACATTGACGCATCCGAACCCAACTGAGTCGCACTTCAGGTCGTTCTGAACGCTGAAAACGGCCTGAACTGCTACCTAGTTGGGCAAGAGAAAGAGAAACCCATGAATCAGGCTTTTGTGTACGACGCCGTGCGCACGCCCTTTGGCAAGTTCGGCTCCGGCCTTGCCGCTGTCCGTCCCGATGACCTTGCCGCCCATGTGGTCCGCGAGTCCGTCAAGCGTGCTCCGGGGCTTGATGTTGAGCGGATCGATGAGGTGGTGTTCGGCAACGCCAACGGTGCCGGCGAGGAAAACCGCAATGTAGCCCGTATGGCCACGCTCCTGGCAGGCCTGCCCGTCTCCATTCCCGGCACCTCGGTCAACCGGCTCTGCGGTTCCTCGTTGGACGCGGCGATCATCGCTTCGCGGCAGATCAACGCCGGCGACGCTGAGTTGATGCTGGTTGGCGGCGCCGAGTCCATGTCCCGTGCGCCGTGGGTGCTGCCCAAGACCTCCAAGCCCTACCCGGCCGGCGACATGACCTTGGCGTCCACCACCCTGGGCTGGCGTTTGGTGAACCCGGCCATGAACAAGGACTGGACCATCTCCTTGGGAGAGGCCACCGAACGGCTCCGCGAGAAGTACGGGATCACCCGGGAGCGGCAGGACCAGTTCGCTGCTGATTCGCACAACCTGGCCGATGCCGCGTGGAACGAAGGCTTCTACGACAACCTGGTGACCGCGGTTCCGGGCACTGACCTGGTCCGTGACGAAGGTATCCGTGCCGGTTCTTCGGCGGAGAAGCTTGCCGGGTTGAAGACCGTGTTCCGGGCGGAGTCTGACGGGCCCGACGGCGGCACGGTCACCGCCGGGAACGCCTCGCCGTTGTCTGATGGTGCTTCGGCTGCGTGGATCGGTTCGGAGGCTGCTGCCGGGATTCTTGGTTTGGAGCCGCTGGCCCGCATCGCAGGCCGTGGCGCGCACGGCAATGATCCCCAGTTCTTCGGGTTCGCCCCGGTGGAGGCCGCGAACAAGGCCCTCGCGAAGGCGGGCATCGGCTGGGACCAGGTGGGCGCCGTCGAACTTAACGAAGCGTTCGCCGCGCAATCGCTGGCGTGCGTTGACGCGTGGGGGATTGACCCCGGGATCGTGAACCAGCACGGTGGCGCAATAGCGATGGGTCACCCGCTGGGTGCGTCCGGTACCCGCATCCTGGGCACGCTGGCCCGCTCCCTGCAGGCTTCCGGCCAGCGCTGGGGCGTTGCTGCGATCTGCATCGGCGTGGGCCAAGGCCTTGCCGTGGTGCTCGAAAACGTCACTGCCGGCGCGTCGGCATAGAAGGGGTAAGAGTCATGCTGAATTTCATTGACACTGTGGGCGAGGCTGTCGCCAGCATCAAGGACGGGTCCACGGTGATGATCGGAGGCTTCGGCAACGCCGGGCAGCCGTTCGAACTGATCGATGCCCTCATGGACTGCGGCGCGAAGGACCTGACCGTGGTCAACAATAACGCCGGCCAAGGCGACCAAGGACTGGCGTTGCTGATCAAGGAAGGCCGGGTCCGCAAAATGATCTGTTCCTTCCCGCGGCAGTCCGATTCCTGGCACTTCGACGCCAAGTATCACGCCGGCGAGATTGAGCTGGAACTGGTTCCGCAGGGCAACCTGGCCGAGCGTATCCGGGCCGCTGGTGCCGGAATCGGCGGCTTCTTCACTCCCACCAGCTACGGCACCACGTTGGCTGAGGGCAAGGAGAGCAGGTTCTTGGACGGGAAGTGGCAGGTGTTCGAGACGCCGATCCACGCCGACGTCGCGCTTATCAAGGCACTCAAAGCGGACGGCAAGGGCAACCTCGTGTACCGCAAGACCGCCCGGAACTTCGGCCCCATCATGGCCGCCGCTGCCAAGCACACCATCGTGCAGGTCTCGGAGATCGTGCCTACCGGTTCGTTGGATCCGGAGAACGTGGTGACACCCGGTATCTACGTCAACAGCGTGGTCCGCGTCAGCGGTTCCAGCGCAGAGAAGGTGGCCTGATCATGAGCACCCAAACCAGCATCCAGACCTCGGAAAAGCCGTTGGGCCGCGACGAGCTCGCCCAGTTGGTGGCCCGCGACATCGCCCCGGGTTCGTTCGTGAACCTGGGCATCGGCCAGCCCACTCTCGTGTCCAATTACCTCACCGAGGAACAAAACATCACGCTCCACACGGAGAACGGGATGCTCGGCATGGGCCCGGCAGCTGTTGGTGATGAGATCGATGAAGACTTGATCAACGCCGGTAAGATTCCCGTCACTGAGCTGCCCGGAGCCTCGTACTTCCACCATGCCGACTCGTTCGCGATCATGCGTGGCGGGCACCTGGACATCTGCGTTCTCGGCGCGTTCCAGGTCTCCGCCAACGGCGATCTAGCCAACTGGCACACCGGAGCCCCGGGTGCCATCCCCGCCGTCGGTGGCGCAATGGACCTTGCCACCGGCGCCAAGGACGTGTTCGTGATGATGACTTTGTTGACCCGTGAGGGCGTGTCCAAGCTCGTGGAGCAGTGCACCTACCCGGTCACCGGCGTCGGCTGCGTCACCCGCGTGTACACGGACAAAGCCGTGTTCCTCACAGGCCCCGACGGCGTCACGGTCCGCGAGACCTTCGGCTGCACCTTCGAAGAAATCCAGGAGCTCGTGCCGCTGCCCCTGAAGGCCAAGGCAGAGTAGGCCCCGCAACGTCCTCCCCAGCACGTTGTGAGGCCCGCTCTGCGCGCTATTTCGCGAACTTAACGCGCAGAGCGGGCCCCGCAACGCGCTCTAGGATTGGTAACCATGAGCGATTCCGCAGTTACCCCCCAGGCAAGCGACCAGTATGTCCAGTCGCTGGCCCGCGGGCTCGCCGTGATCCGGGCGTTCGACGCGAACAACCCGGTGATGACACTCAGCGAAGTCGCTGCCCGCACGGATCTGACGCGCGCCACGGCCAGGCGCTTCCTGCACACCCTCGTTGAGCTCGGCTACGTCCGCACCGACGGTAAGACCTTCGCCCTGACGGCAAAGGTGTTGCAGCTCGGCTACTCGTATCTTTCGGCGCTGTCTTTGCCGCAGTTGGCACAGCCGCACCTGGAGCAGCTGAGCCTGAAATTGGGGGAATCCACCTCCGCCGCGGTTCTGGACGGGCCGGACATTTTCTACGTGGCCCGCGTTGCCACGCGCCGGATCATGAACGTTGGGATTACGGTAGGCACCCGCTTCCCGGCTTATGCAACGTCCATGGGGCGCGTTCTGCTTGCCGGATTGCCGCAGGCCAAGCTTGAGGCGTACCTCTCGACGGCGGAACTCACCCCGCTCACGCCGCGAACCGTCGCCAGCGCGCCCGACTTGAGGGCCGCCGTCGAGCATGTCCGTGCGCAAGGCTGGTGCCTGCTGGACCAGGAGCTGGAAATCGGCCTCATGTCCATCGCAGCCCCGGTGTGGAACCACAACAACGGCGACAATGTGGCTGCGATCAATGTGTCCTTGCAGGCGCAGGCGGTCGCAGCGCAGCCGGATCCGGCGAAGTACCTCGATGCGGTGCGGCAGGAAGTGGTGGCCACGGCCAACGCCATTTCACAGGACGTGTCCGCGAAGCACTGATTACTTCCGGATTGCCGCCAACCTGGTTTCCAGGATCCGGCGCACCATGGAGTCCGGCACGGGGTTGTCCGCGGAAAACCGCAGCGTCCCGGGCGACCACGAATATCCGCCGAGCTCCTCCGACATTTCCGGCAGGATCTGCCCGCTGAACGGGTACAGGGCCAAGTGTTTCTTCGTCTCCAGAACGCTCAGGAAGCCCTTGCCATCAACCAGCAGCGCGGGCATGCCGTAGCTGACGCCTTCTTCGGCATCGGGCGCGAGTTCGCGGGCTATCCCCACAATCCGTTCCAGGATGGAGCGGTTGTCCTCGGTGACGCTTTCCAGGTATTCGGTGACGGTTCCCATAGGCCAATCCTGCGTCATGGCGGGGAGTTTTTGTACAGATAATGTCCTTTAGAAGCGGTTTTAGGGGCGGTATCTGTACAAAAACTCCAGAGGCTTAGCGCTCCGGGATCACCGCGATGCCCTGGATTTCTATCAGGGCCTCTTTCTGCCAGAGGCGCGTGACACCGATGCCGGCCATGGCGGGGTACTGCGAACCGGCCATGTCGCGCCAGATGCGCCCGATCTCCCGTCCGTTCGCCATGTAGTCGTCCACATCCGTGAGGTAGATGGTCACGTTGACCAGGTCTTCCGGCTGCCCGCCGGCTTCGCGAAGCGTGGTCAAAACGTTGGTGAACGCCTGGGTGAACTGCTCCACGATCCCGCCGGGAACGATGTTCATGTTCTTGTCCAGGGCCGTCTGGCCGCCCAGGAAAACGGTGTTGCCGGCCAGGATTCCGTGGGCAAAGCCCGATGGTTTGGGCAGCGATTCCGGGTTGATCGTTATGTGGCTCATGCTGTTCCTCCTTGTTGTGGCAACTGCAAAAAACTTTTGGAAAGCCTCTGTGCAGATCATTTCCGCCGTGCTACGTTGAGCATATGTGACGATCGTAAAAAAGTCGACACATCACAAAAACTCGAAGGGAACCCGCAATGAAACTAGCCACCTTGCGCACGGCCGGCGGAAGTACGACGGCGGCGCTCGCCACGGGCGCCGCCTCCTACCTCGCGTTGCCCGCCACTGACGTGGGGGAACTCCTGGCGCAGGCGGATTGGCGTGCTGTGGTGGAGGGGGCTGCCGCGTCCAAGGATCAGACCGTCATCGCCGCAGCTGACGCAGACCTCGCGCCGCTCCTGCCCCGCGCGGGCAAGGTCATTTGCTGCGGCTTGAACTACGGCGACCACATCCAGGAAATGGGTCGTGAACTTCCTGAGTTCCCCACCCTTTTCGCCAAGTACGCGGACACTCTTATCGGAGCAAACGACGCTGTGGAAGTCCACGGCAGCGGGCGCGTCGACTGGGAAGCCGAGCTGGCCGTCGTCGTCGGTTCTGAACTGTTCCGCGCTGACGAAGACCAGGCCCGTGAGGCCATTGCCGGGTACACCGTGGCAAACGACGTTTCCATGCGTGACTGGCAGAACCGGACCTTGCAGTGGTTCCAGGGCAAGGCCTGGGACGGCACCACCCCTGTTGGTCCGGTCATGCTGACCGCCGATGAAGCCGGGCAGCACTTCGACGTGCGCGGCTACGTCAACGACGAGCTGGTACAGGAGGGAAACACCAGCACTCTGGTGTTCGGCCCCGCGCAGCTGCTGTCCTACATCTCGCAGTTCACCACCCTGCGCCCCGGCGATCTCGTCCTCACCGGAACTCCCGGGGGAGTGGGCATGGGAATGACCCCGCCGCGCTTCCTCAAGGACGGCGACGTCCTCACCACCGAAATCGACGGGATCGGCCGGTTGGAAAACCAGTTCCGGATCCACGCGCCCGTCGCCGCCACCGTCTAAGTCCCACCCCGCAAAGCGTCACCCCACACGAAGGAGAGACCCATGAGTCAGACCACCACCGAATACCGCCTCGAAGGCGATAACTCCATCTACGCCCAGGCTGACGGCAAGGTTGTCCCTGTTGTCACGCGCGCCGGCGCAGAAGATACCAACACTGCCCAGTCGGGGGACTGCATCCGCGTCTCCGGCGTCAGCATCCAGCACACCCCGGCAACCAAGATCTGGTTCGGCCAGGTGTCCAACACCCCCGGTTACCGCTCCCTCCCGCACCACCACGGCGAGGCTGAGACCGGTGGCTACGTGCTGCGCGGCCACGGCCGGATCTACTTCGGCGAGAACTACTCGGAGTTCATTGACATGAAGGCCGGCGACTGGGTTTTCGTGCCGCCATTCATGCCCCACGTCGAGGCCAACATGTCCATCACGGAAGAACTCGTCTGGCTCACCGCACGCACGCCGGAGAACCTGGTGGTCAACCTTGAGGACGTAGCCGACGAAACCCTCGCCGACTACCGCCGGGCCTAAGCCATGATCACTGGAACCCTGACGTCCGAGACGTTCCTCAAGGCAGTTGACCTAACGCCCACAACGGCAGAGGTCTTCGACGAAGCCTATGAAGCAACCACCCAGTACGTGCCGTGGCCAAAAGCCTATGGTGGAGACATGGTGGCACAGGCTGCGGCCGCAATGATGCGGTCCGTTGATGCTGACAGGACTCTGCACTCGATGCATAGCTACTTCATGCGCCCCGTGGATATCGGTTCCAGTGTCCGCTACGAAGTGGAGCGCCTGCGGGATGGCCGCGGGTATTCCACCCGCACGGTTCGGGGCTTCCAGAACGGCAAGCCTGTATATGCCGCGATGGGTTCCTTCCAGGTTCCCGAAGACGGCCCGGACTTCCAGCCTGAGCCTCCTGCCGCCGTCGAGCCTGACTCGCTGCGGACCGCGGCGGAAGCGCTGGACGGCGTGGACGGCAAAGCAGCGGAGTACTGGTCTGCGGGCCGCAGCTTCGATATGCGCCATATTCCCGGTCCGGTATATATCGAACTCGAAGGCGGTTCAGTGCCGCAGCAGGCGATTTGGGTCAAAGCCTTCGACGCCCTGCCCGACGACGCCGACCTCCACCGCACAGCTTTGGCTTACGTCTGCGATTACACCATTTTGGAGCCGCTGCTCCGGGTGAACGGACTCACGTGGTCCAGCCCCGGACTCGCCACCGCCAGCCTGGACCACTCCATGTGGTTCCACCGGGACGGTCGCGCGGACGACTGGGTGCTCTACGCCCAGGAGGCCATTTCCGGTCAAAGCAACAGGGGCCTCGCCATGGGCCGCTTCTTCGATCGCCAAGGCAGGCTCCTCGCTACGGTCGCCCAAGAGGGCATGATCCGCGCCGGCTCCTGAACAGCTTTTTCCCACCCCCCAATCATCCGCTTCAACGACGCACCACTGAAAGGAACGGCCATGAGCATGATGCCATCGGCCCACGTGGACACGTTCACCCGCCACCACCTGCCGCCCGCCGATACCTGGCCTGCGCTTGAATTCACCCTCCCGGAACTCAACTACCCGGAGCGGCTCAATGCTGCAGCGGTGCTGATCGACGACGCTGTCGAAAAGTACGGCGCCGACCGCCCGGCCCTGTGGACACCCGATGGCTCTGTTTGGACCTATGGTCAGCTCCAGCAGCGCTCCAATCAGGTGGCGCAGGTGCTCACCGAAGACCTCGGGGTTGTCCCCGGCAACCGCGTGTTGCTGCGTGGCCCCAACAATCCGTGGATCGTCGCCGTCTGGCTGGGGGTTCTGAAAGCCGGCGCCGTAGTGGTCACCACCATGCCCATGCTGCGCTCCACAGAGGTCTCCACGCTCATCCAGCTCACTAAGCCGACGGTGGCCATCTCCGATCACCGGTTCGTGGACGAGCTCGCAATTGCGGCGGGGGATGAGGTCAAGGTACTGACGTACGGGGCCGGCAACGGATTCGACGACGACGGCGACCTCGCCTCGCGCTGCGAGCACAAGAGCGGCAAGTTCACGGCAGTGGACACAGCCGCGGACGACGTTGCCCTGCTGGGTCCGACGTCGGGCACCACCGGTGTGCCGAAGGTGACCATGCATTTCCACCGGGACATCCTGGCCAATGCTGACACCTTCGCCCGGTACATCCTGGAGCCCACGGCGGATGACGTCTTCGCCGGTTCCCCGCCGTTGGCGTTCACGTTCGGGCTCGGCGGACTGGTGGTCTTCCCGCTCCGGTTTGGCGCGTCTTCGCTCCTCACCGAGAAGGCCGGCCCCGTGGAACTGGCTGAAGCCGCAGCCGCAGCAGGTGCCAGCATCCTCTTCACCGCGCCCACGGCCTACCGGGCGATTTTGAAAGAGAAGCGCGGCGATCTCCTCCGTGGCCTGCGCATTGCAGTCTCTGCGGGTGAGCACCTTTCCAAGGAAACCTGGGAAGCCGTGCATGAGGCGACGGGTTTGCGGTTGGTCAACGGGATTGGCGCCACGGAGATGCTGCACGTCTTCATTTCCGCAGCGGGGGACGATATTCGCCCCGGAACAACCGGCCGCGCCGTGCCGGGCTTCCGTGCCACCATCCTGGACGACGACGGCAACGAACTCGGCCCCAACAGCATCGGCCGCCTTGCCGTTATTGGCCCCACCGGCTGCCGCTACCTGGATGACGCCCGGCAGGCCAACTATGTGGTCCGTGGCTGGAACGTCACCGGGGATACGTTCTCCATGGACGCCGACGGGTACTTCACCTACCAGGCCCGCTCGGACAACATGATTGTCTCCTCCGGCTACAACATCGGTGCGCCCGAGGTTGAAACGGCCATCGATCAGCACCCGGACGTGGTGGAAAACGCCGTCATCGGGATCCCGGATGAGGAGCGCGGCAGCATCGTCTGCGCGTTCGTCGTCCTGCGCGAAGGCGTCACTGGCGATGCGGGGAAGCGCAAGGAAATCCAGGACTTCGTGAAGCAAACCATCGCCCCGTACAAGTACCCGCGGGATGTTCGCTTCGTCGATGAACTGCCCCGCAATCCCAGCGGCAAACTCCAGCACTTCAAGCTCCGCGACAGGGTCCTCTCGCAGGACAAAACCGGGAGCCAGACCGAACAACTTACCCCCGCCGGCCAGAGCCAGGCCTGAGAAGGAGCAACACCCATGAAAATCGCAATCGTTGGAGGCGGCCCCGGCGGCCTGTACTTCGCAGCACTCATGAAGCAGCTGGACCCGTCACACGACATCACCCTCTGGGAACGCAACGCTGCCAGCGACACCTTTGGCTTCGGCGTCGTGTTTTCCGATGAAACGCTGGGCGGCATCGGCAATGCTGATCCCGTGGTGGCCGAATACATGAGCCGCCGCTTTGCCCGTTGGTCAGATATCGACATCCACTTCCGGGACGAAATGATCACCGTGGGCGGCCAGGGCTTCGCTGCCATGAGCCGCAAGGAACTGCTGGAACTGCTGCAGCGCCGCTGCATCGAACTCAACGTGGATGTTCGTTTCAGCACCACGGCTCCGGCTGTTGAAGAGCTTGAAGCCAACTACGATCTTGTGCTGGCAGCTGACGGCATCAACTCGCAGATTCGCGCTAAGTACGCAGAGTCCTTCAAACCGGACCTTGATCCCCGCACCAACAAGTTCATGTGGCTCGGTACCAACCAGGTGTTCGAGGCCTTCAAGTTCTTCGTGAAGGAAACCGAGTGGGGCGTCATGCAGATCCACGGCTACCCCTACTCGGATGAGGGCTCCACGTTCATTGTGGAAATGCACCAGGATGTGTGGCACGCGGCCGGATTCGACGAGACCGCCAACGAGGTCTTCCCTCCCGGCGTTTCGGACGAGAAAGCAATCGCCAAGATCCGCGAGATTTTCGCAGAGGAACTGAACGGCTACGAAGTCCTCACCAACAACTCCAAGTGGATCAACTTCACCACGGTCCGCAACGAGAACTGGCGCCATAACAACGTGGTGCTGCTGGGCGACGCCGCCCACACGGCCCATTTCTCCATCGGTTCGGGCACCAAGCTGGCCATGGAAGACTCGCTTGCCTTGGCTGCGTGCCTGCACGAGCACGCTGATGTTGAGTCGGCACTGGCTGCCTACGAGGCGGAGCGGCGGCCCGTGGTCGCGTCCACCCAGCGCGCCGCGCAGGCATCGCTGGAGTGGTTCGAGCGCATCGGTCAGTACAAGGACCAGGACCCTACGCAGTTCGCGTTCAACCTGCTCACCCGCAGCCGCCGCATCACCCAGGAAAACCTGCGCCTCCGCGATCCTGAGTTCGCCGATGCCGTGGACCGCGACTTTGCTGAATCCCAGGGCCTCAGCGAGGTGGCACCGGCCATGTTCCAGCCCTTCCGCATTGGTGGGCTGGAGCTGAAGAACCGCATTGTGGTCTCCCCAATGGACATGTACTCAGCTACTGACGGCGTTCCGGGCGACTTCCACAAGGTCCACCTCGGCTCCAAGGCCCTCGGCGGTGCCGGCCTGGTGATGACCGAAATGGTCTGCGTCTCCGCAGCGGGCCGCATCACCCCAGGCTGCAGTGGCCTGTACACGGATGAGCAGCGGGACAGCTGGAAGGAAATCGTGGACTTCGTCCACAGCCGTTCCACCGCCAAGATCGGCGCTCAGCTGGGCCACTCAGGCCGCAAGGGCTCCACCAAGCTCATGTGGGAAGGCATCGACCAGCCCCTCGAGTCCGGTAACTGGACCGCCGTAGGTCCTTCCGCCCTGCCGTACAGCGCTGAGAACCAGACCCCCGTGGAGCTTGACCGCGCGGGCATGGACGCCATCAAGGCGGAGTTCGTCGCGTCCACGGTTCGTGCCGAGGAGGCAGGCTTCGATCTCCTGGAGATCCATGCCGCTCACGGCTACCTGCTGTCCTCTTTCCTGTCGCCGGTGTCCAACAAGCGGACCGACGAATACGGCGGCAGCTTGGAGAACCGGCTGCGGTTCCCGTTGGAAGTGTTCGACGCCGTTCGCGCGGCCTGGCCTGCCGGCAAGCCTGTGACCGTGCGCATCTCCGCCACCGACTGGATCGAGGGCGGCAACACCTCCGACGATTCTGTGGCCATCGCCGCGGCCTTTGTTGAGCACGGTGCTGCCGGTTTGGATGTTTCCACCGGACAGGTGGCCAAGGAAGAGAAGCCCGCTTTCGGCCGCAGCTACCAGACGCCGTTCGCCGACCGCATCCGTCAGGAAGTTGCCGCACCGGCAGGCGTGGCTGTCATCGCCGTCGGCGCCATCTCCACTTACGATGACGTGAACTCCATCCTCCTCGCAGGCCGCGCGGACCTGATCGCTCTGGGCCGCACGCACCTTTACGACCCCCAGTGGACGCTGCATGCTGCGGCCGAACAGGAATACCAAGGCCCCGGTGCCCAGTGGATCCCGCAGTTCCGTGCGGGCCGCCGCAAGCCACCGAGCTCACGCACTGACGCCGTCCGTCCCCGTCTGTCCTTGCTGAAGGAAGCGGACCTTGACGAGGTCAACACCCACCTCCGCTGGACTCCCGAGTCAGCCGCTGCATCGGTTTTGGTGAAGTAGCCATGGCCACCGCACCAGTTAATAACTGGAACGTGCCCAAGAAGACCACCGGCCTGGTGTTGTTCTGCTGCTGGCTCGCGATCCTCGCCGAAGGCTACGACGTCGGCGTCCTGGGAGCGATCCTCCCCGCCCTTGCCGAGTACAAGGAATGGAACCTTAGCCCGCTGGCACTGGGCGGACTCGGTTCATATGCTCTGATCGGCATGCTTATTGGTGCCCTCTTCATCGGCACGCTGAGCGACCTCGTGGGCCGGAAGAAGATGCTCCTGGCCTCCATGGTGATCTTCACGCTCACCCAGGCCGGCGCAGCGTGGGCTCCGACGCCGGAACTTTTCGGCCTGTTCCGGCTCATTGGCGGCCTGGGCATGGGCGGTGTCATTCCGGTGGCAGCGGCCCTGACCATTGAATACTCGGCGCCGAACAAGCGCTCATACAACTACGGCCTGATGTACTCCGGCTACTCGCTGGGTATTGTGGCAGCCGCACTGGCAGCCCTGTTTGTCCTGCCCATGGGTGGCTGGCGTGCGGTGATCGCCATCGGTGCCGCACCGGTGGTCCTGATTCCGATCATCTGGAAGTTCCTGCCTGAATCCTTGGAATTCCTGGAGTCAAAGGGCCGGAAGTCCGAGGCCAAGTCCCTGGCCGCCAAGCTGCAGATCACCGACTACCGGCCAGTGGTTGCCGTTGCCCCCTCAGGTGCGCAGGCGGCGGATCCTTGGTGGAAGACCATCACCACCATGTTCTCCATGAAGTACCTGCGCTCCACCGTCTTCTTCTGGATCTCCCTGTTCCTGGGCCTCCTGCTGGTTTACGGATTGAACACTTGGTTGCCGAGCATCATGAAGAAGGCCGGCTATGACCTGGGCTCGTCCCTGACGTTCCTCCTGGTCTTCAGCCTTGCCTCGGCCATTGGTGGCTTGCTCCTTGGCCGGGCGGCGGACAAGTACGGCAAGAAGCTCATTCTGGTGGTGTTCTACATCCTGGGCGGCCTGGGCATCATGCTCCTGGTCTTCCCCAACACCATGGTGGTGAACCTGCTGTTCGTGGCCTTCGCCGGGGTCGGTTCCATCTCCACATCGCTGGTCCTGACGGGCTACATCGCCGATTACTACCCGGCCAAGGTCCGCGGCACGGCAACCGGCTGGGCGTTGAGCTTCGCCCGACTGGGTGCCATTTCCGGACCGTTGATCGGTGGTTGGATCGCAGGTTCCAAGCTGCCCTTTGAGGCCAACTTCGCCATCTTCGCAGGCATCGCGGTACTGGCAGCCGGCGCGGTGGCGATGATTCCCAAGCCCCAGCCTGAGCTGCCCGTAGCCGCCGTCGACGTCGACCCCGACGACGCCACCGTCAGCGCCCGCTAGGAGCAATCATGGACAGGTTTCCGGAGGCGTGCGTCGAGCGAACGGTGGAATGGGTGGACACCGACGCCTCCGGACACCAGCACAACTCGGCCATCCTGCGCTGGGTTGAGGCTGCGGAGGCCGAGCTGTTCCGAAAGTTGAAGCTGCCGGACTATTTCCCCAACGCCCCGCGAGTCCAGCAAGTCATCAATTACAAGGCCAAGCTGTGGTTCGGCCAGCGCATCACCGCCACGGTGAAGATCCACGCGCTTGGCCGGACCTCGCTGACGCTCGCCTTTGAGGTGATGTCCGACGCCGGTGAGGTGGCCGCGTACGGGACGGTCACCACGGTGCACGTCCCCCACGGCACTACCTCGGCGCAGCCCTGGCCGGAGCATCTGGTCCGGGCCGTTACCCCCGCGAGGTGACAGTTAACGACAATGCCGGCGCCTCGGCGGATCCGGTTCAGGCCTCGACGTTCTGGCTGATGGCGAGTACTCCGCCGCTGGGATCGGCCAGCACGGCATTACGGAAGCCCGGGGCGTCTGTTGGCGGCATCAGCAGCGAACCGCCGAGCTCCACCACACGGCTGGACACAGCATCGGCATCGGACACCTGAACGTTGACAGCCCAGTGGGGTGGCACGCCGGCCCCGGGGCTGGCCAACGTCGCTACGGTAACCACGTCATCCGGCAGGGTTGGATGGTTGGCCCGCCGGGTGCTGCCGGCCAGTCGCCACAGCCCCACGCCCGAGCCGGGTGCCATCTCAAGCCGCCAAGCAAAAACAGTTGCGTAGAACTTCTCTGCGCTGGTCATATCCGGGGTGTGCAGGGCGCTCATCTGCCAAGCACCAGGCGAATCGACGATCTCCGCCACGGTGGGGGCGCTGCCTTCACGTATTCCGAAAGGCGCCCCACTGGGATCGGCGAACAGTGCTGTACGCTCGGCGTTTCCGGCGTCTACGGGCCCAGCGAGAAGGCTTCCGCCGCTCTCAGCGATGAGAGCCGCCGATTCGTCGAGGTCCGCCACGAGGAAGTATGTGGCCCACGCACCGCGGTCAAGCATGGGCGGGGCCTGCCCCACTCCAACCACGCGTCGTCCGTCGAGCCGGGCAACGCGGTAACCAGCGGGTGACGCGTCGTCGAACGTCCACCCGAACAATGAGCCGTAGAACGTTACGGCTTTCCCGACGTCGGGTTGCAGTGACTCGACCCAGCAGGGCGCCCCAACGGGGTAGCTTGGCGCATCAGTCATGGTGGGGACCTCCAAGGAATAAGTGCCGGGACGCCGCTCAGCCTACGCCGACCACAGAGGATCCCGCACCTATGATGAACTGGACTTGCGCCTGCTGTGCGGCGCGGAAATGAGGACCCTTTCGATGTTCGCCGTCCCGGCACCCCCAGTGCGTCACCAGCAGTTGCTCGTCACGATCTTCGGCCTCTACGGCCGGAACGCGGGCGATGCGTTGCCGGTTTCGGCGCTGATTTCCATGCTGGGTTCTCTGGGTTACGACGCCCCCGGGGTGAGGTCGTCGGTGTCCAGGCTCAAAGCCAAGGGCGTGCTGAAGAGCGTCCGTGAGGGCGGCATCGCCAAGTACAAGATTTCCGAGTCTGTCAGCGATGTTTTCCGCGAAGGCGACCGGCGGATTTTTGCCCCGGAACAACCTGCACCGGTGGACACGTGGGTGCTTGCGGTGTTCTCCGTGCCGGAATCGATGCGTAACCGCAGGCACCAGTTGCGTTCCGCCCTTTCAGGATTGGGATTTGGTTCGGTGGCCAGCGGTGTCTGGATCGCGCCGGCCCACAAGCTGGAGCAAGCGCGGGACCTGCTGACAGCAAGCGGTCTGATCGAGTTTGTGGACCTGTTCCGCAGCGATTACGTCTTTGACGGCCCCATGAGACCCAAAATCTCCGAATGGTGGGACCTCAAGGAACTCGATGAGCAGTTCACCGAGTTCCTTGAGCTGTACAACGACGCCGGGCAGCAGTGGACCGAACGGGTGGGCGAGGATCCGGAGGTTGCCTTGGCCGAGTCCACGGAAGAGCTGCGGCGTGATGCTTTCCGCTACTACATCCCGATGCTCACCATGTGGCGACGGTTCCCCTACCGGGACCCGAACCTGCCTGCCGATTACCTTCCACCCGAGTGGCATGGCCCCGCGGTCCGCAGGACGTTCCAGGCGGTTCATCGCCTGGCATCACCCCTGGCCGCTGCACATGCGCACGAGGTCATTGCCGAGGCTCTGGATCCGGCCGTAGCCTGACGCTTCGCCTGGTGTTCGCGGCTACTCGCTGGTGCGGGGTGCGTCGATGATGCCGAAAATTTCGCCCTGCGGAGCCTGGACAAGAGCCATGCGTCCCATCGGACTTTCAGCAACGGGCCTCAGGAGGGTGGCGCCAAGCTCCAACGCCCGCGTGGCAGTGCCGTCCACGTAGTCGCTGGCGAACCACGTGGACCAGTGGCCGGGCGTGTGCTCGGAGAGGTCGGAGTCGTGGTGGACGCCGCCCACCTCACGGCCGTCCAGTGGCCTCCGGATGGTGGAGTAGACCAGGCCTTCTTCAGTGGAGTCCTGGTAGCTGACATCGAAGACCTCGGCGTAGAAGGCTCGCGCTGCAGCGTAGTCGTGGGTGTGGATCTCATTCCAGCACAGGGCACCGTGCTCGTTGACGCGTTCCGCCCCAATGTGGTTGCCGGCTTGCCACACCCCAAAGACCGCGCCGACGGAATCGACGGCCAAGGCCATGCGGCCGGAGTCCATGACGTCGAACGGGGGTGCCATCAGCTGTCCGCCGGCGGCAACTACCTTCTTGGACGTGACGTCCACATCGTCCGAGGCCAGGAACGTGGTCCAGACGGTGGGCATGCCCGGATCCTGTTTGGGGCCCAGCCCCGCAACAGCACGCCCGCCGACGTGCGCCAGGAGGTAATCCCCGGAGTCCTGACCGCCGCATACGAACTCCCAGCCGAATAGATCCGAGTAGAAGGCCTTCGCCGCGTTGAGGTCGTCGACACCCAGGTCCACCCACATGGGTGTTGCTGCGGGCCAGTTAGAGATTTTGGTGGACACGGGACTCCTTGGGTTCGGGGCACAAAGGGGCAGCTGCCTCCCCGGATGCCCAATGCGCAGGGCATCCGAGGAGGCAGCCATCCATAAAGTGCGGTCCGGACCCGATTCGTGACACGGTTTCCCACCAGAAATTGGAAGCGCCCCACTCTACGGAAAGAACCTCCCAAAAAGGATGGCGGGCAAGCGTAAGCCGCTTGCCCGCCGTCGTGCGTTGTGGGTTAGACGGTGCGCGGCGCCTTGGCGAGGTTGTCCCGCAATTCCTCCGCGTTCTGGCGGATCACGTAGGCGGGACGGTCGCGCTCCACACGCCAGCTGTCCTCGAGCGGGCCAATGTTGACGGTGTCGAAGCCGAACTCGTCGTACAGCTTGGTGACCAGGTCCGCGGCTTCGGGGAAGTCGCTCGCGGTGGCCAGTGCACGTCGGTTTGGGGTGCCGGCGGGGGTGCCGTCGGTGGTGATGTCCTTGGCGAAGATGTGGTTGAAGCCCTTGGCTACCTTGGACGTGGGCAGGTGCTTCTGGAGGAGCCCGGACGTCGTTGCCTCGCCGTTGTCCAGCGCGGGAATGTGGCCGTCGCGCTCCCAGTAGTAGTTGTTGGTGTCAATGACGATCTTGCCTTCCAGCGGCTCCGTGGGGATGCCCTGGTAGTTCTTCAGGGGAACGGTCACGACGGCGAAATCGCCCGCCGCTGCTGCCTCGGCTGCCGTAGCCGCACGGGCACGCGGCCCAAGTTCCGTGACCAGTTCACTGAGGGTTTCGGGTCCCCGTGAGTTGCTGATGACGACGTCGTAGCCGAGTTCCACTGCCTTTCGTGCGACTTGGCTGCCAATGTGTCCTGCACCGATGATTCCGATTGTTGTCATGTTCCTGCCAACAATAAGTTGCACACGCCTATTTCCCGCGTGACGCAATATTACTGAGAGGTTTATACTAAGTAGTCTTACTATGCTGGTTGGCATCGAAGACGAGGAGGTAGCGATGGCCGGGCATTTGGAACTGGTTGAAACGCCTGATGGGGAATTTCGGATTCTGATGGTGGACGGCGATGACGTGCTGATGGGACTCTCCAAGCAGTTCTCCACCATGGATGAGGCTGTTGAGGGAGTCGCGGCGATCAGGGAAGTTGCGGGGACGGGCCTGCTTCGCCCGGCTTCGGCTGAGCGATATGCCGTTCTGATGTTGGAGGAGCCTGTGATCGACTCGGCGCTGGCAGCGCAGGGCGAGCAAGTCCAGGCGCGAGCCCAATCACAAGCGCGAACCCCATCGAAGGTGGTCAACTGTGGCAGCTGACGGAGCACTAAAATATGACGGAGCAATAAAAAAGCAGCGTGGCGTTCTCTTCGATGTGGATGGAACCCTGATCGACTCCAGCTACTTCCACGCCATGGCGTGGTGGCAGGCTTTCCGGCGCGAAGGGCTGGACATCGAGATGTCCGCCATCCACCGGCGCGTAGGCATGGGAGGGGACAAGCTCATTCAGAGCCTGGTCCCGGACTGTACCGAGGACATGCAGGAAGAGCTGAAGTCCGCACACAGCGCCGTGTTCTCAACGTTCTGGCCCACGCTGCGGCCTTTCGAATCAGTCCAAGATCTCCTGGCCGCCTGCTCGGACGCCGGGCTGGCCGTGGGGCTGGCATCCTCAGCGCAGGACCGCGACCTGGAAGTGAGCCGCCACATCCTGGACGCCGGGTCCTCCATCGACGCATGGACCAGCTCCAACGATGCCGAGGAGAGCAAGCCTGCCCCGGACATCCTGCTGGCCTGCCTGGAAAAGCTGGGACTCACGCCGGAGGACGCTGTCTTCGTTGGCGATGCAGTCTGGGACGTGAAGGCCGGAGCCGCAATTGGCATACCCGTGATCGCACTGACCTGCGGTGGAATCAGTGAAGCCGAACTGCGCGACGCAGGTGCCGCGGAAGTCTATGACAATCCACGGCACCTGTTGGAGCGCCTGGAAACCAGCATCATCGGCAGGCTGACGGCGGGGCGCCGGGACGCCTAGCGTCCATCCAGACCGCCCGACGTCGGGTCTAGCGGGTGCATCTAGCGCGGCTCGTGGCTGATGCCCTTGTCCCGCCCGCGCCGGTTCCGCAGGGTCCAAATGATCAGCGCGATGATGATGACCGCCGCGACTCCCGCCAGAACCCAAGGAACGACGTCGGTACGAGTCTGTTCTTGCTGCTCGGTCTCGCTGGTGCCTGGATTGGCCGGGCCGGTGCCGGCGGGATTCGAGACGTCGGTTGTCGGCTCTGCTGTAGGTGTCGCCGTAGAAGGTCCGGAGGGGTTGCTGGGCTCAGGCGATGGGGTGGTGGTGGCGGCTACGCTGCCCTGCGTCACCACGGCTGCGTTCGCTGCAACGGTGGTGGAGATTGTGGTCCCGGCTAAGAGGGTCAAAGCAAGGGTGGTCATGGCCAATCTGCGAAGCATCGTTCCTCCTGGTTGCTAGCATGACTTCTCATATAGTAAGCATACTGATCAACCCGGAATTGTGGATGCTTTTGCCGGTGCCGCCGGCCGCCAGCCGTCTGTCGGCGCGGCAAGCGGCACCCGACGAGGCGTTACCGCGTGAGCTTGGCGGAATCCGGCTCCTGATCACCGATGTGGCCCGGCGCGTTCGCCGCAAGGACGCGCTGCACAAACGCGCTGTATTCCTCCATGTAGTGACGCAGAAGCCCGGCCGTTGCTGGGTCCTTAACCGAGCCGTCGTCGTCGTACGCGTCTGCGACGAAGCGTATGTAAGCCTCAGGCGCATTCAGCTGCGGGGCGTCCAGGAAGCTCAACACGCTGCGCATGGACGACTGCATCACGGCCGTTCCAATACCGCCCGGCGATGCGCCAATGATTCCGGTGGGCTTGCGCGCGAAGGAATTGGTGCCCCACGGGCGTGAACCCCAGTCGATGGCATTCTTCAGGGCGCCAGGGATGGAGCGGTTGTACTCAGGGGAGATGAAAAGGATTCCGTCCGACGCGGCGATGGCCTCCTTCAGTTCCCGGCCCGCCGGTGGGAAATCTGCGTCGTAATCCGAGCTGTACAACGGAAGGTCTTTGATGGCGATCTCATGGAACTCGAGTTCCGGCGGTGCCACGCTGATCAGGGCCTTGGAGAGGACCCGGTTGATGGAAGTGCTTGCCAGGCTTCCGACGAAGTAACCGATTTTGAACGTGTCCATAGTGGCGTTCCTTTCCGACGGCACGGCCGGAACCGGCTCGTCGACGGTGGGGAGGCTGGTTGCCCCCAGCTTCCACCGACCTTAGTGGACTTATGCACATAGCGCAGCCCCTACTCCCGTCCGGCCCCTCGCAGTCATAGACTCATGCCAACTGAGTTCTGGAGGGTTCCGGAAAAGGGGTGGCTGGTGAAGGCAGGCATAGCGCGCGAGACGCTCGACGGTGAGCGACGTGTTGCCGCAACGCCGGAAACGGTGAAGCAATTGGTGGGGCTGGGCCTTGACGTTGAACTGGAGTCCGGCGCCGGCCTGGCCTCCGGCCATAGCGACGATGACTACCGCACAGCAGGGGCCACGGTAGTACAGTCACTGGATCTCGGGACACTAGATGTCTACTGCCATGTGCGTGCCATGGAACCGTCGACGGCGGGAGCTCTCCGCCGGGGTTCGGTCACCGTTGGATTGGGGTCGCCGTCCTCGGAGTTGCCCACAGTGCGGGCGCTCGCCGCCGGGGGCATTACCTCCTTTGCGCTGGAACTGGTTCCTCGAATATCGCGTGCCCAGTCCATGGATGCGCTCACCTCGCAGGCCCTGGTGGCAGGTTATCGCTGCGTCCTCGAGGCGGCCATGCGGCTCCCGCGGTTCTTCCCGTTGTACATGACGGCAGCGGGGACCATTCCGCCGGCCCGTGTGCTGGTGCTCGGCGCAGGGGTGGCCGGTCTGCAGGCGATCGGAACAGCGAAGAGGCTGGGCGCCCGGGTTTCTGCGAATGACATCCGGCCGGCATCGGCCGATGAAGTGGCATCCATGGGAGGAACATTCATCAAGTTGGACCTTGAAACCGCAGAGGCTTCGGGCGGTTATGCCAGGGAGCTCAGCGCGGACAGGGGCGCCCTGCAGCGGGCGCTTTTGTCACCGCACGTGGCCCAGGCCGATGTCCTGATCACCACAGCTGCCGTACCTGGAAGGCGCGCCCCGCTTTTGGTGACGCGCGAAATGGTACAAGGGATGCGGTCGGGATCCGTGGTGGTGGATCTGGCAGCCGAATCCGGTGGGAACGTCGAGGGGAGTATTCCAGGGCAGGACGTCCCCATCCCTACCGGCGACGGGCAGGGGTCCGTGACACTCGTAGGAATCAAAGACGCGGCGTCGGCGATGCCCGCTGATGCCTCTCGGTTGTTCGCAAAGAACGTCGCCAACCTCCTGGCCCTGATGACGCGGGACGGCGCGGTTTCCCCCGACTTTTCGGATGAAGTGGTGGCTGGAACGTGCCTGACCCACGACGGCAACGTCCGGCACGCACCCACTGCGGAAGCACTTGCGGCACTCGGCAGCGAAGGAGTGCGCTGATGGATGGCATGAGCCTGCTGACGATCACCGTCCTGGCGGTGTTCGTCGGTTTTGAGGTTGTTTCCAAGGTTTCCAGCACCCTGCACACACCGCTCATGTCCGGTGCCAACGCGATCCACGGCATCATTCTGGTGGGTGCCATCATTGTGGCAGGACAGGCGGCTGACCCCTGGGTGTTGGTGGTCGCACTGCTGGCCGTTGTCCTTGCCACGGCCAACCTCGTGGGTGGCTTTGTGGTGACCGACCGGATGCTGGAGATGTTCCGCGGACGGCAACGGCCGCCGTCGAGCGCTGGAGTTCCTCAAGATCGCGGCTCCGTGGAGCCGGCCAAAAAGGAGCGCCGGCAATGACGCTTCTCAATCCCACCTGGACGGCGCTTCTGTACCTCGCCGCGGCAGCCTGCTTCATTCTCGCCCTGAAGGGCCTGAATTCACCACGGACTGCCCGGCGCGGAAACCTCATTGGGGCCTTCGGTGCCCTGCTGGCTGTGGTGACGGTGTTTGTCTCCGTGAAACTGGACAACATTCCTTGGATTCTTGGGGCCATAGCTGTGGGCTCGGGCGTCGCAGCGCCGGTGGCCCGCCGGGTGCAAATGACGCAGATGCCCCAGCTGGTGGCCCTCTTCAACGGTGTGGGTGGTGGCGCTGCGGCCCTGGTGGCGTTGCTGGAACTCTCTCATACAAGTGATCCGTGGGTCCGCCTGGCCATCGTCTTCACGTTGCTGGTGGGGGCGGTGTCCTTCGCCGGGTCCGGTGTAACTTTCGCCAAACTTCAAGGGCTCATGACTACCCGGCCCGTGACGTTCCCCGGTCTGCCCGCCCTGATGGCTGTGGTGCTGCTGGCCGCCGTGGGCGCTGGAGTGGTGGTGATCCTGAACGGCTCCTTGGTACTGGCGCTGGTCCTGCTGCTGTTGGGTCTCGCTGCCGGAATCCTGTTGGTGCTCCCCGTGGGTGGCGCTGATGTGCCGATTGTCATTTCGCTCCTGAATGCCTTCACTGGCCTGGCCGTCGCGGCATCCGGACTGGTACTGGGCAATGTCCTCCTTGTGGTGGCCGGAACGCTGGTGGGGGCTTCGGGCACCATCCTCACCCGGGCCATGGCCGCCGCGATGGGACGCAGCGTCGCAGGCATCATGTTCGGGGCCTTCAAAGGTGGATCCACCGCGGGCTCAACTGCCGTGAGCGAACGGCCCGTGCGTTCCTCCAGCGCGGAAGACGTGGCAGTATTGCTCGGCTATGCGCAGCGGGTGATCATCGTTCCGGGATACGGCCTGGCAGTCGCCCAGGGTCAGCACACTGCCGCTGAGCTTGCCTTGGCCCTGGAATCACGGGGAATTGAGGTGGACTTTGCCATCCATCCTGTGGCGGGCCGCATGCCGGGCCATATGAACGTGCTCCTTGCGGAGGCCAATGTGCCGTATGAGTCCTTGAAGGAGATGAGCGACATCAACTCGGAGTTCAAGACCACCGACGTAGCCCTGGTGGTGGGCGCCAACGATGTTGTGAACCCTGCGGCAAAGACCACCTCAGGTTCGCCAATCTACGGAATGCCCATTTTGGAAGTCGCCGACGCCCGTCAGGTGGTGTTCCTCAAACGTTCAATGCGTCCGGGGTTTGCCGGTATAGAGAACGAACTGTTGTATGAGCCCCAAACCACCCTGCTGTTTGGTGATGCGAAGGAATCCTTGACTAAGGTCCTGGGGGCGGTGAAGGCGCTCTAGGAGACGAGACGTATCTCTCGTCAATTCGGCCGCGAAATTCCGTCATGGACTGAGTCGCTCGGGCACACCTCTTGTACAGAAACCTTTCAAGGAATATTTGTACAGCAGGCGAGGAGGCATCCATTTGCAGAACGGTAATGAGGATTCGCTGAAAGGGTCGCGCTTTGGGCCGGCACAGGGCAAGAGGGTGAACAACTGGAGGACGCTGGTGGGGCACACGGTCCAGATCTGGGACGGTAACGACATCCTGGATCAGGGCATGGTGGAAGCGGTCACTGCTGACGGCACGGTGCTGTGGCTTGCTCAAGCAGGAGCCACACAACGTCGGCTGGTGATGAAAGAACGCGGCGCGGGCCTCTGGGTACGCCTCATGAGCTGAGGTCTTGGACCGATCCGGGGCGGACCACCGGGGCTTTTCGGGCAGTCCGCGGTAGTCCTATGCTGGACCGTACGAGTTGCCTTACCCAGGCCGACCCGCCACATCCAAGCGAGGCTGCGTCATGACCGTGAAACTCAACAAGAAGGCTTTTGACCACGCAAAGCACCTGATCCGCGACGGCAAGGTGGTCAAGGACAATCGCGATGACTGGAGCGAACACGCTCCCGACACCAAGGATGAAAACGCCTTTCTGGACAAGCACGGGCACGCCGAGTACTCCAAGTGGTTCCTGGGTGTGGATGACGATCATCCCCAGGACCAAAAGGGCCACTACAAATTCCCCATCGGCGATTTCAAGAAGATTCACCGCTGTGGTGTCATCTCGGCTGAGAGCAGAGCCGGCCAGTACGACTACGACGATATTCGTGATGCTTTAGGGAAACTTCTCGAAAAGATCGACGAGGACTAACTCCCGGACACCTCTCGGCAAGGGCAGCATATTCCCCTGGTACCGCGTCCTGACGGAAGCCGTCCTATGACTCTTTGGTTGCGGCGAAGAGCTGCCGGAGAGTAAAGAAGCAACCGAGGGCGCCGAACAGGAGTGCCAGCAGGAAATCACCCATGTAGCTGCCAACGAAGTCGGGGTTGTACGCAAAGTTGTCGGCCATCAAGGCCCACGGCTCCGAACTCATCACCATGGCCAGGGGTTCGCGGCCCAGGAACTTCACGGCATCGAGCCAGACCCCGCCGAGGAAGGATGCCAGCGCCGTCGCAGCAGTGACGACAGCCACCACCCAGACACCCTTGCGGCTCAGCGCGCCCGCACCCATGACATAGAACTTTGCCGCCATAAAAGCGGCCGCGTAGGTCACCAGGGATGACATCCATCCGAGGTTCCAAATGATCATCCAGAGAATGACACCGATCGGCAGCGCTGCCAACGCGAACAAGGTACCCCGTCCGATGTCCTCGCGGGAGACAGAGCCAGCGGCCGAGGTGTTGAACCGCTTTGACTGGGTGGTGTCCTGCTGGGACGGTGCGGCTTCAGGGTGCCAGGAAGGGATTTCAGGACCCTGCCCGGCTGGAACGCGGATTCCGAATTGGGGTTCCGGAGTTGGCCGTGCATCCCGCCCGCTGAATTCGGGCGCGTTGGATGGTGAGCTGTCAGACATGGGTCCCCCAATGAAAGAAATAGTGCGATGCGAAAGTGTCGGAGAAATCTTCGCACGACAACCGCATGGTGGCCGCCTCCGCAGCCGCAAGCGGTGAATGTGTCGCGGACGCTACAACGTGCCGGCGGCTTGGCGGGGCACGGCAGGAGTGTGCGCCAGGATTTCCGCTAGCTCGGCCAACCTGTGCGCCCGAGCCGATTCGGCGGGTGAAAATGGCTCACCGGGTCTGGAGAAGAGCAGCGGGCCGTGCCACGCCGTCGGGATTTTGAGGATGTCGCAGGAAGGCCCGACGGCGGTGGTCGCCTCCGGTATGGGGCGTTCAGGATCGAACGGGACTACTTTTGCGGACAGGAGCTCGGCGACGACCATGGGAAGCTCCTGTGGATTCCCCGCGATCCGGGTGGCGAGGCTCAGCGCCTTGGTTTGGCCGTCGGCCATGGCCAAAGCAGTGGTGGGCCAAACATGGGACTCATGCCCGCCGCCGTCGTGCAGTGCTTTCAGCAGTTCCTGCTCAGTAATTTCGCCCGGTGTGGACAGAACGAACTCGTCCATCACCCGTTCACCGGCACCTGTCTGAGCGGAGAGACCCGCCTGAGCTGAGCCGGTCCCGGTCATCGGGTGGACATGAAGACTGAGGATATTGGCGTCCAACTTGGCGAGGGACTGAGTGACCTTCTGCAGGGACCCTGGCTGGTCCAACAGAACGGTCCGGGCGCGCCACAGGGCAGGAGCGAGGTGCAGTGTGCGCCGCTGCCGGAGCGCCGGCGCGTGCAGCCAGCGTCGGAGGACCTTGGCAGCGGACGGTTCAGCCACCCAGATGACCAATACCGTGGCGGTGACTGCCAGCAGCAGGACCTTGGCCACGTAGGGCAGATGGGTTCCAACCACTGCCGCATGGACCAGCAATTCGATGGGAAGCATGACCGCGATGTTCGCGAGCGTGAGCCGGGCTTTGGAAGCTTCGGGCAATTGACCGCAGACATCACAGAGGAGATCCGCGGTGACGGGAGTGCTCGGGTTGGGCTTCATGTTTTCATGCTGCACTGCCCCGGTTTCGAACCCGTTGCTTGTGCGTCACGTTCTGAGGTCAGCTCGATTAACGAGCGCTCCTTCCCGGTTGGTGCTCACGTCGCCGGGCCGGAAACGCAAGAACCCGGCGTTCTCGCGGGGAGAACGCCGGGCTCAGGTCAAGCAACTGGGAAGGAAGGCTCGCAGCGAGCTGCTCGTCCTAGGGTGTTGCCAGTTCTAGCGGGTGCGGTCGGAATCGAGGTCTGAGTCGAGTTCCGAGATGTTGTCTGCGTCGCGGTGGGCAGCGGCGTCCTTCAAGAGGTCGCGGATTTCTGCCAGCAGTGCAGTGTCAGCAGGCAGCGGCTCTTCTTCGGGCTCCTCAGTGGAGAGGCGCTCCTTGACCAAGGAGTTAATCTTGTTCATCGGTGCCACGAAGATGAAGTACACCACGGCTGCAGTGATGACGAAGGTCACCAGGGCCGTCAGTACCGAGCCAAAGTCAACGAACGTGGCGGGATTGTTCTCCCAGATCTTGAAGCCGAGTCCCTCGGCGTTCATGCCGCCGGCGGCGGCGATGACGGGGTTGATGATGTGGTTGGTGAATGCTGCCACAAGGGCGGTGAAAGCACTGCCGATAACCACAGCAATGGCCAGCTCGATCACGTTTCCGCGAAGAATAAAGTCCTTGAAACCCTTAAACATGGATGGTCCTCCGATTGGGTGCGAGTGTCTGCCTCCAGCAGAGATCAAAATACCACTCCGAGGTTTCCGCGTGGGGTCAAGCGGCCGGCCTGGACACTTGACCCCATTGCGTACTTCAAATAGACAGCTCGATCAGGCGGAAGCCGATTCGAGTTCGTGGCCTAACACCGTGGCGCCCTTACCTCGATTTACCATCAAGGCCAAGAGGTCGAACACCACTGTTGCTGCGGCCACGCTAGTGATATCGGCATGGTCGTAGGCAGGGGCTACTTCAACGACGTCGGCACCTACGATGTTGATGCCGTTCAAGCCGCGGAGGAGTGCCAGAAGTTCGCGGGAATGGAGGCCGCCCATTTCCGGGGTGCCCGTGCCCGGCGCGTAGGACGGATCAAGAACGTCGATGTCGATGGATACGTACACGGGAGTGTCACCTAGACTCTGCTTGACCTGATCGATGGCCGCCGGGACGCCGATAACATCCAGGTCGGAACAGCGAATGATCTGGAAGCCGAACTCGTGGTCCCGGAGGAAATCGTTGCGATCATAGACCGGGCCGCGGATACCGACGTGCATGGATTTGTCTTCGATCAGCAGGCCCTCCTCAAAGGCCCTGCGGAAGATGGTTCCGTGCGTAACTGGCTGGTCGAAGTATGTGTCCCACGTGTCTAGGTGGGCGTCGAAGTGGAGCAGTGCCACTGGGCCGTGAACCTTGTTGAGTGCCTGCAACATGGGGAGGGCGATGGTGTGGTCGCCGCCGATGGAAATCAGCTTCTTGTCCTTGCTGATCAGGGGACGGGCTTGTTCTTCGATCTCGCGCACTGCGCGGGCGATGTCATAGGGAGTGCAAGCGATGTCGCCAGCATCAACAACCTGTACTTCGTTGACAGGCTCGACGTCCAGTTCAGGGTGGTAACCGGGCCGCAACAGGCGGGAGGCCTCGCGGACTGCGGCCGGACCAAACCGGGCGCCGGGGCGGTAGGAGGTACCGCCGTCGAACGGGACACCAACAATCGCGATGTCATAGTCGGGGACGCGGTCAATTTGTGGCAGCCTGGCGAATGTACCCAATCCTGCGAAGCGGGGAACCTTGGTGGCATCGACGGGGCCAATGGGCTGGTGAGTGGTCATGACAGGGATCCTTCGGTTACTTTGTTGGTCTCCGGGCTGGCCGGCTTCTTATTGCTGGTGAGTTCTGAGAGGGACTTGTTGGCCGTTTCTGGAGCGAGCAGGAACGTCGCTACCAGTCCAACCAAGGAGATGGCGGCGCCGATGAGGAGGGAACCGGCAGCACCGAAGCTCAGGATTGCGATGGGCATCAAGTACGTGCTGGCGGCCGATCCGATCCGGCTGATGGCAGTACCGAAGCCCACGGCCGTTGCCCGGACCTCCGTGGGGAAGAGCTCGTTGGGGTACACAACTTCGAGGAAGCTGGAGGCGCCGGAAGCCAGCGCGAAGATCGCCAAGGCGATAAACAATGGTGCGGCCTGGACGTTGGGAATGAAGGCCGGGATGGCGAGGGCCACCACGATGATGCCGAAGCTCCAGAGAAGCAGCTTGCGTCGTCCGATTTTCTCCACGAGCCACAGGCCGGGAATGCCACCCACTACGAACAACATGGAGATCAGGAACGATCCCCCGTAAAGGTTGGCGTCGCCGTGCATGCCGAAAGAAGCTAGAAGGTCTGGAGCAAAGGTGTAGACGGCGAAGAGCGGGATCACCTGGGCTGTCCAGAAGATGGAAACAAACAACGTGCGCTTCCAATACTGGCCCCGGAAGATGTCCAGGAACCGGCCTTGTTTGGCTGGTCCCTCGCTGTCGGAAGCGATATCGCTCAGCCCGTACTGCTGTCCGTAGACCTTCTTGATGACCGCGTCAGCCTCATCCCGTCGCCCACGGGAGAGCAGCCAGCGAGGAGACTCGGGGGTTCCGAGACGGCACAGGAGGGTGATGATGGCGAAGATGGCAGGGCTGGCGACCATCCACCGCCATGCATCCGGTCCCATGTCCCGGAGCAGATATCCGACGGCGTACGCGACGGCCGCGCCAACGGCCCAGACAACGAAGGTGGCGCCCAGCAGGCGGCCGCGGTGTTTCTTTGGCAGGAACTCTGCCAGGAGCGAGGTGGCGATGGGGTAGTCGGCGCCGATGGCCATTCCAAGGAAGAACCGGCACAGGACAACCTGCCACACTTCAGTAGCGAATCCGTTTAGGAGTGAGAAGACTGCCAGTGCGATCAAGTCGGCGATGTACATTTTGTGCCGGCCGATCTTGTCGGTGAGCCAGCCGAAGATGGCACCGCCGAAGAAGATACCCACCAGGCTGGCCGCGCCTATCAAGCCAATTTCACCTGTGCTGAGCTGCAGCCCGGGGGTCATGGTGATCAAGGCGATGCCGATGATGGACAAGGCATAGCCATCGATGAACGGACCGCCGGAGGCGAAGAACGTCAGCTTCTTGTGGAACGCGGTCAGTGGGGCATCGTCAATGAGGTTGCTTGTTGCGCTCATTGCATCCCTCTCTCGTGAGTGCTCTTGGGGAGCGGGGGGAGTAAGTAGTTCAATTCTTGGTGACCCGAGTCACTTCGACTACCTACACTTTGACTACAAATGACGAAGCCGCATATACCTTTGTCTAACAGCCGCCGGTGGACCGCCACCCGAGGACAGCAGGGAGCACAAAATGGCGATCACCGTAGCGGAACTCATCGCAGAGCCGCAGCTGGGGCTCACCCTTCTGGCCGGGTCGGCCGGCCTGGACAACCGGATCACCTGGGCGCACACCTCGGACCTCCCCAGGCTGTGGGAGTGGGTCACCGGCGGTGAGCTCATGATGACCAACGGCCTCTCCATTCCCTCTGATGCAGCCGCCCAAGTAGCGCTCGCCGAGGCATTGATGGACAGTGGTGCCAGTGCACTGGCGATCGGTGAAAAGATGCACGCGCCGCCGCTAACGGACGAGTTCCTGGAGGCCTGCAACCGGCTCCCGCTGCCCCTGATCAACATCCCGTATCCGCTGCCATTCATCGCCATAGCCCGTTCGGTTGCCGAGTCATCGCTGCTCGAAGAGTCCCGCCGTTTACGGCAAACAGCCCGCGTTTATGATCTTCTCCGCACCGCCGGAGCGTCCGAGGACCATTGGCAGAGCCTCGTCCAGCGGCTATCAACCGAACTCGACGCGGAACTCTTCGTGGTGGACCGCCGATGCCTCCATCCTTGGCATCCGGACGGGCAATCACTCCCCGTCTTCCTCGCCGAGGAATGGGCGCCGTTGTCCGGGCAGGTGGGCCTGGCGGGGAAGAACTTCCAGTGGCACCGCATCCGCGGCAGGCACGTGCTCACCATGGACATTCCCACGCATGCCAACGCGCTCCTGGTGGTGCTGCCTAACAGCGAACCGCACCCGGACGCCGTCGTACTCCTTCATGCCGCAACCGTGCTGGGACTGCAGCTTTCGCGCATCGTTTTGTCGTTGGAAGGCCGCCATCGGCTTGCCGGCGAGTTCCTGCTGCAGGCCATGGATGGGCGTTTGGGTGCGGCCGAGATGGAGAGCCGCCTGGCGGGTTTCGAGGTTGCGCCCCAGGATTTCCTGCTCGCCTCCATGACGGCGAGCATTCCCACGGCGGGCGCTAAAGCAGCGGACGACGTCGGCGGGCTGGCTGACGTGCACATCGAACTGTGGCGGCACGGGGTTGCGTCGGCGTCGTTGAAGCGGAACAACAGGCTCCACGTGGTGGTCCCCGCGGGCGTGTCGGATGACGTCTTGGTCCATTGCGCCGGGGCGAACGCCGCGATCGGGATCAGTGCGCCGGCGGATGTGACCGGTATCCAAAGGGCGCTGCAAGAGTCTCTCTGGGCGCTCGGTTCAGCCCGGGCCAACAAGCTGGGGCTGGCTCGGTACGCGGAGGGGCCGTCATGGCTGGGGCTCACCGGTTTTGAGGAAGGGACCGCGCTGGTCCGGCGTCTCCTGGGCCCGATTTTTGACTACGAGCAGGGCCAGGACGGCGATCTGATAGTCACGTTGCGGACATATTTGGATTCGCAGCGTTCGTGGCAGAAGACTGCTGCCGCGGTGTTCGCGCATCGGCAAACCATCATCTACCGAATCCGGAAAATCGGCGAGCTGACGGGGCTGGACATGGGTGAAACGTCCACCGTTGCCCAGTTGTGGTTTGCGTTGCAGATTCATGAAGCCATGCATCAGTAGCCACACCTTGCTTGCGCTTTTTCAAAACAACCCGCTATGGTGTGAAGCGTGTCACTCATGGTGATGCAACGCTTTTGATCTGCGGCGGGAGAGTCCTGCCGGTACATCCAGTCAGGCGCCGTAGGAGCAAATCCTCCCCAGGAATCTCTCAGGCCCATGTACCGCCGCGGTTAGGCAACTCTGGAAAGCAGTCCGGGCAACCGGGCTCACCGACGGTGCAAGCAGGCAACCATTCCTGCGGAATCTCTCAGGTCCAATACAGAGCGGGGAGGAACCCACATCATCGAGCGCTCACTGGGCGCCTGAATCATGGAGTTCCTCTTGACTGTTCAATCAACCCCCACCGCCTTCGCGGACCGGCATATTGGCGCCCGCCGCCAAGCCGACGTTGACACCATGCTCAAGGCCATCGGCTACGACTCGGTCGACGGCCTGGTAGACGTCGCCGTCCCCGATTCCATCCGCCAGGACACTGCCCTGAAGTTGCAGGACGCCCTCACCGAGGTGCAGGTCCTCTCCGAGCTCCGCAAGCTGGCGTCCAAGAACAAGACCGCTGTCCAGATGATCGGGCAGGGCTACTACGACACCGTGACGCCGCCCGTTATCCGCCGCAACATCCTCGAAGCTCCGGCCTGGTACACGGCGTACACGCCGTACCAGCCTGAAATTTCGCAGGGCCGCCTTGAGGCTCTCCTGAACTTCCAGACCATGGTGCAGGACCTCACGGGGCTGCCCATTGCCAACGCTTCGTTGCTGGATGAAGCCACCGCCGTGGCCGAGGCCGTGCTGCTGATGCGCCGGGCCAACAAGAACAAGGCTGCCAAGGATGGCAAGACCGTCCTCGACGCCGACCTCCTCCCGCAGACCATCGCGATCGTGAAGGGCCGGGCCGAGGCTCTGGGCTTCGAAGTTGAGATTGCGGACCTGTCCGCCGGACTTCCCGACGGCGACATCAACGGTATCGTCCTGCAGCAGCCTGGCGTTTCGGGCCGCGTTTTCGACCACACGGCCGTGATTGCCGACGCCAAGGAACGCGGTGCCCTGGTGACCGTGGCCGCCGATCTTTTGGCGCTCACCCTCATCACGCCCCCGGGCGAGCAAGGTGCGGACGTCGCCGTCGGAACCGCGCAGCGTTTCGGTGTGCCGCTGTTCTTCGGCGGCCCGCACGCTGCCTACATGGCCGTCCGCGAAGGCATGGAACGCACGCTTCCCGGCCGCATCGTGGGCGTCTCCAAGGACAACGCCGGCGTACCGGCCTACCGCCTGGCGCTCCAGACCCGCGAGCAGCACATCCGCCGCGAAAAGGCCACGTCCAACATCTGCACCGCCCAGGCTCTGCTGGCGATCGTAGCCTCGATGTACGCCGTGTACCACGGTCCCGAGGGCCTGAAGTCGATCGCCGAAACAGTCCACGGACACGCCCGCGTTTTGGCTTCGACCCTGCAGAAGGCCGGCCGCGAACTCGTCTCCGAGGCCTTCTTCGACACCCTCACCGTCCGTGTTCCCGGCAAAGCTGCCAAGGTCATCGCAGCCGCCGAAGCCCGCGGCATCAACCTGCGGCTCATCGACGCTGACACTGTTGGCGTTTCGGTTGATGAAACCACGACGCCGGAGGTCCTCTCCGCAGTGGCCGTCGCCTTTGGTGCCGGCCCGGTAGGGGACGTAGCAGGGTTCGAACTGCCCGCATCCGTGGTCCGCACCTCCGATTTCCTGCAGCATCCGGTGTTCAACACGCACCGTTCCGAGACGCAGCTGTTGCGCTATATCCGCAAGCTGTCAGACCGGGACCTCGCGCTGGACCGCATCATGATTCCGTTGGGCTCGTGCACCATGAAGCTCAACGCGACTGCTGAGATGGAAGCTATTTCCTGGCCGGAATTCGCATCGATCCACCCGTTCGCTCCGGACCACCAGACGGCCGGTTGGCGTGAACTGATCACCGACCTCGAGGCGGACCTCACGGAGATCACCGGTTACGACCAGGTCTCCATCCAGCCCAACGCCGGTTCGCAGGGCGAGCTGGCTGGCTTGTTGGCGATCCGCGGCTACCACCTTTCACGTGGCGACGAGCAGCGCACTGTCTGCTTGATCCCCGCTTCGGCTCACGGTACCAATGCTGCCTCGGCTGTGCTGGCGGGCATGAAGGTTGTTGTGGTGGCCACGGCTGCTGACGGCACTATTGATCATGCTGATCTGACGGCCAAGATCGAGGCCAACAAGGACGTGCTGTCCTGCATCATGATCACTTACCCGTCCACGCACGGTGTGTACGACGCTGACGTCCGCGAAGTGTGCGACGCCATCCACGCAGCCGGCGGCCAGGTGTACGTTGACGGCGCCAACCTGAATGCCTTGGTTGGCTTGGCCCAGCCGGGCAAGTTCGGCGGCGACGTGTCCCACCTGAACCTGCACAAGACCTTCTGCATCCCGCACGGTGGCGGCGGTCCGGGCGTTGGCCCTGTTGCTGCGAAGGCACACCTGGCTCCGTTCATGCCGGGCGACGCGAACAAAGCGGCGCACGAGGAAGGGCATGGCGTGGCCATCTCGGCGTCGCGTTATGGCTCCGCCGGTGTGCTGCCGATTTCCTGGGCGTACGTGAAGCTCATGGGTGGCCAAGGACTGACGGAAGCCACCAAGTCTGCTCTGTTGGCAGCGAATTATGTTGCTTCGCGCTTGGATGAGCACTTCCCGGTTTTGTACACGGGCGAGGGCGGACTCGTTGCCCACGAGTGCATCCTGGACCTCCGCGAGCTGACTGCCCGCACGGGTGTCACGGCCGAGGACGTGGCCAAGCGACTGATCGACTTCGGCTTCCACGCCCCCACCCTGGCTTTCCCGGTGGCGGGCACGTTGATGGTGGAACCCACCGAGTCCGAGGACCTGGCCGAGATCGACCGCTTCATCGAAGCCATGATCACCATCCGTGCCGAAATCGAGCAGGTGGCCAGCGGTGATTTCACTGTTGAGAAGTCGCCGCTGCGCAACGCGCCGCACACGGCTGCCGCCGTCGTAAATTCCGGCTGGGACCGTGAGTACCCGCGTGAGCAGGCCGCGTTCCCCGTCCACCACCTCAAGCAGGACAAGTACTTCCCGCCGGTCGGCAGGATCGACGGCGCCGCAGGTGACCGGAATCTTGTGTGCTCGTGCCCGCCCCTCGAGGCATTCGAGAACACTGCTGACTTCGAAAACTAAGGACTCCTGACATGTCTGAGAATTACACCGCTCTTTACGAGCAGCACAAAAAGGCCGGCGCTTCCTTCACCGATTTCGGCGGCTGGCAGATGCCCCTGAAGTACGAGTCCGAGCTCGCCGAGCACCACGCCGTCCGCAAGACCGCCGGCCTGTTCGACCTCTCCCACATGGGCGAAGTCTGGGTCAGCGGCCCCGAAGCAGCCGCCTTCCTGGACTACGCGCTGGTGGGCAAACTGTCCGCCATCGCGGTGGGCAAAGCCAAGTACTCGCTGATCTGCAACGCAGACGGCGGCATCATTGATGACCTCATTACCTACCGCCGTCCCTCTCCCGAAGAAGGCGTGGACAAGTACCTGGTGGTGCCCAACGCGGGCAACGCGAAGGTAGTTGCTGCTGCGCTGAAGGACCGTGCGGCCGGGTTCGACGTCGTGGTGGAAGACGCTTCGGCAGAGACGTCGCTGATCGCCGTGCAGGGCCCCAACGCCGAGGCGATCCTGCTTCCTCTGGTCCCGGCAGAGCAGCACGCACTGGTCACCGAACTGAAGTACTACGCGGCCGTGGAGGTCTCCATCAACGGGCAGGACCTGTTGCTGGCCCGTACCGGATACACCGGTGAGGACGGCTTCGAAATCTACCTTCCCAACGTCGATGCTGCTGGCCTTTGGGAAGCCCTGCTCGACGCCGGGGAAGGCCACGGTCTCATCCCCGCCGGACTCGCTGCCCGCGACTCCCTGCGGCTGGAAGCCGGGATGCCCCTCTACGGCAACGAGCTTTCCCGCCACGTCAACGCCTACGCTGCAGGGTTGGGCCCCGTGGTTTCCCTGGCCAAGGAAAGCGACTTCATTGGCCGCGATGCACTGACAGCCATCAAGGCCGCCGGCGTCGGATCCACTCTCGGCCAGAAGCTCGTGGGCCTCAAAGGCGCCGGACGCCGCGCCGCCCGCGCCCACTACTCGGTCCTCAAAGACGGCTCCCTGATCGGTGAAGTCACCTCCGGCCAGCCAAGCCCGACGCTCGGTTACCCGATCGCCTTGGCGTATGTCGACGTCGAGCATTCCGAACCGGGCACCATCTTGGACGTAGACCTCCGCGGAAAAGCCGAGCCGTTCGAAGTCGTGCAGCTGCCGTTCTACAAGCGCACTAAATAGCCCGGCGGGAGTGGCCGGTGACTCATCGAAGCCCGGCGGAGCCGACCTCCTCTGCGGGCTCGGTCGCATAAGCGCCCGCTGGGCGGACGCGATGCTCCCTTGGACGCCCGCTGCCGGAGGCCGGCTCCACAGGGGCCAGTCCGCTTCCGGTTGCCGGACCCGAACCATTGTGGATGGTGGCGCTGTTTGAACCCCTAAGTGCTGGTTGATTTGTCAACCTGCCTCAGGTGATCTTGAAAGTCTTAAGTTAGAGAGAAGGAATCTTATGAGCAAGGTAGTTGCTGAATTGAAATACTCGGCTGAGCACGAGTGGGTTGCCGTCGATGGGGACGGGCCGGTGGGGATCGGGATTTCCGCGGTGGCCGCTGATGCCCTGGGCGACATTGTGTATGTGGACCTGCCCGAGGTTGGTTCTACTGTGACCGCGGGGGAGACCTGTGGCGAGGTGGAATCGACGAAGTCGGTCTCGGACCTGTACTCGCCGGTGACCGGTGAGGTGACCGAGATCAACGACGCCGTCGTCACCGATCCCGCGCTCATCAACAACGATCCCTACGGTGCCGGCTGGCTGTTCAAGGTGGCCGCAACGGAAGAAGGGCCGCTCATGTCGGCCGAAGAATACGCTGCAACGAACGGTGGAGAACTGTGAACCCGGTATCTGTGACTGACTACCAGCAGGTGGTGTCGGCGTCGCTGGATGCCCAGCTGTCCGAGCTGGATCCCGAGATCGCTGCGAAGATCGACGACGAACTGGGTCGCCAGCGCGACGGCCTGGAAATGATCGCGTCCGAAAACCACACGGCCGTCGCCGTGATGCAGGCGCAGGGCTCGGTGTTGACCAATAAGTACGCCGAAGGTTACCCGGGCAAGCGCTACTACGGCGGCTGTGAGCACGTAGACGTGATCGAGCAGCTGGCTATCGACCGCATCAAGGCACTGTTCGGTGCCGAGTACGCGAACGTTCAGCCGCACTCCGGCGCCCAGGCCAATGCCTCCGTGATGCACGCGCTGATCAAGCCCGGCGACACCATCATGGGCCTCAACCTGGCCCACGGCGGGCACCTCACGCACGGCATGCGGATCAACTTCTCCGGCAAGCTCTACAACGTGGTCCCTTACGGCGTCCGCGAGGACACCCACACCGTGGACATGGCCGAGGTTGAGCGTCTGGCCCAGGAACACAAACCGGCACTGATCGTTGCCGGCTGGTCCGCATACGCGCGGCAGCTGGACTTCGCTGAATTCCGCCGGATCGCCGATTCCGTGGGCGCTTACCTGATGGTGGATATGGCCCACTTCGCGGGTCTCGTGGCCGCCGGGCTGCACCCGTCCCCGGTCCCGCACGCGCATGTGACCACGTCCACGACGCACAAGACGTTGGCAGGTCCCCGTGGCGGCATCATCCTCTCCAACGACGCCGACATCGCCAAGAAGATCAACTCGGCCGTCTTCCCGGGCCAGCAGGGCGGACCGCTCGAGCACGTTATCGCCGGCAAGGCCGTGGCGTTCAAGATCGCTGCCTCGGAGGAATTCCGTGAGCGCCAGGAACGTGTCCTTGCTGGGGCCCGGATCCTCGCCGAGCGACTCGTTCAGCCCGACGTCGCAGGGAAGGGCATCTCCGTGGTTTCCGGCGGAACCGATGTCCACCTGGTGCTCGTGGACCTGCGCAACTGCGAACTCGACGGCCAGCAGGCTGAGGACCGCCTCGCCGCGATCGACATCACCGTCAACCGCAACGCCGTCCCGTTCGACCCTCGCCCGCCCATGGTCACCTCCGGCCTGCGGATCGGCACCCCGGCCTTGGCAACGCGCGGATTCGGCGAAGCAGCCTTCCGTGAGGTTGCGGACATCATCGCCGAGGTACTGATCGCCGACGCCGACGCTGACCTTTCCGGGCTGCGTCACCGCGTCGAGGTTCTAGCTGCGGCGCACCCGCTGTACCCGGGGACAGCGAACCTAGGCTGAGTCCGCTCGGGTTGGCCCTACCTTCTTGGCGGGCCGACGTCCTACGCCGGCCCCTGTCTAGCCGATTCGAGGGTTCCCTGCGGGGTGTGCCGTGCGCACGGCATGTTTGGCAGGGAACCCCCGGAATGGCGGGGTACGGGGGCCGGGGGCAGCCGGGTTCGGGGGTTTGGTGGGCTTGGTTTGTTGATCTGGGTTTGAGGGTCCGCTCCGTTTGTTGGGGGCGGGGCGGGTTCTATTCGTTGTACGTCGTTAGGAAATCACCATGGCCGTTGGGGTCTTTGATCTGTTCTCTGTGGGTATTGGTCCGTCGAGTTCTCATACTGTGGGTCCGATGCGTGCTGGGGCGGTGTTTGCTGCTGAGCTGCGTGAGTCCGGCGTGCTCGATTCCGTCGCGGCTTTACGGGTTGATCTCTATGGCTCCTTGGCCGCGACGGGCAAGGGGCACGGGACCTTCACTGCTGTGCTGCTGGGGCTCGAAGGGTTTGAACCCGAGAAGATCCTGCCCGATGAGGTGGAGGAGCGGCTGGCTTCCATCGCCGACACGGGGAAGCTCAACCTGGCTGGCGGCGTGCTCCTCGACTACGCCCTGGAAGACATGGTTCTGCATCCGTTGACGGTGTTGCCGCGGCATACGAACGGGATGAAGTTTGCTGTCTCTGATGCTGAGGGGAATGTGCTGCGGGAGGCGACGTTCTTTTCGGTGGGTGGTGGGTTCATTGTCCGGGAGGGTGAGGAAGACGCGGCCCGTGAGGAGTTGGAGGAGTCGAAGAAGGAGTTGCCGTTGCCTTTCAGGACGGCGGCGGAGTTGTTGGGCCGGTGCGCGTCCAAGGGGCTGGGGATCAGCGACATCATGTTCATCAACGAGCGGGCGTCCCGGTCTGAGGAGGAGATCCGTGAGGGTCTGTTGCATATTTGGGCCGTGATGGAGGCCTGTGTTGAGACCTCGTTGAAGCGTGAAGGTGTGTTGCCGGGTGGTTTGAAGGTTCGTCGTCGTGCACCGGATTGGTTGGAGCGGCTCCTGAAGGAGGACAAGGACCGGAACGATCCGAAGTACTGGCAGGAATGGGTCAACCTGATCGCCCTGGCGGTCAACGAGGAGAACGCGACTGGTGGCCGGGTGGTGACGGCTCCGACTAATGGTGCTGCGGGGATTATTCCGGCGGTGTTGTATTACGCGTTGAATTATGCGCCGGGGATGGATAAGGCCACCCAGGCGGATCGGGATGATGTGGTGGTGAAGTTCTTGCTCGCTGCTGGTGCGGTGGGTGTGTTGTATAAGGAGCAGGCGTCCATTTCGGGGGCTGAGGTGGGGTGTCAGGGTGAGGTGGGGTCGGCGTCGTCGATGGCTGCTGCTGGTTTGGCTGAGGTGATGGGTGGTACGCCGGGTCAGGTGGAGAATGCTGCGGAGATTGCGATGGAGCATAATCTGGGGTTGACGTGTGATCCGATCGGGGGTTTGGTGCAGATTCCGTGTATTGAGCGGAACGCGATCGCGGCGGCGAAGGCGATTAATGCTACGAAGATGGCGTTGTGGGGTGATGGGACGCATCGGGTGTCGTTGGATGAGGTGATCGTGACGATGCGTGAGACGGGCAAGGACATGTCCACTAAGTACAAGGAAACAGCGATGGGCGGCCTCGCCGTCAACGTCGTCGAATGCTAAGTGCCCAAGAAACGAATCGTTGTAGGGCCCGCTCTTCGCGATTGGACGCTCTTGAAGGGCGCATAGCGGGCCTCACAAGGGACCGCACACAGACTGCTGATAACAAACCAGAAGGAACGTCATGACACTCGCACCTGAAGGCCGTAAGTTGCTGCGCGTTGAGCAGCGTAACTCGGCGGTCCCGGTTGAACGTAAGCCTGAGTGGATCAAGGCCAAGGTCCAGATGGGGCCGGAGTTTGTTCAGCTCAAGAACCTGGTGAAGAAGGAAGGCCTGCACACGGTGTGTGAGGAGGCCGGCTGCCCGAACATTTTTGAGTGCTGGGAAGACAAGGAAGCGACGTTCCTGATCGGCGGGTCCGAGTGCACCCGGCGTTGTGATTTCTGCCAGATCGATACGGGTAAACCGTCCCCGGTGGACATGTTCGAACCCACCAAGGTGGCCCGCAGTGTCCAGGCGATGCAGTTGCGCTACGCCACGGTGACCGGGGTGGCCCGTGATGACCTGGCCGATGAGGGCGTGTGGTTGTACGCCGAAACGGTCCGGAAGATCCACGAACTGAACCCGGGCACCGGGGTGGAGTTGCTGATCCCTGATTTCTCCGGCAAGCCCGAGCACATCGCGGCGATCTGTGATTCCAAGCCCGAGGTGTTCGCGCACAACGTGGAGACCGTGCCCAGGATTTTCAAGCGGATCCGTCCGGCGTTCCGGTACGAGCGCTCCCTCGATGTGATTACCCAGGGCCGGGATTTGGGCATGGTGACCAAGTCCAACCTGATCCTGGGCATGGGCGAGACCCGCGAGGAAATCTCCGAAGCGCTGCGTGACCTGCACCAGGCCGGCTGCGATCTGATCACCATCACCCAGTACCTGCGCCCGTCCGAGCGGCACTTGCCGGTGGACCGGTGGGTCAAGCCCCAGGAGTTCGTGGACCTCCAGGAAGAAGCCCAGGAGATCGGCTTCCTCGGCGTCATGTCCGGCCCGTTGGTGCGGTCCTCGTACCGTGCCGGGCGTTTGTGGGCCACCGCGATGCGCAAGAAGGGCCGCGACATCCCCGCCGAACTCGCCCACATCGCCGACGGCATCCAGGACTCCGGCACCACCCGCCAGGAAGCCTCCACCATCCTCGCCGCCCACGGCTAAACACCACACAGCCAAGCACTGCAGCCCCAATGTCACGTGATGAGGGGCACTATCCCCCCACAATTCCGGGGTAGCCCAAAAACCCGGGCGTAACCTTGAAGCGGACGCCAGCGCCGCCGTCGTACGTTTGATCCTGCGACGAAAGGCGAGCTGCCCCTTGAAGGCTGTAGCGGAAATGTTCACGATGGGTCCCGGAAACAAGGACCACCATCCCGCACTCCGCTGCGCTATAGGTGTGTTTGTTCCGCTGATTACGTTGACGTTGCTGGGGCGGCTGGACCTGGCCGTGTTTGCGTCGTTCGGTGCGTTCACTGGAATTTATGGCCGGAATGAGCCTCACAGTGTTCGTTTCCGGAGCCAGTTGCGCGCTGGCGGTTTCATGCTTTTCATCATTCTTCTGGCCGCGGTCATGGCCCGTCTGGCTCAAGCCGGAGGCATCGACGGTGCAGCTTATTCCTGGCTCCTAACGGCTGCCACCACTCTTGTGGCTGGCGCGTGCTCCGTGGTGGTGGCGGCGTGGAGGCTCCGTCCCGGCGGCTCGCTCTTTCACATTTTTGCCTTCGCCGCCATTGCCTCGATCGCCGCGCAGCCTCCTCTCTGGGAAGCCATGGCGGTAGCGGTGGGGACCACGGTCTTTTGCCTGCTGATCGGTATGTCATCGCGCGTGCTCAAGAGCCACAGAACACCATGGAAACGGCCGCCGCCCATCCGGCACACCGCAGCTGAGCGCCGGGCAATCTGGCTCGAAGGCGGCGGCTACTTGGTGGCTGCCGGTTTGGCAGGAACCATCGCGACGTTGGTGGGGGAGCGGCTCGGGTTCGGGCACACCTACTGGGCCATGGTGGCGGCTGTAGTTCCGCTGGTGGGTCACTCCACCCGTCACAGGGTGAGCCGTGGCATCCAAAGGATCGCCGGAACGGTGGTGGGGCTTGTGCTGCTGGCCGGCATTTTGTGGCTGAATCCGGCGCCGTGGGCCATGGTCTTGGTCATTGCCGCATGCCAGTTCGGTGCGGAAATGTTCATTGCGCGCCAGTACTTGGTGGCGCAGGTTTTCGTGACGCCGCTGGCCTTGATAGCCACGCTGTTGGCGGCGCCGGTGGATCCTGCTTTGCTGCTGCGGGACCGCATCATCGAAACCGTCATTGGTGCCGCCGTCGGCGTTGCAGTGGTGGTGGCGCCGGCCGTTTGGCGGCGCTTGCGGGCAGCTGAACCGCGTGAATAGCGCCACAGCAAACTGAGGTTGTCAGCACCGCGGGAACAAATCACCTAGTATCGATTGGTTAGACAAGCGAGATACATGTCTACCAAAGGACTGGTGATGAGCGACAAAAGTGAACGTCAGGGCTATTGGTACGGGCTGGAAAGCCGCAAGCAGATGGGCGCCGTGGACGTCCTGAATGCCCTCAGGGACTACCGCTCGGCCGAAGCTGACATGCGGCGACGAACCCAGGCTGCCATGGGCATGGGCGAAACGGATCTCCTTGCACTGAGGTATCTGCTGGAGGCTGAGCGTGCCGGAAGGGACGTTGGGCCCAAGGAGCTGACGGTGCGGCTGGGGATGACCTCCGCTTCCATGACGTCATTGGTGGACCGGCTGGTCAGGTCCGGATATGTCACCCGCGAACCGCATCCCACTGATCGTCGCGCACTTATTCTCAAGCCCACCCCGGGATCGGACCAGGAGGTCCGCAGCACTTTGGGCGATATGCATACCCAGATGATGGAGGTTGCGGGGACCCTCAATCCCGAGGAATCGGCAGTGGTGGTGGACTTCCTCAGGCGTATGCGCGGCGCGGTTGACAGCGTGGCCACGTAACCCCGGCTGGACTTTAAGTAGTAAGTACACATATAACTAGATAGCCAAGCTACTTACTAGTAAATGTGTGGGAGAGAACGATGACAGTCGCGCTGCGTGAACCTAGCTCCACACCAGTGGCTGAAAACACCGTGGACATTGTCACGGAACAGGTTATCCCTCAGGGACCCGTCCACTGCGGATCCCATATGGCCATCTCCGCCGGACCATCCTACGACGCCATGCAGTGGGTCTCGGTGGAACCGATCTGGCCAGAGTGGGCCTGCGGGTGCGGTTTCCGCATGGACATCGACGCCCTTGATCCCGTGAGCGGCGTATGGATCGCGGCTCTCCGCCGCCAGAGCCTGCAGCACGAACTGGAAATTGCCCAGAACACGCTGGAACTGGCTTTCAAAAAAGCGGTCGACGCCGGTGTCGACCCTCGCGCTCTGGCCGAGGTGACCGGAGTCCCGGGCGCCGAAATCGACTCCCTCCTTCAGTGACTCTCCTGGAACGGGCGGCCGTCCGCGCTGATCGCGGGGCCGTCTGCACTGAACGTAAGCCTGCGACTGAAGGCGGGGCGGCGACTGATCGCGAGGCGGCGACTGAACGCGGGACGACAGCTGCACGGGCCAACACTGGCCAACCGGATGTGGTTCTTGGAGGTCGTTACCGGCTCGGTGCCCAACTGGGCGGAGGCTCGGAGGCGTACGTCAACGAGGCCTTGGACCTGGAAACCGGCAGTGCGGTAGCGGTCAAGATTTTCAGGTCAACCGACTCCACGGATAACGCCCCTTTTCGGCGGGAGCTCGATATCCATGGGCGCCTGAGGCACAAGAACATCGTCAGGGTTCTGAACTCGGGACGCTGCGGAGACACCGGAGATAACGGAGCCATCGGCGACTCTGCTGACCCAGCCGCTGGCCACAACCAGGAAAGCCGCAATTACGTGGTGATGGAGCTGGTGGGCGGCAAGGACCTGCGAGGGATCATGCAGGACAGGCCCGCTTCGATGGAACAAACGGCTGCGTGGATGACTGATGTTGCCCGAGCCTTGGCCCATGTTCATCGCAGGGGAATTGTTCACAACGACATCAAGCCCGGCAACATCCTCGTGGACTTCGATTCGGACCCGCATGGGCCTGGAATCGCGAAGCTGGCAGACTTCGGAATTGCTCTCAACGGACGGTACTCGGCGCCCAACTCTTCCTCGGGCACCCCGCATTACCTCAGCCCCGAAGAGGTGTGCGGCGGAACGTCCACAACAGCCAGCGATATCTACTCACTGGGCTTGGTTGCCCTCGAATGCCTGACGGGAACCAAAGCGTTCCCAGGCCCTCCCCTGGAGTCCATGGTGGCAAGGACTCTTGGGGAACCCCGAATTCCCGGCACGGTGCGGCGGCGCTGGTCCATGGTGCTTCATGCTATGACAGACCCCAATCCGGCCGGCAGGCCGTCTGCCAGCCAAGCCGTCGGTATGCTCCGACGGCTCAGCTGGTAGCCAACAATCAGGCAGATAGCGGCATGCGTCCTTATGCCGAACTGGGGCCTCCTTTATGAAAGAGAGAATGAAAAATGGGAATCATCGGTTGGATCATTTTGGGCTTGATTGCCGGCGCCATCGCAAAGGCCATCATGCCCGGTAAGCAGGGTGGCGGCTGGATCACCACCATCCTCCTCGGCATCGTAGGCGCCGTTCTGGGTGGCTGGATTGGCAGCGCACTCTTCAAGGTGGGCATCAACGAGTTCTGGTCGCTCTCCACCTGGCTGCTTGCCATCGGTGGCGCACTGCTGGTCCTCATCATCTGGGGACTGGTCACGCGCAAGAAGGCGTAACTGCCCCAAGCACAGGAGGCCCCCACTCTGCAGTTCTGCAGAGTGGGGGCCTCCTTGTTGTCTGCAGGCAGAGCCCCGGGCAGGCAGAGCCCCGGGCAGGCAGAGCCCCGGGCAGGTAGAGCCCCGGGCAGTCAGAGCCCTGAGTAGCCGAGTGCCAGATCGATCAGAAGACGGGTGCCGAAGCCTGTGGCCCCTTTGCTTCGCCATGCGTCGTCTTTGTCGGATTGCATGGTGCCGGCAATGTCGATGTGGGCCCAGGGAGTCTCTCCCACGAACTCGGCCAGAAACAAGGCAGCTGTGGTGGAACCCGCGTAGGGTCCGCCCAGATTGGAGATGTCGGCAACATCGGAATCCAGTTGGGGACGGTAGGCCCGTTCCAAAGGTAGTTGCCACACTTGCTCGTCAGCACGGCTGCCGGACTCGAGCACACGGTCCACCAAGCGTTGATCGTTCCCGAACACCGGAGCGGTGAGTTGTCCCAGGGACATCAGGGCAGCACCGGTGAGGGTGGCGATATCAACAATCCCGTCCACCTCGTCCTCCACGGCCAACGTCAGGGCATCGCACATCACCAGGCGACCCTCGGCGTCGGTATTCTTCACCTCAATGGTGAGGCCGCTGCGGGTGGTGAGGACGTCGCCCAACTTGTACGCCGAGCCGGAGGGCATGTTGTCCGTGCACATCAGGAAGCCGGTAACGGCGGCCTTGCAGCCCAGATCGCGGAGGGCGGTGAAGACGGCGAGAACCGCTGCCGCCCCGCCCATGTCCATTTTCATGAGCAGGTGCATGGGGTCGCTGGGTTTGAGGCTGACACCGCCGGAATCGTACATGATGCCCTTGCCCACCAAACCGAGGTGGCCGGTGGGGGAGCCGTCAGGCTCGTAGCTGAGTTTGATCATGCGGGGTTCCTGGGCGCTGCCGGCGTTCACGCCGAGGAGGCCGCCGCACCGGAGTTCGATGAGTTGTTCCTTGTTGAACTCCTCCACTGCGAAACCGAACCGTTTGCCGAGTTCCCGGGACACCTCACCCAAACCCGCGGCCGTGAGGTGGCTGGGCGGTGCGTTGCACAAATCGCGGGCTATGGTGGTGGCCCGCACCCTCACACGACCCTCGGTCAGCCCCCGGTCCGCGGCCTCCCTGTCGATGCCCGGGGCAAGGAACTGCACCTCGCGCAGTGCTTTCAGTTCGCTCTTGCTTTTGAGTGTTTCGTAGCTGTAGCGCGCCAGCAGTACCCCCTCCGCCAGAACCTGGCCCAAGTGTTCGGCGTCGATCCCCGCAGTATCGGAGAGCTCGAACCCTATGCGGGCGTGACGTTGGGTGGCGCGGACTAAAGCCGCGGCAGCTTTGCGCCAGCCATCAGCGTCAAGCGAGCCCGGCTTGCCGCCACCGACGGCAACAACCAGCGTGCCCGAGGCGTTGGCCAACTGCAGTGTGGTTCCGGGTTTGCCGTCAAAGCCCGCACTCTCCAGCGTTTCCCGGTGCAGTCCGACCGACGCCGGGACGTCGCCTTCGAAGGGGACCAGCACGCCGATAGCATCGAGCTGATCGAAACCGTCCACGAAGTGCAGCGCAGGTTCGTCACCCTCAAGGGAAGGGACAGCCGTAAAACCTTCAGGGATCAGTTTGTAAGGTTCGTGGTTCACCGTTTCGCCCGTTCTGTTGATGTAGGTACCGCTGTGGATGCCCGGGTTGTGGACGGTTCCGGAATGGCGTCCGGATCGTCCGGTTCAAGTTGCTCAGGCAGATCGCCCTTCATCCGGCCGGGCATACGACCCGCCGGGACAATCGCCAGCAAGGCAAGCCCGGACAATCCAAGGAGCGAGATCTGCAGGGCGCGGAGCCGCGCTTCCTCGTTGACTTCGATCGCGGCCGCCAGCTCTGAAGGGCTGCTCACCCGATCGCCGATAACCCCTTCCACTTGGGCGTTCGTCAGGAAGTCGGCCTCGTTGACGTTCACCTTGTAAATCAACTCCTGGGACACTTCCGGATGCGCGGCGGCGCCGCTGGCGATGAGCGAGGAGAGCATTCCGACGGCGAACGCGCTCGCTACGGCGATGCCCACACTGCCGGAGAGATTGTGGACCAGCCCGCGCCAGGCACCGACGTCGCCGGCCAACTCGCGCGGAACCGCGCTGAGCAGAGTGTTGAATACCAGTGCGACGATTGCGCCTTGGCCGAGCCCCAGCAGGATCAGGCCGAGCACCACAAAGAGCTGGCCCCAGTCGTTGCGGATGGTGAAGGCGAGCAGGACCAGCGCACCGGCCACCACAACAAAGCCGCCTTGGGCGATGACACGTGGCGGGAATTTGTCGTACAGGAACGCCACAAAGGTGCTCGCGAGGAAGATGGACAAGGTGTAGGGGATGATCGAGAACGAGGTCTCAATGCTGGACCTTCCCTGCACGATCTGCATGTACAGGGGGATCAGGAAGTTCGCGGCCGTTCCGACGAACAACATGATGGCCATGCAGGCAGTGACCGCGAGCTCGGAGCTTGAGGCGAGAACCCTGAGGTCAAAGATGCGCGGCAGTTTGGCATCCTGGCGTTTCCGGATCCACATGAAGAACAGCTGTCCGGCTATTGCTCCGAGAAGGATTAGCAGCGGCGCGGGCGAGAGTCCCAGGATGTCGAAGGGTGCCTGGCTGGTGGCGAACCAAGTACCCCAAGCGGACAGGCCACTGAATCCGAAGCTCAGCAGGATGACGGCCACTGCGGCGATGATCGAGCCGGTCCAGTCGATCTTCAGCAAGGGTTGCGCCGGGACGGTCTTGAGCTTGAAGCTCAGCAGCAGGTTGATGGCGCCGAGGACCACCATGAGGCCGAACGAGTAGCGCCAGCCGATGGTGGTAGCGAACCACCCGGCAATCAGGAGGGCCAGGACACCAGCTGCCGGGATGGCAGCGGCCAGGAGGCCAATGGCCTTGGCCTGCTGCTGGTCCTTGTAATTCGTGGCGATAAAGACCGTGAGGGCGGGTGCGATCAGGGCAATGACAGCGCCCGAAGAAGCCTGGGCTATGAACAGCATGGCAGGGCTGAGGCTCAGTGCCACACCCGCCATGGCGGCCGCATGGATGGCGACGGCGATCTGGAACACCTTGCGCGTTCCGAACCGGGCGCCCAACTTCGCTCCCAACAGGATGAAAGCCGCCATCGAAAACGTTCCGGCAGTGATGGCAGTGCCCACGGATGTTGCTGCGGTGTCCAGGTCGGTGGTGATGCCCTGCATTGAAACCGTCAAGGCGTTCACGGCGAACGAAGCCTGGATTTGGGTGAGGACCACCACGATCAGGGGCAGCCATGAAGCCGCCTTAGCGGGTGGTGGGGTTTCTGTAGTGGTGTGGTCACTGGCCATGTTGTGCTCCTGGTGTGCTCTGCCCGTCCTCAGGGAAGGGGGCGTTTGAATACCTCACAGCGGGGTTGACGGAACGGTGTACAGGCTTTGCTTCGGTGGATGACCTCCGATCCTTGGTTTCTGGTTCTGAACGGGTGCTGGTTACCGGGTGCTGGTCCTCGGGTGCTGGCTACCGGGGTGCTAGGTATGCAGCGGCCAGAAGACTGGTACCAACAGAATGGCCACGGCAGCGTAGAGGGCCATGATCGCCAGCCCGAACTTCCAGTAATCGCCGAAGCGATACCCCGCCGGCTGCATGATCATCATGTTGGCCGGAGTGGCCACCGGCGTCAGCAAGGCAGCCGAGGAAGCCACCGAAACGCACATCAGAACGGCGTAAGGGTTGATGGATGATTCCTGGGCCACAGAGAGGGCGATGGGGATGATGATCAGCGCCGTGGCGGTGTTGCTGATCAACTGCCCCAGGACGGCGGTGACCACGAAGAGCCCAACAAGCAACAACAAAGGTCCGCCACCTCCCACCACCGAGACCATGCCTTCGGCCAGGATCTCAGCGGTGCCCGTTGTAGTGATCGCGGTGGACAGCGGGATCATTCCTACCACCAGGATGAGGGTGGTCCATGCCATGGAACGGTGGGCCTGCTGAACAGTCACCACGCGGAGTACCACCATGGCCAGTGCAGCCAGGACGGCGGCCACCGGCGCGGGAACCAGGTTGGTGGCCAGCAGGATCACCATGATGCCGACGACGATCAGCGCCGGTGTGGCACGCGGCCCCAGCGGGACGGTCTGCCTGCGGATGGTTTCCGGCGAGTCCACCAGCAAGACGTTGTGATCCACGGTGTGCTGGTCCAAAGCCGGCCAGGTTCCTTGAAGAAGCAGCCTGTCACCGGCGGTGATGAGAGTGGGTCCGGACGATTCCGGCTCACCCGGATGGTGATGAGCCAACACCACCAGGTGGCCGCTGTCCGTCACCATGCCGGGATAAGCCTGCGTCCCAACGAGGTTCGACCGGGGCGGAACCACAACCTCGGCCACTCCGTAGCTGCTGCTGATGAGACCGCACGTGGCGTCGTCGTCCTGTTTCAGGCCATGCCGGGCTGCCAGGGCGTCAATGGTCGGCTGACCACCGCGCACCACAATCTCATCGCCCTGTTCAAACACGGTGTTCCCGGACGGCTTGCCGTCCGACCCCTGCACGCTGATGAGGTGGAGGTGGCCGCCGTCGTGCTCGTCCTGAAGGCACGCCACAGGCTGGCCCACCAAAGCCGAACCGGCCGGAATGCTGAGCCGGCTCAGCCCATCGCCACCCAAGTAATGGTTCATGAGCGTCTCACCATGGGAGCCCAGATCCTTCGGGAGTGCTTCCGGGGTCCTGGCAGGTAAAAGCCTGGGTCCCAGCCACAGCGTCAGGCCGATGGTTCCCAACAACAGCGGAAGTCCCACCAGCCCGAACTCGAAGAACCCGATCCCGGTTCCGGTGGTTTCCAGCGCCGCGTTGAGAATGAGGATGTTTACAGGTGAACCGGTCAGGATCAACAACGATCCCGCATGCGCGGCGAAAGCCATGGGCATCAGAAGCTCGGAGGGACGCCGGCCAAGTCGAACCGCCAGCACCACCACCATGGGAAGCAACGCGGCCACTGCCCCATTGACGCTGATGAGTGCCGTCAGCAAAGCCGTGAGGACCATCATCAACACCATCAGCCGGGTGCGGCTCGTCCCCGAAAACCTGATCAGCAGGCTTCCCAACCACGTAGTAACGCCGGCGGCATCAATGGCCTCCGCCACCACGAACAGCGCAGCAATCAGCACCACGGTCCCGCTTCCGAAACCGGCGAACGTGTCGTCCAACCCCACAATGCCTGTTCCGTACAAGGCCAGGGCCGCTCCGAGGGCCACCACTTCCACTGGCAGGCGGTTCCACACGAACGCAGCGATCACCGCGACGAGCACCAGCAACGTGACGGTGACGTCTGTCATGAGTGCCTTTGGCAACCCGTAGGATCTTTGGCCAGCATTCTTTCAGACTAGATCCGGGTTCCCGCCGGAGGGTCACCCCAAACAGGTGAGTGATGGGAGTTTACCGAGGTCACGGCTAGGGTAGATATCCGCTCTTATAGGCCGCTGCCACCGCATCGTGCCGCGAACCGGCCCCGAGCTTGGAATAGATAATGCGAATGTGGGTCTTCACCGTGTTCACGGACAAGTGGAGTTCCGAGGCCATCTGTTCCTGCGACAAGTGCGACGGAAGAAGAGTGAGGACCTCACGCTCCCGGGGAGTCAACGACTGCGCTCGCCGGGCATCGGTGGGAGGCCGTAAAGCAAGAAGGCGCTGGGCAAGTGCTTCATGAGGTCCACAGGCGCCCACCCTTTCCACCAGAAGATCCATCACTTCCTGGGGTGCGATGGCCAGGGGGCGGAGCACATCCAATTCGTCGGCTGTAGTGAGGGCTTCCTCCAGGAGCTTTCCGGCCTGTGTCCGCCGTCCCGTCCGGAGGGCAATGGAACATTCCAGGACGTTCACGTGGATCCGGGTCCATTCCAGAACTGGCTTCGCCGCACCGGTGTGCAGCGGCCTGAGACGGTCAAGGGCGGCGTCGAACCGACTGATCCCGGCCGGTCCCTGGGCGCGCAGGAGGCAAAGTTCACCCGTTCCTGGAAGACGTTCCTCGGCCCACTCCAAAACTTCGCGGGCGTGATCAGCATGGCCCAGTCCCAGAGCAGCTGTGTGCTCAAGGACTGCGATGCATGCGGCCAGTGGGTGGGCAAAGACGTGATCCCTGCTGATGCGGAGCCTGGCTTGCCGGAGTCCCTCCAAAGCATTCCGTCTGTCCCCGGAATCCAAATGTGCGCATGCGGTGACTATGTCCAACGTGGTTCGCACGGCTGCTCCGACTCCCTTGGAGGAAGTACCGAGTTGTCCGAGATCCGCAAGACCAGCTCCGGCGAACAGCAGGGCCTCCGCCGGGTCGGCGCGGAGAAGCGCAGCCGAGGCATGCATCAGGGCTCCAACGGACCTGCCGACGCCGGCCGTCCACAGGTGTGCTGGCAGCTTTTCCTCGGCCAGGCGCAGAGCTTCACAGGCACGGCGAAGATGACCTTGCAGTGAATGAATGGCGGCGAGTTTCAGGTAGACCTTGCCGGCCAGGTAGGCGTTGCCTGCCTCCGTGGCTTCGATCAGGGCCGCGGAAGCTTCGTTCTCCGCAGTTCCATACCTGCCCTCCACCAAGGCGGCAGTGACCGACACCATCCTCGCCTCGATGCGAACACTGCTTTGCCTCGAAAATTGGAGCGCAGCGTGTTCCACGGTGGCCTGAGGGTTCTGGCCTTCCCACCCGTCGCTGAACCAGGAAAGGCGTGCTTTCGCCAACGCCTGCAACTCGCGGAGCTCGGCAGGTGAATCATCAGCCCGGATTCGGTTTGCCGCCGCCATATAGCGGGAAGCGGTGGTGGGCTGACGGCTTTCCACGTGTGCCAGCGCGGCAACCACGCAGAGCTTGGGGCTCACAGCGAAGAGGGCGTCCGGCAAAGCCGTGATGGCCCGGCGGACATTGATGACTTCACCCGATCCCAAGAGCGCTGCGCCGTGCCGTTCAAGGATTCCACCGATCAGCTGGTTATCCGCGGAATCCATGGCGTGCCTGAGCGCCGAAGCAGGCTCGCCGGCACGCTCATGCCACTGAGCTGCGATCCGGCTGAAGCGGTGTAGCTCGTCAGGCTGCTTCCGGGCCAGCCCGGCCCTGAAGTACGCACGGATCAGGGGGTGAACCAGGAACACATTCCGCCCGCTCCCGGCCGACTCCACGATTCCGCGGTCATCGGCCAAGCCGGAGAGGACGTTTCCGGCGTTCCTGTTGCCTGCAAGGGTGTTGGCCTGCGCGGCGACCACCACCCGGCACACGCTGGTGCTGGAAAGGACATGCCGCTCCTCATAGGAAAGAGCACGGAAGATCTCCTGGTCCAGGTAATCGGAGAGCTGCCGGTTGTTGGCAGCAAGGTCTCCCAAGGGAGCATCGGGATTGGCGGCTTCACGCAAGTAACGCATGGTGAGGACTACGCAGGCCGGCCACCCCGCGGTCTGCCTGAAAAGCTCACGCTGTTGCTGCATCCCCATCAGGGTGGTTGTCTTCGCGGCCAGCACGTTGATGTCCTCCAGGGTGAAGGCCAGGTCTTGGGTGCGCAACTCAACCACGCGTCCGCTCAGACGGGCGGGTCCTGGGTCAACGGCGGAGTTGTCCCGGAAAGCCAATGCCAGTTGAAGGGACTGACCCGCGTGGTTGAGCAGGGCGGGAATCCAGTAATCACGTTCATCCGGAGCAAATCCGTCCACGCCGTCGATCACCAGACGAACAGTGGTGCCTGTTGCAGCCAATACTTGGGTGAGATCGCCCAACACATCAGTAGCACTGTCTTCGATTCCGGAAAATCGCCCCAAAGTGTCCGGTGCAATGGCGGGGCATCGCCGGAGGGCCTGCAATATGGCGGGCCACATCGCTTTCCTGTTGTGTTGGTCGGGGCTAAGCCACGCCACGTTATGCGGCTGGCCTTCCAACCATTGGGTCAAAAGCACCGTTTTTCCATACCCTGCGGGGGCGCAGATCAGGACGGCGTCTGCCGCGCAGTCAAGCGTGGCCATGAGTCGGGAGCGAGCCAGCAGGACCAAGGGCGGCCGGGGGACCGGAGTTGGCTTCAGGCTCAAGAGGTCCGGGCGGGTACCACCTTGGTCGTCCACACCTTCAGTGTAGGGGCGGGGCATCGAGGATTCACCCGGTAAAGGCGATCCGCGTGGCGGCCACAGGACGTAAGGATGAAGCTGGCGGCCGTGAGACGCTTGGACGAGGCCCGGGAGAGGGGTTTCACCATGCAGGCTTTCAAGGACATCATGAGTGCCGCGGACTCCGGGTGGGTCTACCCGCTGGGAGCAATCTTTGTTGCGTTCTCGGCCATCTTCCCGCCAATTCCCACAACGTCATTGTTTGTGGCATTGGGCGCACTCTCAGCCACGGATAACCTTCCCAACGGGTTCCTGTTGGTGGCAGCCATGCTTGCCGGTGCCGTGGCCGGGGACGTGGGCGCCTACGAACTGGTCCGCCGCCGGGATATGGCCAACTGGAAGATCCTCCAAGGCCACCGCACTCAAAAAGCCCTGCACGCCTCCCGGGAGCGGTTGGCCAAGCACGCAGCCTCGTGGGTCCTGACGTCCAGGTTCGTTCCGATGGGGCGGCTGACCATGAACGTGGCCAGTGCCATCACACCGGTTCCACGGGGACGGTTCATCCTGTATTCAGTGGCTGCAGGCATCCTCTGGTCCGCGTACTCCGTGGGCATTGGTGCCCTCTCCGGGCTGCTGCCGGGACTGTCCACTGAGTTCGCAGTGGTCATTGCCATAGCGTTCTCACTGCTGCTGGGCCGGGCAATCAGCGCCGGAGTGACCTGGTATCTGCAGTTGGATGACTGACTTGGCCCCGCAGCGCTAAGTATGCGTGAGCAGAAGCGTGTGAGCAGCTACTGAAGCGAAGACGTCAGCCGCGCCAGATTGTCCAGGGCTACGTGGCCAACAGGCCGCCGAAGCCAATCTTCCAGCAGCAACTCGGTGCTGGCGGCGCGGTAACTGTCTTCCACTGCGCGCATTTGGTCCACTATGGAGCGTCCGTGGACCAGCACGGAGACTTCCATGTTGAGACTGAAGGATCGGACATCCATGTTGCTCGAACCGATCACCGCGACGTCGTAGTCCACGGTGAAGTGCTTGGCGTGCAGGACTTGCGGGGCTTTGTACAGGTAGATCCGTACGCCGGCCCGCAGCAGTACCTCGTAGTAGGAACGCTGTGCGTGGTAGACCATGGCTTGGTCGCCCACTTCAGAGACAAAGAGCTCCACGTTGAGGCCGCGGGAGGCCGCGGTGATGATGGCCAGCTGGATGGCCTCGTCCGGCACGAAGTAGGGGCTGGTAATGCTGACGCGATGCTCGGCCTTGTAGATCAGCGTGGTGTACAGCTTGAGGTTGTTGTCATTGTCGAAGCTGGGGCCGCTGGGAAGGACCTGGGCGTCGATGAGTTCGGGCGCGGAACCAAGGACCACGGGGGATGTGTCCAGTGGCAGCAGGATCTCGGATTCGCTGTACCAATCAGTGACGAACACTGCGTCCAGTTCCCGAACCACTGGACCTTCCAGCCGCACCATCAATTCGTGCCATTGGAGACCCCGTTTGATGTTGCTTTTCTTGTTATACGACGCATCAATGAGGTTCTGTGATCCCGTGTAACCCACCCTGCCGTCCACCACCATCAGCTTGCGGTGGTTGCGCAGGTCCGGGCGCTGCCATTGCCCTTTGAAGGGACGCAAGGGGAGCATGGCATGCCATTCAGCGCCCATCCCGTCAAAGGACCGCAGCATGTCCTTGTACGTGGGATCGCGGACCGCCGCCAAATGGTCGAAAAGGACCCGGACGGCTACGCCCCGCCGGCAAGCCCTGGCCATGGCGTCAAAGAACGGCTCCGTGGTGTGGTCCAACGCGAAAATATAGAACTCCACGTGCACGTACTCCGTGGCGGCGTCGATGTCCTCGATCATGCGATCAAAACATCCCTTGTAGTCCTCCAGTAATTCGGCCCGGTTGCCGCCCACCATGGGCAGCGCGCCAAGCCTGAGGTTAAGTTCGACGGCGGATCGCAGCCAGGCGGGCCAGTCCTCACTGTGGCTCACTGCTGAGAGGCCAGGCGTCCGTGCCAGCATGAGCTCGTTAACGGCGCGCTGCTTCTCCCTCCTGGCCTTGGGAAGTTTGCCGCGGCCCACCAGCAGGAACGCCACCATTCCCAAATAGGGGATGAAGATGATCGCCAGCACCCAGGCAATGGCTGAGGACGGCCGTCTATTGGCTGAGACCATCACTGCGGCGATTGATCCGAGCACGATGTGGAGCGCCAACAAGATCAAGGCGACAGCATCGGCGTCGTGCAGTAGTTCTTGGAAACTGCGCAGTAGTTCTTGCATGCCGCGCTACTTGGCGTTCTGCTGCGGTATGACCACCTTTTTGATGATCAGCAGAATCGAGGCTGTGGTGGGGCACGCTATCAGTGCTCCCAACAGCCCCAGGAGCGTCCCGCCCACCATGGCCCCAATGAGGACCAGGGAGCCGGGGATGCTGATCGCTTTCCCCACCACCCGGGGAGTCAGAATGTAGGCCTCCACCTGCATGTAGACCAGCATCACGAGGAAAACCACCACCGCTGTTGCCGGAGACGTGAACAGCGAAACCACAGTGATGATTGCGGTGCTGATCGCGCTGCCAACCAGGGGTATGAGGGTGATGGGGAATGCCAGGACCGCGAGCACTGCGGCGTACCTCACCCCGGCAACGGAAAGGACAATAAAGGTGAAGATCGCGTTGAGGAGGGCAAGAATTGACATGCCGCTCAGGTATTTACCCACTGACGCAATAATTGTTTCGGAAATATCCGCGAATGATTCCCGCCGGGAGGCTGGAATCAGTGCGTAAAGGCTCGATTTCATGACCTCATGGCCGGCCACGAAGTAAAGCGTCAGGACTACTACGAACACCACGGCAAAGGCGCCATTGACCACGTTGTAGCCCACCTGCACTGCGCCACCGCCAATAGCGAGCCACACATTGGGATCCGCTGCCGAGGTTTCCAGCCATTCCAGCAGCGGGGTCAACGCCCCACCCAGCGAACCGTTGAAATCACGGAACCATTCCTGGTCTCCCACGGCGTCGAAACTGGAGGGAAGTACCCGAATGAGCGCGGCGCCCTCCTCCACCAGAATCGGGACAATAAAGCGGATCAGCACGGCTACCACCACCAGGAAGCCAACTGCTACGGCCAACACTGCGCCACCGCGGGAAAGTTTCCAGCGTTCCAGCCAACGAACCAAAGGATAGAGGCCAAGGGAGATGAAGAGCGCGGCAAAGATCAAGGTCAGCGAATACCGCAGCGTGATGACGGCTGAGCCCAAAGCCAAGGCAACCAGAACACCGAGAGCCGCGATGAGCCCGAATCTGAACGGTCCGCCTTCCAGGAGCGGGAATGCCTTCAATCGCGTCATGCGGTCCCTTTCGGCCGTACGTGAATGGCGGACCGCAGCCCGGATCAGGCCAAAGCGATCTCCTTGAGGCGAGCGTACTCGGCTTCGTTAATATCGCCAGCAGCAAGCAGCGCTTTGGCCGCTTCGATTTGCTGTGTGGGTGTTTGGGCCCCGGCGACTTCGCGGATGTAGTTCTCCGCCTCCTCAACCGATTCCCGGACCCGCATCTCACCACGCAGAGCCATGCCTTTCCCGCGCATGATGACGTAGATCAAGGCGGAAATAAAGGGAGCCACGAACAGGCACAGGATCCACAATGCTTTGATGCCACCACTCAGGGCTTTATCGCGGAGAAGATCGGAAATGATCTGAAAAAGAAGGATCAAATATGCAATGAAGAAGAATGCAACAATGATGCTCCACAACGATTCCAAAAAGCTCATGGTGTCTTTCCCATCGTTCGTTCGGCCCCGGTAGGACCACAACTCCATTCTCGATTCGCATGCGCCTAAGTGCGCGTGCCTTCAGGGGATCGGTGACGATTGGATAGAAAGATCACCCACTAAGGGTGAGCGTGGGCGGTTGGGTTTCCTCCATGAGGTCGGCCGGTTTACGAACCCGCTCGTCGGTCACAAATCCCCCGCAGCGCCGCGGCTGCAGGCCGCATCCGGAGGTCCGTTAAGCTGCTCAGAGCCACGCCACTCCGCACGCATAGGGCCCCAATGACGCACTCTTTCGCAGCCGACAACGCCACCCCTCACTCGGAAAAGCAGCAGGGAACTCGGTCGGAAAATCAGCCGGAACCCTCGCTCGAACGTTCCGCCGCTGGTACTGCCTTGGGATCGTTCGGAGTGGTGGCCGTCGTCGGCGTGTTCGCACTTCTCCTCCACATGCTTGCGCAGCACTCGCCACGGGTGGGTCCTGGCTACGCAGCCTGGGCTCAAGAGACCGTTGATTCCCCTCTGGCCGCCCTGCGCTGGTTCCTCGGCGACATGACCGAACCCCTGTTCTACAAGTCCGATCTCGCCGCGCTCGGACTCCTCGCAGGTGCCGCGGCCGCGTGGTGGGTTGGCCGACGAGGCGCCGGATGGGCAGGCACTCTCAGCTACAGTTCGGGGCTGTGGCCCTGGGTCCTGGCTTCTGCGTCGATGAGTTTGATGCTGTCCAACCTGGTGTTCGGTTGGGCGCTCGACGACGGGTGGCAGCCCACGTTCGTGCCGTTCGTCTGCGTTGCTCCCGCCATGGTCCTTCTCTACGGCACGGGGTGGAGGACCTGCATCACGGGCGCGGTCCTGGGGGCAGCCACCACCACACCGTTGGCGTTGCTTTTCATCCCTACCCTCTCTGCACCTCTTGGCCTGCCGCCCGTGGTGGCATGCGTGCTCGCAATGTCAGTGGGCTCGGTCATCTCGTTCTTGATCGCCCGGCGGCTGCCGTGGCTCATTTTGCGGGAGGCCTGGGAGGTTCGCCCGGCGACGCAAGCCGAACGGCCGCCGTCGGGCCTCAACCGGAACATCGCGGCCGACGCCGCCTGGGCCGCCCGCCGGGTACTCAAGGACTTCACGGAAACTCACTTTTTCGCCAACGAACTCGCGGGTGCCTGTCTGATCCTGGCGGTGGCCGTGGCATTTGTCCTCAACCCGGGTCTGCCGTCGTACGGGACGGGTCTGCTGCCGCACCTTCTGTTTGCCCAAGCATTGACCTCGGCCATTGGCGTCACTCTCTGGCGGGGCTGGTACCGCGACGGCGGGTGGGCGGCTACGTACGCCTCCGTGGTGTCGGTTGCTCCGGCGGCAGTCCTCGCGTACCAGGGGTCGTGGCAGGGAATGCTCGGTGGGGCCGTGCTGGGAGCCGTCCTCGCGCCGCCACTGGCCCGGGCAATATCCGCACGGCTGCCAGCCGGCTTCCATCCGGTCATCGGCAACACTGCCGCCATGGCAATCTCGACGGCGGTTGCCTTGCCAATGCTTCGGCTACTGTCGTAGTTCGCTCGTCTCGGGCCATCTACTGTGTACTCGGCCCATTGGCTGTGAAATCGGGGGAGTCAGCCGCCTACGTGATGGATGGTGAATGCACTCAGGAAGCCCACGGCGGCCGTTAGCCCGGTCAGGTTGTGGTGCTCCTCAAACGCCTCGGGGATCATGGTGTCGGCAAGCATGGCCAGGATCCCGCCCGCGGCAATGGCGGTGATGAACGCGATCACACTCTCTGGAGCATTCTCCAGTGCGGTGTATCCCAGCAGTGCGGCAAGCCCGCTGAACACTGCAATGCCGGCCCATGTACCAAAGACGTAGGCGGGGCTGCGCCCGGCTTTCTTCATCCCTGCCGTGCTGGACAGACCCTCCGGGACGTTTGAAATGAAGACCGCAGCGAGCATGGCCGGACTCACTGCTCCACCGGCGAGAAGACCAACGCCCAGGACCACCGATTCCGGAATGCCGTCAATAAGGGCACCCACCGCGATGGCCGTGCCGCTTCCGGGAGAGTCCTTCTCTGACGGCTGAGTGCCTCCCGAACGTTTTCGATGCTTGGCTCCCGCCCTGGCCAGCAGGACGTTTGAGCCCACAAAGATCACGGCGCCCAGGAGGAAACCCAAGATGGTGGGGAGCAGCCCGCCGCCCTCCACTGCTTCATCAACCAGTTCAAACGCCAGCGCCGAGATCAAAACGCCGGCGCCGAAAGCCATCACCGTGGACACGAGTTTGGGCGGTACTTTCCAGATCCAGGCTATGCCCGCCCCGAGGACCAAGGCGCCGCCGGCCAGCGTTCCCCACATCAAGGCCTGTAACCACATTGGCATTTGTTTCGCCCTTCCATCGGCCGTGCATGTGCATCATGAAGTGTTGCACATGGGGGCTGAAGCGCTTTCTGAATCGCTCGATCGGGCTGCTCGATTGGGCTGCTCGATTGGGTTGCGGGAGTCTCGATTGGCCTGCTTGGTTGGCCTGCGGGAGTCTTGAGGTTTTCCTGAGGAAGTGCTGCGGGTATGCAGGATTTGTTCTTGATCCAGGCCCGGCACAGTAGTTCTTGTCAGCCACACAGGCTGAAAGAAACGGCCGGCCGGTCTCACGGTGGCCTCCCGAAAGGAAACTGATCCCCATGGCCATCAGCCTCAAAACCACCTCCGGCAAGATCCTCGCTTCGGTCGCACTGGTCGGCACCGCAGCCGCCGTCGCCGGCATGGGCACCTACGGCGCGTTCACTTCCTCCACCTCCGCCTCCCAGGCCGTCACCGCAGGAACCGTCACCATCGCCCTGGGCGCACCCGGACCGGCCAACACCCTCAACGTCCCCGTCGCAGGCCTGCTGCCCGGCGACAAGGTCGAAAAACTCGTCACCCTGGCCAACACCGGCAACTCAGACCTGAACAACGTCACCCTCACCACCTCCGCCGGCGCCACGGGCTCCCTGCTCACCACCGACGCCACCAACGGCCTGCAACTGACCATCGAAAACTGCTCCGTTGCCTGGACCGGCGCCACAGCACCCTACAACTGCACCGGCACCCGCAGCACCGTCCTGGCCTCCGGCCCCGTGATCGCAGCGAACAAAGCCCTGGCCAACCTCACCTCCCTGACCTCGGCCAAGACCGACAACCTCAAGGTCACCACCGCGTTCCCCACCACCGCGAACAACGACTTCCAGGGCGCTACCTCCACCATCGCCTTCGCCTTCACCGGCACCCAGCGCACCGAAACCACCAAGTAAGCGCAGAACCTCCAAGCAATCGCAGCAACACCACCAGCCCCGCCGGGCCTGGTCGGGCGCCCCCCTGCCCGATCAGGTCCGCCGGTATTTACCCAAGCAACTCCGCAGCTTCACCCAACAAGCTGCCGCCCCACGAGGAAGGAACGCCAGATCATGAGCACTATCACCACCAGCATCAACGAACCCGCAGTCCACGGCCGGCGTTCCGCCCGGGCGGCTAGTGTCGCCGTCGTTATTCCAGCGGATGCTGCCACCGCCCTTGGATCTAACGGATCTCGAGCGAACGCAGCTGGAACGATCGCCGCAGGCGAGACGACTACCCCGGCAACGACCAGCTCATTCCGCAGGGTTGCCGGCAAAGTGGTCAGGGGCATCGGTGTGGGCCTGCTGATCCTGGGCGCATTGGTGTTCCTGTTCCTGGCCATCGGGCCGCGGATCCTGGGCTACCAAACCTCCACCATGCTCACCGGATCCATGGCACCACTGATCAACCCGGGCGACGTCGTCGTCACCGTCCCCACCCCCATCACCGACGTCAAAGTAGGCGACATCATCACCTACCACATCCCCGTCGAAGACCAACGAGTGGAAACCCACCGCATCACCGAAATCACCACCACGGCCGACGGAGGCATCGCAGTCCAAACCAAAGGCGACGCCAACAACGGCATCGACCCTTGGATCGCCACCCTCCAAGGCACCACCGTCGACAAGCAAATCGCCACCATCCCCCACATCGGCAACGCCATCCGGACCCTCCGCGAACCCATCGTCATGAACACCCTCATGTACGGCGCACCCGCCATCCTGGTCATCGGAATGCTCGCCTCCATCTGGACCAAAGACCCCAAAAACCCCACCAAGACAGCGTCAGAAGGCGCCGCAGCTCCCCAGGCAGCAAACGGTGAGTGAGGGCCAGGTCCCCGCGGTCGAGGCTACTGTGCTGGAACCGTGCCGCCTTCAAGAGTTGGCTGACGAGTTGGGAGGCTCAGCTCCGGTGCTCGGTTTTCTCGCCGACTACCTGTCCCTGCTGCCGGACCGGATGCTCAGGATCTCCAGCGGACTGTGCGGGCACAACGCCGATGCCAGCATGGACGCCATCCTGAGCCTCAAGATTTCCTCGGCCATGGTGGGAGCCCTGGAGACAGAGGACCAGTGCCGCGCCATCGAACGGATGATCAGGGAAGACCACTTCGACTCAGCCATCCGAGCATTCCCGGCTCTTCAAAACTCCACGGACCGCTGCTTTGCTGCAGGGCCTCAGTTACTGGGGAAAGCACGGGAGTCGCTCTGCACAGGGCCACGGACTCCTTTTTAGGATTTAGCCACCGGGCCTGGCTTTAGGACCCAGCGCGCAGGCTTAGGTTCAGCGCTCCCTTGGCGTCTACTGCTCTACCGGTACGCCGGTATCGGCCGTCTTGACCGCATGCGGCACGAGGAACAGTGCGGCTACGGCCAACAGCCCGGCGGCGGCGAACACGTAGAAGCCGGCAGGGTAGGCGATGTTCGCGGCAACCAAGGTACCTGTCACTGCAGGCCCGACGATCGCGCCGAGCCTGCCCACCCCGGCTGCGAATCCCAACGCGGTTCCACGGAGGCGGGGCGGGAAGAGTTGGCTGACCCAGGCGTAGACCAGCACCTGTGAGCTGAAGACGAAGACGCCGGTGACGAACACGGCAGCGTTGAGCAGGAACTCGTTCTGGATCTTGACGCTCAGAATGGCCAGGAACACGGCGGACAACCCGAACCACATGAGCACGATCTTTTTGGTCCCGTGTTTGTCGGCAAGGATTCCGGCAAGGAAAAGCCCAGCAACGGCACCGAGGTTCAGAACCAGCAGCAGGGTAAGCCCGGTGCTGACGGGGTATCCGGCCGCGGCCATCAGTTGCGGCAGCCATGTATTTAGGCCGTAGACCAGCAGCAGCCCCATGAACGAGGCGATGCCAATCCCCACGGCAACTTTGGGATACGGCTTCTGCAAAAGGTCGCGGAAGCCCGTCTTTGGTTTGGTGGCCGTTGAACTCACGACGGCGTTGGTCGCGTTTGCGGGTTCGCTCGGCTTTCGCTTGCCGGCTTCTGCCGAACCAGCCTTGGCGGAGGCAACCTCAGGGAGTGATTCCGGGAGTTTGGCCCACAGGAAGGGCAGGAGTGCCAGCCCGGCAACGCCGCCGATGACGAACATGAGGCGCCAGTTCGGAACGATGAAAATTGCCAGAAGTGCCGTTGCTACAGCGCCCACGTGATAGCCGGTCATAGTCCGGGTGGTGGATTTGCCGGCTGATCCGGCTGGAGCGTAGTCGTTGATATACGCCAAGGCGGCGGGGAGGCAGGCGCCCAAGCCGAGCCCGGCCAACATGCGAAGCAAGGAGAAGACTGCCACGTTCGGGGCAAAGGCAACCCCGATGGTGAACAGTGAGAAGCTTCCGACGCAGGCGATCAGCAGTTTGCGGCGTCCGAACTTGTCCGAGAGGGGCGCGATAAAGAGTGCACCAAGGCCCACGCCCACCAAGGAAATGGTGGCGGCGAAGGTTGCCCCGAACGCGTCAAAACCCAGTTCGCCGGTCTTGATAAGGGTTGGGATGACGGTGCCCAGCACCACGAGGTCGAAGCCGTCCAGCACCATGGCCAGCCAGCAGAGCCAGACAGGCCATTGGGAGCGGCGGGCAGATGACATCGTTGGCATAGCGTCCTCGGTACTTCTCACAGGGGTCTTATGGGAACTCTCGACCACAGAACGATCGGTCGGTCGGTTAAGAGAGTTGTATCACCGCATGATGTTGCTTGGCACACGTTCTACCATTGAATGGAAGCTGGTGACACGGAAGGCGCCCGGTGCAGCGTCAGTTGGTAAACCGGGATCAGCGCAAAACAACAGTGCTCATTCAGAGCAGAGCATCAAAGCTGATGACACAGCGACCAGGAATCAAGGGAGCACGCCATGGCCAACTCGGCATCAGGCGATTCTGTGGTGGACCGCGTGGTGAGGGTCATCGAAGCCTTTCCGGAAGGTGCTACCTCGCTGCAATTGAGCGAGTTGGCTGACCGCTCGGGGCTCCCGTTGTCATCAGCCCACCGGCTGGTCCGGCAGCTCTCCGAGCATGGACTCCTGGATCTTGGCGCCGGCGGGACCGTCCGCCTGGGACTGCGTTTGTGGGAGCTCGTCAACCGGAATTCGCCCACTCTGGCTCTCAGGCAGGCAGCAATGCCGTTCATGGAAGACATTCAGCAAGTCCTCAACCAGAATGTAAACCTGGCTGTGCTGGACGGATGGGAAGCGCTCTTTGTGGAGCGGCTGTCCCGGCGGGGGTCAGTAGCCAACCGGGCGCGGATTGCCGGGCGCATGCCGGTCCACATTTCCTCCGCAGGGCTGGCCCTGATGGCACACCAGTCGCGTGAACTGCAGGTGGAGTACCTCGAGCAGTTCTCCGATGCGTCCGGAAAGGTAACCGCCGGCGTCGTGCGTCATCTTCTGGCTGAAGCGGCGCAGCAGGGGTACGCCCAACTGGCTGGCGTGGTGGACCCGGACACGTGGGGAATTGCCGTGCCGGTGATCAACAGCAAGCGTCGCACCGTGGCAGCCCTCGGAGTGGTTGTGCCGTTAGCCGAGATGCGGCTGCAGGCGCTGGTACCCGCGCTTCAAACGGCGGCCCGGGGTATCGGGCGTCAGCTCGGCGACTAGAGTCCAACTTCCGTTCAACGGAATTGACGTAACGCCAATCACGCCTCGCGGGCCACACTGATTTCAGATTCATCCCGCTTCATTGCAAGCCGGGATCCGCAACGAAGCGAGGAAAACCATGGCACGCACACCGATAACCACCCAAGTCGCCATCATGGGCGCGGGCCCCGCCGGACTAATGCTCTCCCACCTGCTGGCAAAGCAGGGCATTGAATCCGTGGTGGTCGAAATCCGCAGCCGCAAAGACATCCAAGAGACCGTCCGGGCAGGCATTTTGGAGCACGGCACCGTGAACCTCCTGGTGGATTCCGGCGTCTCGGACAGGGTCCTGCGCGAAGGCGACCGGCACGACGGCATTGAGTTGCGCTTCAACGGCGAAAGCCACCGCATCAACTTCAAGGAACTCGTCGGTGAGTCCGTGTGGCTCTACCCGCAGACCGACGTCTTTATGGATCTCGCAGCCAAGCGGGAAGCCGACGGCGGCGACATCCGGTACAGCGTCACGGACACCACCGTGCACGACCTCGAAGGCAAGCCCAAAGTCTGGTTCACCGACGCGGACGGCCAAGAGTTCGAGATTCAGGCCGACTTCCTGGTGGGTGCCGACGGTTCGCGCAGTCACTGCCGCTTCCAGATCCCCGAAGCCAACCGGAAATGGTACTTCCACGAGTATCCGTTCGCATGGTTCGGCATCCTCGCTGAAGCTCCGCGCAGCGCTGACGAACTCATCTACGCCAACTCCGAGAACGGTTTCGCCCTGATCAGCCAGCGCACCGAAACCGTTCAACGCATGTACTTCCAGTGCGACCCCAAGGAGAACGTGGCCGACTGGGACGACGAACGCATCTGGACCGAGTTCCGCAAGCGCGTCAACGGCAACGGGTTTGAACTCAAGGAAGGACCCGTCCTGGAAAAGATGGTCCTGCCGTTCCGCAGTTTCGTGCACACCCCCATGCGACACGGCAACCTTTTCCTCGCGGGCGATGCTGCGCACACAGTCCCGCCAACCGGTGCCAAGGGCCTCAACCTGGCCATCCACGACGTGAAGGTGCTGTTTGAGGGTCTGGATTCCTTCTACTCCAACGGCTCCACTGCGCTGCTCGATTCCTACAGCGACCGCGCGCTGGACCGCGTCTGGAAGGCTCAGCATTTCTCGTACTGGATGACGTCCATGCTGCACACCGTTCCGGGCGCCGACGACTTCGACCGAGCCCGCCAGCTCGGCGAGCTGCACTCCGTGGTTACGTCAGAGCACGCCAAGGCGTACCTGGCGGAGTCGTACACGGGCTGGCCGACCTCGCGGTAGTGCCGGTTCCGGGATCGCTGGCGTTGCGCTAACTGCGGGTTGCTTGTCGCGAGCCGCCGACGGCAGGTGACACGGGGCGGGCTGCTGGAGAGCGCTGGTCTGACCTCGGAACCCGTGCCGTCCCTTCGCATTTGGCGCACCCCGGAACCCTATCGCCCCTCGCAGTAGGCAGGGCGGCACATCGCACTAACCCACGGCATCAAACGGTCCGTCCGAGGCAGCCCTGTTTACTTGGCGGGCACGGTTCATGTTCTCTGCGTTCTCTATGTTCTTTGGGGTGTGTGGTGGTGGTTGCGTCGTGGTTTCTGGTTTGGGTCGATGTGGGGTGGGGGGATGAACCAGGGGACCCCGGTTCTCATGTCGATACGCCATTGTTCTTTATGGATGAGGTGGTGGTGGTGGCTGCAGAGCAGGGTGCCGTTGTCGGTTCCGGTGGTGCCGCCGTGTGACCAGTAGGTGGTGTGGTGGGCTTCGCACCAGGGGGCGGGCATGGTGCAGTCGGGGAAGGCGCAGCCGCCGTCGCGGGCGGTGATGGCTTTGCGGATGTGGGGTGGGAAGATCCGGGTGGTCCGTCCGATGTCCAGTAGGCGGGAGTCGCTGCCGAGCAGGACGGGGAGGATGTCCGCGTCGCAGGCGATTTTGCGGATGGTGGTCGGGTGGATCGGGCCGAGGAACGTCGCTGTCCCAGACCTTGACCCGGTGCCGGTGCCCGCCCCTTTCCGAGTCCGGGTCCGGGTCGCTGTTCCTGTGCGGCCGTGGTCTTCATGGTGGCTGGTGTCGTTGAGTTGGTTGAGGAGTTCTTGGTAGCCGATGGTGACGGTGAGTTGGGGTCGGAGTCCGCCGTTGGAGGGTAGTTTCCCGGTGGTCATCGCGACACTGCAGGCCCCGACGAGGCCGTTGAGGTGTTTCTGCGCCCGGGTACGCAGATCCAGGACTGGTCCGGCCCCGGCCCCTGCCCCGTCTCCGGCTTCCGTGTCAGCTGCGGCTGCGGTGCCGGTGTCGTCTGCGGTGCCGGCGTTGGACTCGGTTCCGGTGTTGGTGGTGAGTCTGGGGTTGGTGGCGGTGTTCATGACGGTGGTGAGTGTTTCGTATTGTTCGTCGGTGGCGAAGATTTCGATGTGGTGGAGTCCGTAGCGGCGTCGGCGGCGCAGGAACGCGCCTTGGTGCTGACGGAGGACTTCTTCGGAAGGTTCAGGGCCGTCGTGGTCGATGTAGTCGATCCAGCGTTTGGTCATTTTGGTGAGGAAGTCCGGGTCGGTCTCCACCGCGGTGCCGGTCAGGGCTTGTTCCATCCGGGTGATGGTTTCGTCGTCGGTGAGGTGCCGGACTTTGTCCAGGGCGGTGCTGATGATCGTCGCGGACCGGGAAGGCACCAACGCGGCCCCGACAGCGTCGGCGAGGATTTCGCGGCGGGCCGGGATGTCTTGACCGGTCATTCCGGTTTGCGGGAGGACCTCGGGGGCGAGGGCGAGCCTGCGCCGGGCTTCACCGATACTGATCCGTAACCGTGCCCGAAGGAACTGCGCCGCGTCCCGGTACCCGTCATCCACCACACTGCGCCCGTCATCTACAGCTTTGGTCGCCCCCGGAACCGTTGCGCCCGTGGCTGGTTCGGTCCAGCCCGTCCGCCACTCCGGTGCTGCCGCCGAGGACCCCGGACCGGTTTGCTGTGCCTCTCTACGGGTCCGTTCCACAGCCTGGGCCGCGACCACCTGCAAAAACTCCACCGACCGGGAAAGCTCCTCGACCCTGCCCGCGAAATCAGCAGCCTCAACAAACCCCAACAACCGCACCTCATCGGCCGCTATGGACCGCAACGCGTCAGTTGCGGCAGCACCCTCAACAAGCGCCGCGTCCAATGCAGGAACACCAGACAACGGAGACTCGGTGGACAACCACTCGAGCGCTGATTCTGGAGGGGCGGGGAAGGACGCGGGTACGCCTTCCGGTGCGGGTTCCTCTGACGCTGCCGACGGCTCGAGCAAAGCCGCGGGCACCACTCTCAACTCGGATTCCTCGGGCTGCGGAACCGTTCCCAGCTCGGATTCCTCGGGCTGCGGCACCGCTCTCGACTCGGGTTGAGGCACCCCGTCCGGCTCGGATTCCTCGGACTTGAGCAAAGCCGCGTGCACCCACTCCGACCCAGGCTGTACGGGCTGCCCGGGCTTTGACAATGACTCGAGTTCAAGCAGCATCCCAGAGGTCCGGGAGGTCTCGGCGTTGGTGCCTAACGGCGTCGGGCACTTGCGTGCTGAGAACCGGGAAGGCATGTTGAGGGGAACAGGCGAGGCATTCCTGGACACCTCACTGGCGCCGGGCGAACCTGCCCGCCGCGCCAAGATCTGCCCTATGCCTTCCATGAGTCAACCCTGTCACGAGGGCTCGGCAGCTATCAGCCCCAATCGACGCTATGTGGAAAACTCCCTCCGAAAGCTCGAGTTGTCGTTGCATGTGATCCCGCCACGACGCCGGGCTGAAGTTTATTCGGGGCCTACCTGACGAGCCCGGATTGATGGTGGAGACCGGCTGGTTTACGGGCGTCGATTTCCGCCAAACGGCGCGGGATTGCCCCGACGCCGCCCGAACTTTGGAGAAGCTGCAGCGCCGTCGCCGCCGGCGAGCCCGGTTCTGCGGCGTACAGGAGCACCCGGTGCCCGGATTCGTCCGGGGGCGTGAGGACCTCGAAGTTCAACTCCAGGTATCCAATCTCAGGGTGGTGCAGGTATTTCACGCCGGACATGCAGTTCTCCACCGGATGCTTGGCCCAGAGCCTCGCGAATTCCTGGCTCTTCAACGTGAGCTCTCCAACCAGGGATGCCAGTTCCTGGTCATCGGCGGATTTTCCCGCCACGAGGCGCAATGATGCCACCGCCCGGCTCGCCTCCTCGGGCCACCGGGTGTAAAGCTCCCGTGTGTGATCGTCGAGGAACAGCAATCGGGTCATGTTGGGACGGCTGGAGGGGCTCTCCGGAGCTGCGAAGTCAACGTGTCCGGCAACGAGCCGGTGTCCCAAGGCATTCCACGCCAGAACTTCGCTGCGACGGCCCAGCACCACCGCGGGCGTACCGGGCATGGACTGGATCAACCTCAATGTCCCGGGCCGAACTTTGTCCGGCTTGGCCAGCGAGCGCCGCTTTGTCTTTCCGGGGCGCGCCAGATTGAAGAGGTGTGCGCGTTCGTCCATGCTGAGGTTCAAGGCCCGGGCAATTGCGTCGATGACAGCGTCTGAGGCATTTGTGCTCAGACCCTGCTCCAACCGGGTGTAATACGTGGTGCTGACCCCGGCCAGCATGGCGAGCTCCTCCCGCCGCAGACCGGGGACGCGGCGGATGCCGTAATTCAGAACGCCGACGTCCTCAGGCTGCAAGGCTGCCCTGCGGACGCGGAGGAACTCCCCAAGTTCACTGTGTGTACCCATGATCCCATTGTTCAGCCATCGGCCCGGATTGTCCTGTCACTGTCAGTGGTACCCACAGCGGGGTGTGGTTGCCGATCACGGAAATGTCCACGCTGTAGGCATGCCAACAACCAAAAGAATCCGCCATTCCGACGCCGGGCCAATGCAAAGCGGGGCTTCACAAAGCGGGCCAACGCAAAGCAAGATCCCACAAAGCCAAGCAACACAGAGCATGACCCCCAAGCAGCGGCTGGCGCTCATTGTCCTCCTGACAGCGAGTTTCACGCTGGCTGTCGATTTCTCCATCCTCAACGTCGCTCTGCCTGCCATCGGTTCGGATGTTGGCTTCTCACTGGATAACCTGCAATGGGTCGCAACAGCGTTCGCCCTCTGCGCTGCCGGGTTGACTCTGCTGTTCGGTCGGGTGGCCGATCTGGCGGGGCGGCGGAAGATGTTCCTGATCGGCATGGCGTTGCTCGGGGCAGCGTCATTGGGGGGTGGGCTGGCCGCCGAACCTGCGGTGCTGCTGCTGGCGAGGGTGGGCCAGGGCATTGCCACGGCCATGGTGGTGCCGGCCGCCCTGTCCTTGTTGTTGGTTTCGTTTCCGGAAGGCCCTCTTCGGGACAAAGCACTTGGCCTTAATGGCTCCCTGATGGCTGCCGGATTTACCACCGGGGCAATTCTGGGTGGGTTATTGACTGATCTCCTGAGCTGGCGGTGGGCTTTCTTCATCAATGTTCCCGTTGCGGCGGCCGTCCTCCTCATCGCGCCCGTTGTCCTCGCCGAGAGTAGGCCCACGTCCAAGCTCAGGCTCGACGTTCCCGGGGCCATCACCGTCACCTTGGGTCTGTTCGCCTTGGTCTTCGGCTTCACTCATGCTGCAGCGCATTCGTGGACCAACCCCCTCACGCTCGGTGCGCTTGCGGCCGCCGTCGTCCTCTTTGCAGTCTTTGCCGTGGTGGAAAGCCGCGCACCGCACCCGTTGGTGCCTCTTGCCATCCTCAAGCGTTCAAACGTGGCGTGGGGCAACGTTGCCGGAGTTCTGGCGTTTGTTACCGAGACATCCTTGGTGTTCCTGCTGACCTTGTACCTGCAGCAGGTTCTGGGCTACACGCCGCTCGGCGCGGGCCTCTCCTTCGCCGTCCTGGGCTTGGGCACGGTCCTTGGGGGCATGGTGGGCCCGAAGGTGATCGCCAGGGTGGGGAGCAAGAACGCCATGGTCTACGGGTTCGTGGTTCAGGCGCTGGCTACGGGAGCGTTGGTGTTGCTCAGTTCAGATCCGGCATCCATTGGGCTCCTCCTGGTGGCGACATTCATGGGTGGTGTGGCTAACTTGGTGGTCATCGTGGGCTTCATGGTGACCGCCACATCAGGTCTCCCCGAAGCGGATCAGGGCATGGCAACGGGGCTGGCCACCATGAGCCAGCAGATCGGCATCACCATGGGCATCCCCGTGATGAGCGCGGTCTTCACTGCTCAGTTGCTTGCCGTCGGCGCGAGCGACGCACCCGCGGTGCTGAGCGGCGTTACGGTTGCCATCGCCGTAAATGCGGCGCTTTGCCTCGCGGCTGCTGCAGCGGTTGCGGTCTTCCTCAAGAAGCCAGCTGCGGCCTGACGCCCCGGAAAGGCGGGAAACCCCGGAAAGGCGAGAAACGCACGACGGCGGGAGGTCGCCGTCGTGCGTTTGTCCTGTCGGGTGCGGACTGACAAAGTGAGCGCGGCAGGACCAGCGGCAGGTCAGGGCTGTTGTGACGCTGCCGCGGCTGGTTCGAGGTCGGCGAGGGTGAGCAGATGGGTGGGAGCGTTCGGGAAGTGCACAGTGGAGGTCACGCCCAGGCCGGGCCCAACATGGATCAGCTCGCCGGATTCCATGGGACGCCACCCCGGGTTAGGGTCCATGGGTTCAGTGGCGAAGAGAACGTGCGGGGAATGGGAAAGCCCGGTGCTCCTTGAGCGGATTCGGTGACTTCGAGCGTCCAGCGGGGCGGACGCAGTGGCCGGTTGCCTTTCGAGCACGAACAACTCGTGGGTGGCCGGGTACCTCAGCGCCCACATGTCTGTTGCGGTGGACAGGATGAAGTTGAGGCTGAACACGGGTAGTTCCCGGGCCACCCAGTTGATGGCCTCCACTATGCCGGTCCCCACATCTCCGCCGGCTCTTCGCGTTTCCGCCGTGATCAGTGCGAAGAGGCGCTCACTGTCGGACTGTCCCAGCACCAGGTCCATCACGCCGAGCTCGTTGAGGCGCTGATCGAGGTGTTCCAGGCCATGAAGAACGCCGTTGTGCGCAAACAACCGCCCGTCCTGCTCAAACGGGTGGGTGTTGACCATAGTGAGCGCGCCGGTGCTGGCATACCTCACATGGGCGAGGAACGTGGTGCTCACCAGGTCCCTCGCTTCACGGGCGAACGCGTGATCTTCCCATGCTGCCAAAGGCTGTTTGGCCACGTGAGCTTTACCGGCCGAGTCGAAAGTGCCAATGCCGGCGCCGTCAGGTTCCCGCCGGCTTTGAACGGAGAGGCTGTCCGGGGCATCCAACAACCAGAACGTGGCACGCTCCGGCCGTGGACCGGCGTGGAGCCCGAAGAGACGGCACATGGCGAACTTCCCTTCCAAGGGTTAGTGGTGGAAGCCTTCTGATTGCTTGATGGTGGGCATCGGTGCGGTGAGGCTGTCCAGGTAGTCCACTTCCTTCTTGAGGTCAGCCAGGAAACTGGAGGCGAGGTCGCGGGTGAAACCGTTGCGGACCACGATCCTCTGGACGGTGACCTCGCTCAGACCATCGGGCAGGGGGTACGCCGGAACCAGCCAGCCGTTCATCCTGAGCCGCTCCGAGAGGTGGTGCAGGTTCCAGTGTTCGGTGTGACCGTCGCTGAGCTGCCAAGCGAACACTGGAATGTCGGACCCGTCGCTCCACAACGTGAACGCGTCCATGGCCCCGATTTCGCTGGAGAGGTAAAGCGCCACATCCCGGGACGTCGCCTGGACGGACCTGTAGCCGGCAAAACCAAGGCGGAGGAAGAGGTAATACTGCAGTAATACCTGAGCGCCGGGGCGGGAGAAGTTCAGGGCAAACGTGGGCATGTCCCCGCCCAGGTAGCTGACGTGGAAGATCAGGTCCTCGGGGAGTGCCGCCGCATCCCGCCACACCACCCATCCGAGGCCGGGATACACCAGCCCGTATTTATGGCCGGAGGTGTTGATCGACGCGACGCGGGGAAGCCGGAAATCCCATACCGTTTCCGGTTGCAGGAACGGCGCCACCATGGCCCCCGAAGCTCCGTCCACATGGATGGGGATGTCCAGTCCGCGGCGTGCCTGGATCTCGTCCAAGGCTTCGGAGATGAGTTCCACGGGTTCGTACTTACCGGTGTAGGTGACGCCAAGGATGGCCACGACGCCGATGGTGTTTTCGTCCACGTAGTGGTCAAGGTCGTGGCCGTCCAAGGTGGGGTGTTCGGCCGAGACCGGGACAAAACGGGGCTCCACATCCCAGTAATTGCAGAATTTCTCCCAGCACACTTGGACCGCCGAGCTGAGGATGAGGTTGGGTTTCTCAGTGGACTTCCCGGCGGCGCGCCTTGAATGTTGCCAGCGCCGCTTCAACGCCAACCCGCCCAGCATGCAGGCCTCGGAGGAACCGATAGTAGAGGTGCCGACGCTCTTCGCGGGATCCGGCGCATTCCACAAGTCAGCGAGCATCCGCCAGCACCGGGTTTCAATGAGCGCCGTTTGGGGGTACTCGTCCTTGTCGATCATGTTCTTGTCGAACGTCTCGGCGTACAGCTTTGAGGCTTCCGTTTCCATCCACGTACCCACAAACGTGGCCAGGTTCAGCCGGGAATTGCCGTCCAGCATCGCTTCATCGTGGACAACCTGGTAGGCCGTGGCGGGCAGGGACTCGCCGTCGGGCAGGGTGAAACGGGGAAATATGGTGGATTCTCCGGGCCTGCTGAACAAAGGATTGAGTTCGACAGCGGTGTCCGGTTCATGCTGTGACGCTCGGTGGGACCTGCTCATGGGGCAACTCCTTGGGGATTGTCCGCTTGCGCGGGGGCGCAACCTGTCTGCGGCTCACGCTACCGGGCACGGGCCGCCCACCCAAGGCTTCCCATATATAGGGAGTCATTCCGGTTTCGTGGGAGAATCGGAGACATGGAAGCCACTACCGCCGGAGCCCGGACGCTTGAACGCGGACTCAGCCTGATTGACCACGTAGCGGCCGGCAACCATCGGCTCGAGGACATCACCAAAGCCGCAGGACTCAGCAGATCCGCCACCCACAGAATGCTGACCTCCTTGGTGGGAGCCAGGTACCTGAGCCAGGCGGAGGACCGCAGCTACCACCTGGGCGCGAAGCTCTTGGAATTGGGCACACAAGCCCAAACCAGCATCGACCTTCCCGGTGCCGTGCAGCAGATCCTGTCCGACATTGCCCGCATCACCTTGGACGCGACCCACTTGGGAATACTCTCCGGGGATGAAGTGGTCTATCTGGCTAAGGCCCGTGGGCACCGGGGATTCGAGATGACGTCCTATCCGGGTGTCCGGCGGATGGCCCAAACCACCGCGCTGGGCAAGGTGCTGCTGGCGGAGAAGGATGACTCTGAGGCCATCAAGGCCTTCAACCACACCATCACCCCAACGCCTCTCTCCATCAGGACTGCCGAAGATTTCCTGACCGCACTTCATCAGGCCAAGCAAAACGGTTACGCGATGGACGACCAGGAGAATGAGCTCGGAATCACGTGCCTGGCCATCGGGATACCTGACTTGAGCGGAGCCATGGCTGCCGCCGTCTCAGTCTCGGCACCCAGCGTCCACATGACCCCCGAGCGCATCCAATCCCTTGTTGCTTTGCTGCAGAAGTTCCAGCCAGAGCTCACCAGCTGCCTGCCGCCGGGATTTGAAAGGGCTTGGATCTAGGCTCAGCAGATCCAGCCCCGGCTACCGGGCCACGGGCTCCGAAGCATCCAGCAGACCCAACTCGCTCCGCCGCGGCATGCCTTCCCAATCGCCGGGCACCAAACAGGCGAAAGCGCCGGTTCGCACTGCCGTGAGCAGGCTGTCTCCCACGGAAGCTCCAGCGAGGAGGTCGGAGATATATCCGGCCACGAACGCGTCACCTGCGCCTACGGTGTCTACAGCGTTGATCCGGACTGCCTTCTGGCGATACTCGGCGCCGTCGATGACACCGACACAACCCAGCGGACCGTTCTTGATGATTACTTGCTCCGGCCCCAAGGCGGCGATCTTGTGTGCGAGATCGAGGGAATCCGCCGCGTGGCCCACAGCGATTGCGGCTTCGTCGTCGCCGGCAAAAACGATGTCCGCCAGTTCAATAAATTTGCGGAAGACCGGCCCGGCCTTGTCCTCCGTCCACAGTGCAGCCCGGTAGTTGAGGTCGAACGAGACCGTCACCCCGGCTTCGCGCGCCACGGACACAGCGAACATCGCCGCTTCGTAGGCTGACTCAGACAGGCCGGGAGTGATTCCCGTCAGGTGCAGGAGCTTCGCGTTCCGGATGGCATCCACGGGGACATCTTCCGGAGCCAAGCGTGAGCCCGCACTGGCGGAGCGGTAGTACCAGACTTTGAGGTGCTCCAAGGTGCGGCGTTCCTTGATCATGAGGCCAGTGGGCGCCTCTGCGTCACGGATCCCCAGCGTGGTGATGCCCTCGCCGGCCACCTCGCGGAGCACCAGGTCACCGAGGCTGTCTTGGCCTACCCGTCCGAGCCACGTCACGCTGGTACCCAGCCGTTTCAAGGCGATGGCGAAGTTGGTCTCGGCTCCGCCCATGCCCAGTCCCAGCGAACGTGCATGGGCCAAGGGGCCAGGCGTTTCGGCCTTCATCAGCGCCATGGTTTCGCCCATGGTCACCACGTCCGTATAGGTAGTCACTTGGCTGCCCTCGTTTCCATGGCGTCCGCCACCAGTCGGCTGAGTTTCTCTGCCCGCGCGGTGAGTTCCGTCAAGCTTCCGCCTGAGAAGGCATCGCGCAGGAGCGGACCGCCGAGACTGACGGCCAAGGCCCCGGCTGCGATCCACTCCGGAGCGTCGTCGATCCCGATGCCTCCGGACGGGACGATGCGCATATCCGGAAAGGGTCCCCGGAGCTGGCCGATGTACCCGGCGCCCACGGCCGAGGCCGGGAAAAGCTTCACCGCTGTGGCTCCGGCTTGCCAGCCCGCCAGCAGTTCAGTGGGCGTCAGCCCGCCCGGGAACACCGGGATGCCACGCTCGACGGCGGCGCTCACCACTGCGGTGACCATCGCCGGCGTGACGAGATAGTCCGCACCGCCGTCGAGGGCTTGCCGTGCCTGGCCCACGGTGGTGATGGTGCCGACGCCGATCTCGGCATCAGTTCCGAATTGTTCCTTGAGCAGCGGCAGTTCCTCGAAGACTCCCTGCGTGCTGAGGGTCAGCTCAATGGACCGGACGCCACCGCGCACCAGTGCATCAATCACCGGGGCGTACTCGCGGGCGTGGTGGGCTCGCATGACCGCCACCACGGGGTTGGCCTGCAGGATCGCCGAAGGGGCCGGGCGCTGAATGTTGCCTGGTTGAACGTCGCTCATCGGGCCAGCCACCCGCCGTCCACCGGAAGAACAACACCATGGACATAATCCGCGGCGGGCGAGGCAAGGAATACCACTGCCCCGGCCAGGTCGTTACCTGTTCCCCAGCGGGCGGCGGGGATCCGACTGGATATCTGCTCATTCCGCACGGAGTCGGCCAACAGGGCCTGATTCATGTCCGTGGCGATGTAGCCCGGGGCCACCGCATTGACGTTCACGCCTTGCGGGGCCCATTCGTTGCAGAGAGCCTTGGTCAGTTGGGCCACCGCACCCTTGGAAGCCGCGTAGGCGGGAACCCGTAACCCGCCTTGGAAGGTCAGGAGGGAAGCCATGTTGATGATTTTGCCCTGTCCGCGCTCAACCATGGCCTTTCCGAAGCCTTGACAGAGCTGGAAGACGGCCCGGGTATTGATGTTCATGACGGCGTCAAAGTCTTCCAGCGGGAACTCTACGGAGTCGTGGCGGATCTGGGTTCCGGCATTGTTCACCAGGATGTCGATCCGGTGCTTTGCCAGCGTTGTTTGGATGGCTGCGGCCACGGAATCCTGGCTCGACAGGTCGATTGCGACAGCCTCGGCAGTGAGGCCTGCCGCTGCCGCGGCACGGGTCAATTCCGGTGCGAGCGGTCCACGCTGCAGCGCAACCACGTTGGCGCCAGCCCGGATCAGGCCCAAGGCAATGCCCAAGCCGATACCCCTGGACGCTCCGGTGACGGCCGCCGTCGAGCCTGTCAGGTCAAAGGGCGCACGCAGCGCCGGTGCGATGTCAGTCATGCTTCTTCCTTGCCTGGGCCCACTGCAGTGGCGGGGCCCACGAATACTTTGAGGACCGCTCCGGCGGTCATGGCCTTGGTGAACGCGGCCAGGGTTTCTTCGAGCGGGAAGACCTCCACCGGGATACGGCCCAGCCCAAGGTCGCCGCCCTCGATCAGGCGGACGGCACGTTCGACGTCGGCCCGTGTGTAGACGCGGACGCCCACCACAGTGTTTTCGGCGAAGGTGAGTGCCTGCAGGTCCACCTCGACGGGCTTCTTATAGACACCCACCAGGACGATGGTGCCCAGGACACGGACAGCCTTCGGCAGGACTGCGGCCACGGAAGGGTGAGCAGCGGAATCAAAAACGATGTCTGCGCCGTCCCCGCCACTTGCCTCCAGGATGGCCTCGATAGGGTCTGCTCCGGAAGCAACGGTTTCGAAGCCAAGCTCTTCAGCCACCTTGCGGCGATCCTCGGAGGGCTCGGAAATCAGCACGCTGCCGGCCCCTTCGTGACGCGCAACAAGTGCCGTGAGGATGCCAATGGGACCGGCGCCGAACACCACGACGCGCTCGCCGCCCCGCAGGCCCGAGCGGGAAACGGCATGCACGGCGACGGCCAGTGGCTCCGCCAGAGCGGCCTCCAGGAGTGGAACTGCTGAGCTGATGGGGATCAACGTTTCCGCCGGCAGGGCAACGTATTCCGCCAGGGATCCCGCGACGTCGATCCCGTAGAGCTCCAGGCTGCGGCACACATGTGTGTCCCCCTGCCTGCAGGGGTGGCAGTTTCCGCAGTGGATCAAGGGCTCAACGATGACCCTGGTGCCCGTTGCCGGACCTTCCGGGGTGGCGATTTCCACGATGCCCGTGATCTCGTGGCCCATTACCACGGGTGCTTCGGCGCGGGGGTGGCTGCCGTGGAGGATGGAGAAGTCCGTGCCGCAAATACCGGTGAGCTCCGACCGGACCAAGGCCCAGCCCTCCGGCACCTCGGGGAGCGGCACGGTACGGTATTCGATGGTGTCCGGGCTGGTCCAGACGGCCGCGCTCATGGTCTTGACCTCAGTTTCGATGCTCATGAAGCCACGCTTCCCATCAGCACTTCATGGTTGAGGATGTTTCGCGGCGTGCGGCCAGCACATACCTCCACCACGTTTTCCACCGTGCGTCGCTTGAGTTCCGCATAGGACTCCTCGCTGTACCAGGCAGCGTGCGGTGTGAGGACCGCATTGTCCAGTTCGAGCAACGGACTGGTCCTGGGCAGGGGCTCAACTTCGAAGACGTCCAGGCCTGCAGCATGCAGCCGTCCGTCCTTGAGTGCCGCCGCCACAGCATCCGTATCCACTACTCCGCCGCGGCACGTATTTACCAGCACAGCGCCCGGCTTCACCCTGTCCAGGACATCACCGTTGATCAGATGGTGCGTGTATTGGTTGAGCGGCACATGGAGGGAGATCACATCGGCACGGGCAATGAGATCCTCGAAGCTGACCACGGTGATCCCGTCCTCCGTGACAACCCCGGGCGCCAGCAACGGATCGGAACCAATGACCTGGTAGCCCAGTCCCTTCGCCTTCCGGCCCGTGGCTGCACCAATCAAGCCCAACCCCACCACCCCGAACACGCGCTCGCTGATCCGGTGCAACGGCTGAACCGGCTGAAGGGAGTAATCGCCGCGGCGTAAACCGCGGTCCAACTGCGCTATCCCGCGCGCCAGGCTGACTGCCAGGGCAATCGCATGGTCGCTGACGTCTTCCGTGCCGTAGTCGGGGACGTTGCAGACGGCGACGCCGCGCGCGGTGGCGGCTTCGACGTCGAGCGTGTCAACCCCGACGCCGTAGCGACCGATCGCTTTCAGGCCAGGCAGTGCGTCCAAAACCTTGGCTGTGATGGGCGCGTATTGGACCACGATTGCGTCCGCTCCGGCAGCAGCTGAAATGACCTCTTCTTCGGTCCGGCATTGAGCCAACACCAGTTCGACGCCGGCTGCCTGGGCGACAGTGCGCTCTATGTCGATTGAGTCGTGGTCGCAGTCGGTGATGACGATTTTGGTGCGATTGTTGGGCGTTACGGGGATGGTGGGTTGTTGCATTACTTGGCGTCCTCTTCAAGGAGAAGGTCACGGTCGACCGTCTCCGGGGATTTGATGGTGGTGAACAAGCTGATGCCCATAATTGCCATCATGTAGATGGCAACGGGGATCCAGGATCCGCTGAATGCCGTGACTAAAGCGGAACAGATCAGCGGGGCGACGCCGCCGCCAAACACGGAGGAGAACTCGCGGCCAAGGGCAACACCGGCATAGCGGTAGCGTGCACCGAAGAGTTCAGGGAAGTACGCGGCCTGGACGCCTACGGATCCCTGCGCGGCAAAGATGAAGCCCAAGACGATGACCAGCGAAATCAGGAACAGATTGCCGGTGTTGATCAACAGGAAGGCCGGGATGGGGAAGATGAATAGGAAGGTGGTCACCACAAGGTACATGGAGCGGCGACCGAACCTGTCGGAGAGGTTGCCGAACACGTAGGCGGACACGCAGGCGAACAACGCACCAACCAGCAGTACCTTGGGGATGAATGTGGCGTCGATCTTGAGTTGGCTGATGAGGTAGGAGCCCAGGAAGACCTGGAACAGGTAGGAGTGGGCGTTGGTGCCAACGTTCATGAAGAACACGCGGAAGAGGTTCTTGCGGCCGTTCTTAACCACATCCGCTACGGGAGTGTCCTTCTTGCCGATCGCACCTTCCTGCTGAAGCTCCTGGAAAACAGGGGATTCCTTGAGCTTGCGGCGGATGACGTAAGCGGCGATCGTCACGAAGATCGACGAGAAGAAGACCAGTCGCCATCCGTAGGACTCCAGCGCTTCCTTGGGCATCATCTGGACGAGGATCCACACAACTGCGCCGAGAGCCGTTCCGGCCGCTGCCCCGACGAAGACCAGCGAGGCGTACTTGCCGCGCTGGCCCTTGGGGGCGGTTTCCGCGATGAGGACCACGCCGCCGGCTTGCTCAGCGCCGGCGCCGAAGCCCTGGAGGAACCTGCAAGCCACCAGGAGTGCCGGCGCCCAGAGCCCGGCTTGCTCGTAAGTGGGCAGCAGTCCGATGGCGAACGTCGCGATGCCCATGAGGAAGAGGGTGGCCACCAGCACCCACTTGCGGCCCAAGCGGTCGCCGTACTTGGAGAAGAAGAGTCCTCCCAGGGGCCGGGCGCCGAAGCCAACGGCATAGGCGCCGAAGGCTGCGAGGATGCCGATCGCAGGATCGACGTTGGGGAAGAAGATCGTGTTGAAGATGATCGCGGAGGCGGTTCCGTAGATCACAAAGTCGTACTGCTCCAGGGCGGTTCCGATGAGTCCTGCCCATGCTGCACGGCGGACGTTCTTCACCTCGGACGGGGTGCCGGTACCTGGCCGGCCGGCATTCTGAACAACGCTGTTCTCAGTCAATCTTGTCTCCAAGCGAGTGATGGCTAGAGGTAGTAGCCGTTTGGTGGGGGATATTTTTTTCAACATTCCGATTATCGGGATGCCATCCCGAAAACCGCTGGAGATAAATGTAGCCCATCTTCACCGCGTTAGAAAGCGATTTCTTGACGAGGGTGGAAAACAAGGACGCAAAAACTGCCCGACGGCGGTAATGGCCGTCGAGCAGTTTGTTTGAGTTAGCCGGTGGAGGAGAGGCCTGGTCCGGCGCAGGGAGGCTATCGCTGACGAACTGGTGATGGGACCATTGACGTATGGGCGAACAAGAGAATGTGCAGCCCGTCGAGGGCGCAGCATCATCAGGCAGCGCAATGTCAGAAGAACGGGGAGACCCCACCACGCAGCAGATGCGGACCGTTGGCCAGCGACGACGCGAAGCCGAACGCAAGCTGGACCTTCACTTGGAGGAAGCGAGCCACAAGGGCGAAGTGCCTACCGAAGGCGAGGATCATTCCGAAGCGTAGAACCGCTGGCCCGGCCCGGATGTTTGGGCCTGTGGAGCGGCGTGTCACTGCTGTGGGCTTCGCCCTGGTGAAGCTGCAGGGCGCTGTGAATCAGCGGGAAATGGCTGAAAGCTTGCGGAGTGTTGCCGAGGTGCCGTTGCGTCCGTGGATCCCACTCCTCGCTGAGCAGCCCCACATCATTGCGCAGGCTGAGCAGTCGTTCGAAGAGCTGGGTCGCTTCCCCGGTGCGGCCGATTCCCAGCAGCGCATCCACCAGCCAGAACGAGCAGGCAAGGAAAACCCCTTCATCGCCCGGAAGTCCATCGTGGCCGGACTGGGTGTGATACCGGAGGACCAGGCCATCGTCACTGAGTCCTTTCTGGATGGCGTCCACCGTCCCGGCAACCCGCGGATGCCGATGCGGCAGGAAGCCCACCCGTGGAATCAGGAGCAGGCTCGCGTCCAATTCCGTACTGCCGTAGGACTGTACAAAGGTGTTGAGTTTCTCGTCGAAGCCCTTGGTCATCACATCTGCGTGGATCTCGCTGCGAAGCGCCGCCCACCTGTCGGCAGGGCCCGGCAACCCGGATGTTCGGACGGCTTTGACCATACGGTCCGCAGCCACCCACGCCATGACCTTGGAATGGGTGAAGTGTTGCCTCGGTCCGCGCATTTCCCACAGACCGTTATCGGGCTGGTCCCACGCCCCCTCCAGGTACTCCATCAAGGCCACCTGAATATCCCAGGATGCGTCCACCGTGCTGTCGGGGGAAGCCGCCCGGGTGAGTGAGAGGCCATCCAGTACCTCGCCCCACACGTCCAACTGGAGCTGCGGGGCAGCGGCATTTCCGGTCCGCACTGGTTGTGAACCTTCGTAACCGGAGAGCCAGGGAATGTCTGCCTCCGGGAGTCTCCTGGCGCCGTCGAGCCCGTACACAATCTGAAGTTCCGAGGGGTCGCCGGCGACAGCGCGCAGCAGCCAATCCCGCCACGCGGAGGCCTCTTCGGTGTAGCCCGCGGCGAGCAGTGACTGCAAGGTCAGTGTGGCGTCGCGCAACCAGCAGTACCGGTAATCCCAGTTGCGTGGTCCACCCAGTTGCTCGGGCAGGGACGTGGTTGCGGCGGCCACGATGCCACCGGTAGGCGCGTACGTCAGGGCTTTGAGAGTGATCAAGGACCGCTCCACCGGCTCCTTGTACTTGCCCGTCATCTCGCTGCGGCCAATCCATTCCAGCCAGAACTTCTCCGTTCCGGACAACGCTCGGAACGGGTCGATCCGTCGCGGTTCCCGTTCGTGGCTTGGCGCCCATCGCAGCACGAAAGGCACGCGCTCGCCGGCCCTCACCGTGAATTCGCTGTAGGTGCGCTTGTCCCGGCCCTCCAAAGTGACGGGGGTGGTGAGGTAGGCCGAGTCGGGGCCGGCCACCGCGCTGATGCCGTGCTCGCTGTGCCGGACCCACGGCACCACGCGGCCGTAGTCGAAGCGCAGAACCAATTCCATCTGCATGGTGACCTCGCCGGACAGCCCCTCGACGATCCGCACCAGATCCACGGCGTCGTCGCGGACGGGCATGAAATCGATGACCCGGACTGAGCCTCCGTCAACTTCCCATTCCGTTTCCAGGATCAGCGTGTCCTCGCGGTATTGGCGGCGCGTGCAGTTGCCGCCATCTGGTGTCCCGGCGGGCGCGAGCAGCCAGCGGCCGGCGTCGGGGTTATGCAGCAGTGAGGCGAAGCAGGCCGGGGAATCGAAGCGCGGCAGGCACATCCAGTCAATGGAACCGCTGCGCCCCACCAGGGCGGCCGTGTTCAGGTCCCCGATGATGGCATAGTCCTCGATCCTCGCCATGAACAAAACTCCCTCAGTCGGCGTCGTCAGCTATGCCCGAACCGTACCCCGTGGGCCTGAGTGCCTCCAATGAGACTCGCGCGTCCTGCCGGAGGGCTTTTATTCGGTGCCGGCTTTCAAGCGCTGGAGGCCGTCAAGGATGAGGTCCAGGCCGAACATGAACTCGTCGCCAAAGTCGTAGCCGGGTTTGAGGACATGCTCGACGGCGATCTCCACCATGCGCGGATACTCACCTGTAGAGAAGCGCTCCATGATCGGTTTGGTGATTTCCGCCGCAGTGTCCCGGCCCTCGAACGGCAGGGCAGCTTCCTGGACGGCGAATCCGTAGATGTAGCTGTCCAGCAGGGCGTAGGCGTGGGCGGTCAGTTGCACTGAGAAGCCCGCAGCCCGCAAGGTGGCGAGGGTCGCTTCGTGGTGTCGGAGTGTGGCCGGTCCCGGGGCGGAGCGGCTTTCCACCAGCCCTACTGCCCAAGGATGCCGCTTAAGTGCCGCCCGCACCCCCGTTGCCCGCCGCTGCATCTCTTCGCGCCAATCGCCGTCGGACACCGGAAGGTCGATTTCGCTGAAGACGATGTCCACGATTCCATCCAGGATTTCGTCCTTGTTGGCTACGTAGTAGTAGAGCGACATGGGTTTGGTCCCCATGCTGTGGGCAAGCGTACGGATGGTCAGGGCAGCGAGCCCGGATTCGTCCGCGAGGGCAACGGCGCACTCCAGGACGCGTTCCCGGCTCAGGGGGAGGCGCTGGGGTGTTGCTGCGGTCACGGGATCTCCCTCGGCTCGGAACGGATTCTAGTACCTCTAGACCTTTAGTACAGTGTACGGTAACGTCATTAGTACATCGTACGAAAATCGCTGAAACTACCCTGCAACCCCGAAAGCATGCCCCAAAAAACACCCTGAAAGGTCCGGCCATGACCACTGGTCAGCAAGCCAAAGAATCACGTCATCACAAGCGGCGGTCCATGCCGGGTCCCTTCATGAGGGCCATCGTCCAGGAGGCCTATGGTTCCGCCGACGTCCTGCACGAGGCTCAGGTCCCGCGCCCGGCCATCGGGGAAAATGAAGTGCTGGTGAAGGTTAGGGCCGCCGGGTTGGACCGTGGGACATGGCACATCACCAGCGGCTTGCCCTATGCGCTGCGCCTGGTCTACGGTTTTCGCGCTCCCAAGCAGCCCGTTCCCGGGCTGGACCTCGCCGGTACCGTTGAGGCTGTCGGTTCCAAAGTGACGCGGTTTGTTGCGGGCGACCACGTCTTTGGGTCGGGCAAGGGATCGTTCGCGGAGTACGCCGCCGCCCATGAAAACCACCTTGCCCTCAAGCCCGCGAGCATCAGCTTCGAGCAGGCCGCGGCGGTGCCGGTTTCCGCCTGCACCGCTCTGATCGCGCTGCGTGCCGGCGGTATGGATCCGATGAAGGGCCTGGTGTCGAAAGGCCTCAAGGTCTTGACAACCGGCGCCTCCGGAGGTGTGGGCAGCTATGCGGTGCAGCTCGCCAAGGCGGCAGGTGCCCAGGTTACGGGTGTTGCCAGTACCGCCAAGGTGGACCTGGTTCGAGCGCTGGGCGCAGACCATGTCATTGACTACACCACGCAGGATTTTGCTGATGGCACGGAGCGCTACGACGTCATCATCGACATCGCTGGCAATCCGTCCGTTGCCCGTCTTCGGCGGTCCCTCACCCCCGAAGGCACTGCTGTGATCACCGGCGGCGAGGAAGGCGGCTCGTGGACGGGAAGCCTGGACCGCCAGCTGCGGGCGGTGGCACTCTCCCCCTTCATCAAGCAGCGGCTCGCCATGATCGTGGGCGTCCAGACGGCTGGAGACCTGGAATACCTTGCAGGGCTCTTGGATGAGGGAACCATCAGCCCCGCCATCGACCGCACGTATCCGCTGGCGCAGGTCCCCGAGGCCATGCGCTACTTCGACGCCGGTAACGCCCGCGGGAAGGTGGTCATCACCATCTGAGCCCGGCAGGATTCCGATTCTGGGCTCCAAGGATTCTTTGAGCAGCAGCCCAAGCCGTGTTCGAGCATCTCAGCTCTCGTTCCGCGGGGTGGTGGCTGGAAGGGCTTGGGCGAGGGGCGGTTCCAGGCCGGCTACGGGATCGTGCGATGCCGGGCGCCGGTCCCCGCCACGCTGGGCTGCGGCGCCCGCCACCACCACCAGCGTGATGCCGATGAACTGGATGATGGACGGTTGTTGATGTAACACCAGCAGCCCAAGGAGAACGCCAAACGCCGGCTCCAAGGACATCAGTGTGCCGAAAGCGGTGGACGTCATGCGCCGCAAAGCCATCATTTCCAGGATGAAGGGGAGCACTGGCATGAGCACGGCGACTCCGAGGGCGGCCAGCAGAACTTCCACACTGAGGTGTCCCGCGGCCTGCGGGACACCGACGATTGCCGCTGTAATAGCGGCCACCGGAACAGTGAGCGAGAGCGCTCCGGTTCCCGTGAAGCGATCGCCGATCCTTTGGGTCAGCAGGATGTAGGCACCCCAGCCGACGGCCGCGATGACTGCGAACATGACGCCCAGGGCATCGATCCGGCCATGCCAAGGTTCTGTTAAAAGGACGACGCCGGCCAGCGCCAATGCCGGCCAGGCAAGGGCTTTGCGGTTGTGGCTTCGGATTGCTGCCACTGTCAGCGGCCCCAGGAACTCGATGGCCACGGTGGTGCCCAAGGGAATCCGCTCAATCGCGGCGAGGAACATGATGGTCATGAGGCCGGTGGCGACACCGAGTCCGAGAAGGGGAAGAACGTCCGGACGGCGGACGGAGCGAAGCGGCGGGCGGGCAATGGCCAGGAAGATGATGGCCCCCATGCTCAACCTCAGCCACGCCGTACCTGCCGGGCCCACCTCGGCAATGAGATTAACCGAGAATGCGGAGCTCAGCTGGACGGAGATCATGGCCGCAACAGCAAGTCCCCATGGTGGAACAGGGGCGCGCTGAGGAGTCCTCATGATCCCGCCTCCTGCGCGTGTCCTGAGCCGACGCCAGGCTCGAAAACTGCCAGGGAGAACCGAGTTGGACCCGTGCCGAGGTTTGCGTAGGAATGGGCGATGTCGCCCGGAAAGGTCATGGAGTCGCCCACCTCAAGGATGCTCACCTGTCCGTCGACGTCCACGGTCAGGGAGCCCTGGAGAACCTGCAGAAGCTCCTTGGTTCCGGAGGCGTGGGCTTCGCTGGCGTGGTGGTCTCCCGGGCCCAAGGTCCAGTCCCATAGCTCCACCACATCCGGAGATTCGGTGCCAGCCACCAGGATGCCGCGTCCACCCCGCTCGCTGCTCCACAAGGTTGCGCCTTCGCCGCTGCGGGTGACGTTGATCGGCTTGGGGCGCGGGGACTCCACCAGTGCGGGAAGCCCGACGCCTAAGGCGTCGCTGATCCGCAGCAGTGTCCCGACGCTGGGGTTCGCGGCACCCTGCTCCACGTTGATAATCATCCTTCGGCTCACGCCGGCGGCCTCGGCCAGGTGATCCAGCGTCCAGCCGCGGGCTTGGCGCTCTTGCTTGACCCTGGCTCCGATGGCCAGTGAGAGGGCGGTGGTGCTTTCATCCATAAGTGCATCATAGTGCACTTTGAGTGCACTCTAAGCGTCCAGGCTAACCATGCCCTAGCCTGGAGCTCCCATCGCGTGCTACCACTGACCCTAGGAACAAACCCCTGAGGAGAAGCCGTGGCCGAAGACCTTCCTGTCCTTGTTGTTGGTGCAACAGGTTTTCTGGGCGGCCAAGTAGTGGACGAGCTTCTCAAGCGCGGCAAGAAAGTCCGCGCCTTGGTGAGGCCCAAGTCCAACGCCGCCAAACTTGAGGCCAAGGGCGTTGAGATCGCCCGCGGCGACATGCTGGATGCCGCCTCCTTGATCGCCGCGATGACCGGCGTTTCCGCGGCCATCTCCACGGCGGCCGGCTATACGCGCAATGACAAGAACGCCAAGGCAATAGACACCTTTGGCAACAGGAACCTGGCTGTCGCGGCCAAGCACGCTGGAGTGCCGCGCTTCGTGCTGATCAGCATCGTCACTTGCGACCAGACGCCCCAGATTCCCCATTTCTGGAACAAAAAGCTGGCCGAGGACACCTTCGAAGAGCTCGGCGTTCCGTTTGTGGCACTCAGGCCCGGCGCCTTCTTTGACCAGGCGGTGGGGATGGGAGGGGATCCCTTCGCCAAGGGCCGCTTTGTGTGGCTCGGTTCCAAGGATGCCCGGCTCACATTCGTCCTGGCCAGCGACGTCGCAGCGTACCTTGCGGAGGCTGTGGACGCCGACGTTGTTGATGGGGAGCGCATCGATATTGGGTGGAGCAGGCCCGTGAGCATCCATGAGGCAGCGGAAGTGGCTGGCCGCCGGGCCGGCAGGCAGATCAAGGTAATGTCCATACCCGCCGGCGCTATTGCGGGGCTCGGCAAGGTGACCGCGAAGGTCCTGCCGTTGGTGGGCGATATGGCCAGCATGGTGGCGTGGTTCGAGACCGGAAAATACGTCGCTGACGTCACTCGCCAGGAACAGGTGTTCGGTCCCGCGCCCACTCCCGAGGACGCAATTGTCCGGGTGGCTGAACGCTACGGCCACTAAACAACACGGACCAACGCGGCTCAACGACTGGCCGAAGACGAAGATCATAAGTATCCTGATGACACAGATTCGGTCGTAAGCCCTGACTGCGCCGAACAGACACGAGGAGCACGTTATGAGAATCGGTTCTTCCATTGCCCTGATTGCCGTTGGAGCTATTCTGGCCTTCGCGCTCGCCCCCGGACTTATCCCCTTCCTCGATCAAGTCCTGGTGGGCTACATCCTGATGGTGGTCGGCGTCATCGGACTCATCATTTCCATCGCCATGTCCAGCCGGACCCGCCGCACGGTGGTTGAACGACGCACCGCTCCCGAAACTGTTGTTGAGCGGCGCCGGGAAGTCTAGCAGCCGCAAGAAACGCAAGAAGCGCACGACGGCGACCATCGCCGTCGTGCGCTTCTTCCGTTAAGGGCTGGACCGCTTAAGCGGACGCGACTCCGCTGTGGTGGCCCGCGGTGCTCGAAGCGCTCCAATCCGGTGACTGGAAGTGCGCGCCGCCGAACATCGGGAAGGACAGCAGGCCCTCCTGGTCCCGGAGTTGAGCCCAGGGACGGTTGATGCCGTGGGTCCCGTAGCGGCGGAGCTGGGTGACGCGGTCAAGATCCAGGACGGCGAACAGGACCTCTTCCCCTCCCCGGGCCTGTTGCATGATGGTGCCCTCGGGGTCGACTATGACGCTTTCGCCTACGCCGGCAGGGTCAGCACCATTGACGTTCACCACGTATACCTGGTTGGCGAAGGCGTTGGCCTGGGACATGACGATCTCCATGGCCCTGTCGCGGGTGGTGGTGAGCGTGGGTTGGATGATGACTTCGGCTCCGAGCCATGCCAGTTGCCTCGCGACCTCGGGGAAGCTGCCATCGAAGCAGATGGCCAGGCCAATGCGTCCGCAGCCAGGGATGTCGAACGTGACAAAGGAGTCCCCGGGTGTGGTGGTTTCGAACGGGCGCCACGGGAAGAGCTTCCGGTAGCGGGCCACAATCTCGCCTTGAGGTGAGACGGCGATGGCCGTGTTGTAAGTGTTCCCGTTGTCCGTTTCCAGCAGCGAGCCGGGCACAAGCCACACGTTCAGCCTGCGGGCGAGCGCCGAGATGCGGTCCGTCAGTGGGCTGGGGATGGGCGCAGCGGAGCGGGTCTCGCCTTCCGGGTCCGGAAGCAGGAACTCGCCGGGTGCGGAAAGCAGCAGTTCCGGAACCACGATGACGTCAACGTCGGGCCCGAGCTTCTTGGCCGACTCAGCCTGTGCTTCGAATCGGGCCCACGTGCCTTCGAGGTCGTGGGGAACGGGGTTGGTCTGGATTGCTGCGATGGACAGGATGCGCATTTATGCCTCGGTTTCGTTGCTGAGAATTGTTGGAAGGTGGTGGCGGGTGGTGACGTTTCCGCGGGGGATGGCTTCGCCGGAGAAGAAGCGGCGCAGTTTGCTCCTCAGGATCGCGGTGACCAGTAAGCCCAAGCACAGCGCGCCGATCCCGATCCAGAACACCGAACCGATTCCCAGCCAGGAAAGTCCCGCGTATTCAGGGGACAGCATGTCCACGGCGCTGTAAGCGAACGCTCCGATCATCAGGAGTGCGCCGAGGCCAGGGAGGATGCCCTTCAGGATGAGCGCCGACACAGAAGTGCGCATTTGCGGGGCGAAGTACACCACGGAGGCCAGGGCTGTGGCCGCATAGTACGCAGCGATCATCAGGCCCACCGAGAGGATGGCCAGGCCGATGAAGTCCGCACTGATTGCCGTCAGCCCCAGGGTTATGGCCATGGTGATCATCGCCCACCAGGCAATGGACGTGGTGGGAGTTCCGCGTTTGGGGTGCATCCTTGTGGTCGCTTTGGGGAGGGCTCCGTATGTGCCCATGCTGAGCCAGGTCCGGGGCGTGCTGACAGCTACTGTCAACAACGCCGCCAACGCGGACAAGCCCACGGCAAGGACGATGACCTGGCCAAACACGCCACCTGTGGCCTGCGGCCCGAGGACCGAGAGGACATCCGAAACGGTCTCGGGATCGGTGATGCTGGCAGTTCCGGCAAATCCGACGGCGGCCGTAGCCGTCACCACGTAGAAGAACAGCAGGATGACGGTGGTGATCACCACGGCCTTGCCGGGTGTGCCTTGACGGTCCGTCGTTTCCTCATTCACCGCGATCAGGGCATCCCATCCCCAGTAAATGAACAGGCAGAGGATGACACCGGACACGAGCCCGGACATGTCGCCGGAAGCAAAGGGGTTGAACCAGTCCAGGCCCGGCTTTTCTGCGCCTTCTGTGGCATTACCCTTGGCCATGGCGGTGAAGGCTGCAATGCAGAATCCGCCGAGTGCCACCAGCTGGAGGCCAATCAGCGCGTACTGCACCCAGGCGGAGAGTTCGATTCCCCTCGCCGCGATCCAAGCGCTGAGGACGATCAGCCCACACGCGATGGCAGCAACGGCAAGGGGTTGGGCGGCGATCGATGCCAAGCCAAAGAAGGTGAGCAGATACGTGGTGGCGACTTGAGCCACGGCCGCGCCCGCAATGAAGGTGGCCATCTGTGGCACCCAGCCACCAAGGAACCACCCGGCAACCGGCCCGAAGACGCGGGTGATCCAGACGAAAACGCCGCCACAATCGGGCATCTCCTTATTGAGGTCCCTGAACGCCAGGGCGGTGAACAGGATGGGAACGAAGCCCAGGAGGAACGCTGCAGGGGTGCTCGCCCCTACAGCGAGGACCACGAAGCCGAGCGTCACGGCCAGGCTGTAGGCGGGTGCTACGGCTGCCAGGCCGAGCGCGACCGTGGGGCCGATGCCGATGGATCCGGCTTTCAGGCCTTTGGACGTGGGATCCCGTGGTGCTGCGGGGTCCTTTGGCGTTATGCCGTTCACGAGCGGGGTGGGGGAAGGGGGATGTGACACGGAGACTCCTCGTTGAATCTGTTATTGGTATCTCAAGTCAATTATTTGAATCACATTCAAATTTGAATGCCATTCAATACCGGTCTAGAGTCAATGTCAACAGAAATTTTCAAGAGTCCACGGGGGAGCGGCCATGGCAAAGGTAGACAAGAAGGAAATCCGGCGCCAGGAAATCGTGGCTGCAGCCCAGGCTGTGGCTGCCCGTGACGGCGCGGAGGGGGCCACGCTGCGCGCCATTGCAGCAGAGGCGGGCATGGCCGCCAACGCCGTGCTGTACTACTTCGGCAGCCACGCAGAGATCATCGCCGCCGCCGTGCAAGCTTCCTCCGGCAGGTTTCTTGAGAAGCTCGCCGAATCCGTTGACCCCGGCATGAGTCCGACGGCGCGGCTCGCCGCGGTTATCAGTGCGGGTACTACTGCCGGGCTGGACGATGACGTCTCCCGGATTCTCTACGAATACTGGCCCCACATGCTCCGCGATGCCGAGCAGCGCCGGATCCAGGAAGAGCTCACCCACGCACAGGAACGCGTTTACCGGGACATCATCGACGCCGGAACCCGCGCCGGCGAGTTCTCTCCCCTTCTGGAACCGGCCAAGATCGCCCGGACCCTGGTTGCGCAGGAAGATGGACTGGTGATGGACGTGCTGGCCGGAAGTGCCAGCAGCGAGTACGTGCTTGACCTGATGGGGAACCTCGCGGCTGCCCTCCTAGGCCTCAAAGCTGAGAACCTGCTGGAGCTCATAGTGGCCCGGGGCGTGTCAGCACCTGCCCGGTAACGGCGTAGGCTGCTGCCATGGAGAAGTCATTCGACATTGAACTGGTCAATCAGAACGAGTACCTGGTGCGATGGTCCTCGGAAGGCCAAAGCGGAGAGTCCTTGGTCCACACCAACCCGGATTTCCTGGCGGAGGTGGGCCTGGATGGCTTCGATGAGCAGCAGGTAGTTGAAGAAACCACCACGTACCTGGCCGAACACCAGCCCGTGATCGACTTCCCCCAGACCGTTGACCTCGAAGAGATCGCTGCCGCTTACACGGACTACGCGGAGCAACTGAAGGCGCGGCTCGGAGCACGGTAGTCCACTGGACCAGCAAAGGCCGTGAACCTCACCCGAGGATCACGGCCCTTGCCTCTGAAGCGCTAACTACTTGATCAGTGCTGCGGCCTGGTCCATCATTGCGCCGGCGGCTGAGACACCAGCTGCCTCGGCACCCTTTCCGGACGCGGTAGTGGAGATCATGACGCCGTCCTTGATGGCGTACGCCATGTACGTGGTTTGGGAAGAGCCGCTGGCGGAGGACATGGCGGTCTTGTACCCCAGGGTTCCGGGGACCGTGCTGATGCCTTCAAACTTTTCCGTGGAGACGGTCATGGATTGGCCGGACATAGACAACGTCATGGTGGCGCACTTGCTGGCCTGATCGGCGCTCTTGGCCATGCTGTCCTGCAGTTTCTGAACATCCACGCCGGACGTCAGGGTCACCATGGTCATAACACCGGTTTCGGCGTTCAAGTCTGCGCCGGCGGCCGTTGTGGAGCCCTCAAGAACTTCAGAACCACCCAGGGTTCCGAGGTCCTTGCACTCGGCAGGTTCAACGGTGAACATGCTCAGAAGAGCCTTGATGGGATTTTCCTGTGCGAGTTCTTCGCTCGAGACAACGGTGAGGTCTTTGCCCGACGGGCTCTTGATCTGCTTGACCATGGCCATGAGCTCGTCATTGGTGTAATGCTTGGCCACGGTGGGAGTTGCTGACGGGGATGCCGGCTCCGTGGAATCTGTGGATCCCGTGGACCCGCCACAGCCGGTCAAGGCCATCATTACCAGTGCCGATATTCCGGCACTTTGCAGCGCAAACTTCTTCACTTCATTCCCCCATCGGGTGCTACTTTTCGGGCCTGAGTCATTCTCAGCCGAGATAACCCTATCGGTCCCGGGCGTCCATGGTGACAGCCCTTGGAGAGGGGGAACGGAAGCTCAGGCCTGGACGTCCGCCGTGACGCGCTCGCCGTTGAAGCACTCCAGCTGCCAGCCGTCAGCCACGTGGTGATGGGCCAGATTGAGTGCCGCGTTCTGCACGCTGTCCAAGGTGCGTCCGATCGCCTGGCTCAGTGTCAGCCGGATCAACGTGCCGTGGGCAACCACCAGGACGCGCTTGCCGGCAAACTCTTCCGCCAACGATTCCAGGGCCGCAATACCGCGATCAGCAGCGGCCTTATCTGTTTCGGCGCCACGGAATCCACCCGGGATGCGCAGTGCCTCCAACTCGGGCCCCGCCTGGAGTCCTTCGGCAGGACCGAAGCTGCGCTCCGTGAGTTCAGGGACCAGCCGGGCAACCTTGAGGCCAAGACCCTCGGCGATGATCTCCGCTGTCTCGGCGGCGCGGCTCAGGGGCGAGGACACCACGGCGTCCCACTGCTGGTCCGACAGGAAGGTGACGGCGTCGCGCGCCTGGCCGCGGCCGACGTCGTTAAGCGGAATGTCAGTAGCCCCTTGCAACCTGCGCTCCGCGTTCCAATCGGTTTGGCCGTGGCGGACGAGGGCAAAAGTTGTGAGGGTCATGCCTTCCATTGTGCCTTGCAGGCGCTCAGCGCCGCAGTTTCCTACGTCACGTAACACCGTCACCGCACGGAAGAAGCGCCCGACGGCGGGAGGTCGCCGTCGGGCGTTCGGCTGCGGTTAGCGCGGATCAGCTGTGTAGACGGTGCGCCCGCCCACCACAGTCCGCAGCACCTTTGCTTCCAGGAGAGCTCCAGGGTCCTCTGTGGCGAAAACGTCGGTGTCAAGTACCACGAAGTCCGCGTACAGGCCAGCGGCGAGGCGACCAATCTCATGCTCAGCCCCGCACGTCCAGGCAGAATCGCGCGTTGCATGCTCGATGGAATCGGCCAGCGGCAGCGCGAACTCCGGCACGTTGGTTCCGGCTGACGCGTCCAAGGCCGAAGCGCGCGTGGTGGCCACATACATGTTGGGCAGTGGTGCGTGCGGGGAGGTGGGGGAGTCCGTGCCGAAAGCGAGGCGGGCGCCGGCGTCCGTGATCCAAGGCCACGCGAATCCGTGCTCCACGCGGTGGTCACCCAACTTGGCGGCCCAGTTCTCGCTGATAGCGGGATCGGCGTGGACCGGCTGCATGCTGGCGGTGATGCCCAGCGCGGCGAGGCGATCGACGTCGGCCCTGTCCACCAGCTCAAGATGCTCAATGCGGTGACGGCGTTCGCGGGGGCCGTTCTCCGCAACGGCGTGTTCCACGGCGCCGATCGCGATCCTCACCGATTCGTCGCCGATGGCGTGCATGGCAACCTTCAAACCGGCGGCATCTGCGGCGGCAACCACGGGCGCGAGTTCCTCAAGGCTCCAGATCGGCTCCGCATTCGAACCATCGGCGTACGGCATACCCAAGGTGGCCGTGCACCCGTCGATGGTGCCGTCAATGATGACTTTGATGCCCACTACGCGCAGGAACGGCGAACCATGGTCGACGGCGAGCGCGGCCGCCCGCTGGACCTGGGCGATGTTTTCCTCCGCCGATCCAGCGTTGTTGACGCGCCAGTAGGCGATGAGCCGGCTGGTCAGTGTGCCGTCTTTATCGGCACGGTTGAAGGCTTCGAGGTCGGTCTCGTTGAATCCCATATCGCAGGCAGTGGTCACGCCGGTCTCGCGGTAGGCCTGTTGGACGGCAGCGATGCTGGCCTCGTGCTCATCCTCGCTGACCTGCGCGTCGAGGAAGGGGAGCACGATGTCGTAGAACGCGTTTTCGTCGATGTAACCGGTGGCGTGCCCGTGGGAATCGCGCTTGATGGTGCCGCCGTGCGGATTCTGTGTGTGGTCATCGATCCCGAGTTCAGCCAGCGCCGCAGTGTTCACCCATGCTGAGTGGAAGTCGTAGGCGAAGGCATACACAGGCTTGTCCTGGACTACGGCATCGAGCATCCCCGCGTCCGGTACACCGCCCGGAATTGCTCCGTGCAGCCAGCCCGTAGCCAGGACCCGGTGGGCATCCGGGCGTTCGGTGGCCCTGGCTTTGATGCGCTGTTGGATCTCTTCCACGGACTTGGCTCCCCAGAGGCTCACTTGGCTGAGGGCTTCTCCAGTGCCGACGACGTGCGCGTGGCCGTCGACGAATCCGGGCACCAGCAAACGGCCCTCGAGGTCAATCCGCTCTGCGTCCGGGCGCAGGCGTTCGGCTGTGTGGGCGTCTCCCACGTAGAGGATGCGCTCCCCTTGGACGAGCATGGCCTCAGCCCAGCGGCGGGTATCGGAGGTGAAGATGCGGGCGTTGATGTAGAGCTGGGTTCTCACGCTGCGGTTTCCTTGCTTTCCTGGGCAGTTTCTTCTGTTGGTATCTCTTGTGATGCGACGGGCTGATCCAAGGAGCGGCTGACATCGAGGAGCAGCTGGTTCTGGAGCTCGTGGAGGCGGCCGCTATCCGGTTCAGGCCAGGTGGAGAGCTGGACCACCACGGTATCGGTGGAGGGATCGATCCAGAGGTACTGGCCGTAGATGCCGATTCCTGTCACGTAGCCTCGCTCGTTTCCCGTGCACCACCACTGGCGGGTGTAGGAGCCCTGGGGGTGTATGCCGGTGAAGGAAGCGTCGGCCATGGCTTCCCGGTCTCCGCCAGCGAGTATGCTGCGGACCCACCCCTCGGACACCACCCGGCCCGCCGGACCTACGCCGCCGTCGAGCATTAACCGGCCCACCCGCGCGAGGTCGCGGGCAGTACAGGAGACCCCGCCATTAGCGAAGCCGAAACCGCTGGAATCCACAGTGATGGTGGCGTCCCGGTCTGCGTCGAGCTTGGACCACAGGTACTTGGACAGGGCCTCTGAGTAGCGGAGCCCGGTCACGCGCTCGATAATCCAAGCCAGGACGTCCGTGTTCGCGGAGCAGTACTGGAAGCGGCCCACGGTTCCGTGGCCTGTGAGCGTGGTGAGGAACTCGTAGGTGTCCTCGGGGTCGCCATCCCGGCGGGTGCGCCAACCGGCGGAGCGGTCGTGGGTCTGCACCTCGGAAGTCGGATCCAGGTAGTCCTCGCTGTAGTTGAGGTGGAGAGCCATGTCCAGGACGTGTTGGACAGTGGGACCGTCGTAGACCGACCCGGCGAGTTCCGGGACGTAGTCAACCACGCGGGCGGACGTGACGATGTCTCCGGAATCCACCAAGGCCCCGACCACCAGGCCGCACATCGACTTCGAAATGCTCATGACCAGGTGCAGGTCATCGGGGGCGAAGCCAGGGCGGTAGTACTCCGCAATGACATCGTTGCGGTGCAGGACCAGGAATGCGTCGGTGTATGTTTCCTCAAGGCGCTGAGTCAGGCCGGGAACGGCAAGGGCAGCCAGCCGCTCAGTGGCCGCCGCCGGGGCGGCCGGGAAGCGGCGGGTGACTGACGCCGTCGGCAGCATTTCACCAAGGTGGGCGAAGGTCCACCGGTTATGCGGGCCTTCCTGCCAAGAGTCCACGGTGGGTTGGCCGGCGGCGCCGCCGTAACGCGGGGGATGGGCTCCGGTGGTGGTCATGCGGAGGCTCCTTCGATGGAGGGGATCGCGGTGGGGCGGCGTTTCGCGGCGAGGCGCGTCAGGGCGATGTAGACCCCGGCTGTCACCACCATGGACACCGGCACCGAGAGGTCCAGGAAGCCCATCGCCGCGGCGATAGGGCCGGTCCACACAGAGCTGGTGAGGAACAGGGAGGCCACGGCTGCGCCAAGGCCGATGGCGAGCAAACCGGGGACGTGCCAGCCGCCGGAGTACCAGAAGCGGCTGCCGGGCTGCTCGTCAAAGAGGTCATCGCCGCTGTAGCGGTTGCGTCGGAGGATGACGTCCGTGGCGAAGACGGTCATGGTGGGTCCTGAGATGAGGACCAAGAGCTGCAGCATGATGTTCACCGCGTCCAGCAGGCTGGTGGACATGACGAGATAGATGGTCAGCGCTGTGCCGATCGCTCCAACTACCACTGCCGAGGGGATGCGGCGGATGGGGACGCCGATGGACTGGAACGCCATGCTCGCCGTGTAGGTGGTCATGCCGTTGAGTGCGATGGTGTTGATGATGACGCCCACCACGAAGATGGGCCCGAGCCAGGCCGGGAGCAGGGCCAAGAGCGCCGATTCGATGCCAAGATCCATCGCTGCGGAGTTAATCCCTGTTGCGAGCAATGCGCCCACTGAGGTGAAGAAGATGGCTGGCAGGGCGCCACCGAGCGCTGTGGCCGCGATGATGTGCAAAGGCTTGGTGGATTTGGGAAGGTATCGCGCCAGGTCCGGGCTATTTGAGTAGGACAGGGGAGAGGAAGCGAGGATGGCGAATCCGATGGTCATCGCAGACCATAGCGGCAGACCCTCCAACGGTGCAGGAGCCGTGTAGCCCCACTGCACGTGCGGCAGGACGAAGGCCGTCACCAGAAGGAAGATGGCAAGCAACACCGAGGCAACCACGGGGTAGCTGCGCAGGATCAGGCTGTGGCCGAACACGGCCACCAGCACGGTGATGGCGGCAACAATAATGGTGACGAGCACCGGCACAAGGACGGGATCGGTGAAGCCAATCTGCGCCAGGAGCTCGGCGCCCATGAACGAGGACGCGAGCCAGTTGAGCGCCAGGAAAACGGCGGAAATGAACCAGCCAAAGAAGGCGACAACCACCCGGTTCCCGCGGATTCCGTAGATGGCCCTTGTGATGACGGAGCCGGAGGTGCCTGCTGCCGGGCCGCTGGTGGCCACGATGCCGGTGAGGATCCACGGGAGGCTGCCCGCGATGATGACCAGGAAGGCCTGCCAGAGCTCCATGCCCAGCAGGATGAGCGTGGCGCCCACCGTGAAGTTGAGGACGCTGACGTTTGGGGCGGCCCACACCGGGAAGAGGTCCCGGGCGCGGCCACGGCGTTCGGACGATTCGATGAGTTCAATGCCGCGTTTTTCGGGGTGGGCAAGGGGTTCGGGATAGCTGACCGCATCGGTCAAGTGGGGGTGGGACAACGCTGTTCCTCTCGGGCAAGGACCGGTTCGCAACGCTGGGATGCCGATCCATGGACGCTATTGGTCGCACGACCAATGAGCTATTGGTCACTAATCCAATAGACTGAACGGCATGGTGTCAAGCCCCACATCGCAACGCGTCCGAAAATTACCTGACGAGCGCCGCGCCGAGATCCTTTCCGAAGCCGCTTCCATCGCCTTGGGTGAGGGACTGGAGCGGATCACCCTCCGCGCCGTCGCCGACCGCCTGGGTGTGCGGCCCGGCCTGATCAGCCATTACTATCCGGCTGCTGAAGACTTGGTGATCGCCGCCTTTGTGCGCGCCGTTTCGGAGGAGCGGGAAGAGTTGTTTCCCGACGCCGGAACCCCACTCGAGCGCATGGCCCACCTGGTCTCGCGCAGTGAGGGTCATGAAACCTTGGCGCTCAGCCGGCTATGGCTCAATGCCCGGCACCTCTGCCGGTTTATTCCGGCATTGACCGAGGCGCTGCTGGGTCAGGAACACTTGGATCGCAACCGGCTGACCGCCCTCATTGAGGATGGCGTCGCCTCCGGCGACTTTGTGGTGGAGGACCCCTTTGCGGCGTGCGTCCGCATCTGGGTTGCCATTGACGGCGTAGGCTCCTACGTCAACAATGCCGAGCCCTTCGATTACGAGGCATTTACGCGGTTCATCACTGACGTGGCTGAATGGTCGCTGGGCGTTCCTGCGGGCGAGCTTCGCGCAGCCGTGGACAGGCTTCAGGCCGCCTGACGCCCGGGTGGTCGAGCCGTTGCATTACCCTTACGGCTGCTTAATCAGTATCCTGACTACTTATCTGGTAAACCGGATGATGCTGTTTGGGCTGTTTGCCTGGGCCGCACGTGGCTGAAGCAGTCGGCCGCGCGGCCATCGTGAAAGTTTGATCGACGGCATTGCCTGGGTGGCGCAAGGACAGTAGTTGGGTCCGTGACTCCGGGTATGTCTGAAGGACGTGACATTCGTGGGCAACAACTACGAGGCCGTAGACCCCCATCTCCCCACCTCCGGCACAACTGCGGAAACAGAAACAGGCGCCACTGAAACACTCGGCGGCCGCTACCAGCTGGGATCCCTGCTCGGCCGGGGCGCCATGTCCGCCGTGTACCAAGCGACGGACCTGCTGCTTAGCCGCGAGGTAGCCATCAAAATTTTCCTGCCCGGTTCAGGCGACGAGTCGTTCCGAGCCCGCCAGGACAACGAGATGCGACTCCTGGCCGCTTTTGACCACCCAGGACTCGTGGCCGCCTTCGACGCCGGGGTGGATACACGCAACCACGAAGAACGCGCGTATCTGGTCATGGAACTGGCCGAGGGCCGGGATTTGCGCGCCGTGCTCACCGATGGACCCCTTACCGTTCCGGAAACCGCGCGGATCGGAATCCGGCTCTCCGGGGCCCTGTCCCAGGTTCATGAACAGGGCGTGATCCACCGCGACATCAAGCCAGCCAACATCCTGGTATCCGACGACGACGGCCTGGGACAGCAGTCAGTGAAACTAGCGGACTTCGGCGTCGCGCTGGTCATGAACGACCACCGCCTCACCGCAACAGGCTTCACCGTGGGGACCGCCCAGTACCTCAGCCCCGAGCAGGCGCAGGGACTGGCGCTGACACCTGCCAGCGACATCTACTCGCTGGGCCTGGTACTCCTCGAATGCCTCACCGGAAAAGCTGAATACCCAGGAACTCCCATAGAGACCGCATCAGCCCGACTTCACCGCGCGCCGCAAATCCCCGTGGAATTGCCCCGTCCACTGCGCGAGCTACTCGAAGCCATGACGGACATGGACCCCGGAAAGCGCCCCACGGCACACGACGTGGAGCAGGCGCTCGCCGAGGAAGGGATCCAGTCCGGGCGAAGGACCGCGTTGCTGCCTGCCGCGCCGCTGCCTGCCGCGCCGTCGCGGCCGCCACTGCGCACGCCAACCAGGCGGCAGGCCACCGTCACCACCCTCAGGGACTTCAGCAAACGGCGGCCCAAGACCGTTCGTGGCGTGGCGGCGGCAGCGGTGACCATTCCGATCGCTCTGCTGATCCTCTCTCAGGGACTCACACCAACAGGCAACACGATGGATCCCTCCCAGCCCGCGGACACTGGCGTTTCCCAAGCGGAGCCGCAGCCGACTGTGCCGGTTGTCCCCTCTGTCCCGATTGCACCGGCGCCCGCTGACGCTGAGCCCGCCGACGCTGGTAACCCGGATGCCGGTACTGCAGGCGTGCAGCCTGGCGAGGTAGTCACTGTTCAGGACCCGGCGACCGCGCCAGTACAGGCGCCGGCCCCAGCCTCCGCTGTGGTGCCGGGCCACGACGTAGCAAACACAGCCAAGGACAAGAGCGGCGGCAAGAGCGAGAAAAAGCCCGAGAAGGCCAAGGGGTCCGGCGAGGGCAAGTAGCCCCAACCGCGCGGATTAACGCACGACGGCGACCTGCCGCCGTCGTGCCTTACGCCCTGCGATGTTCGGCCTGAGGCGAAGTTCAGCGTCCGGCGACGCACCCCGGGGCGGCGCCGCGACATTTGTACGATGCGCCCGGTTTCAGGTCGATTCCCTCGAAAAGCTGCGGGAGGGTGACCAGATAGAAGCCTTTGCCTTTGAGCTGGGTGATGAGTTCGCTCTGGCCGTCCACGGTGGAAGCGTGGACGTCGTGGAGGAGGATGATGGAGCCGGGTTTGACCAGGCCCATGATTCGGGGGAGGAAAGCTGCCTTGCTCTTCGATTGCCAATCCAAGGAGTCCACATCCCAGAGGATCTGGGGCAATCCGACCGAGGCAGCAACTGACGTATTGGTGGCTCCGTAGGGCGGCCGCACATAGGCTGGCACCACTCCCGTCGCTCTCTCAATGGCGTTCCGTGCCCCTTGGACTTCGTTCGCGATGCCCGCGGGCGGCAGTTTGGTGAGGTACGGATGGCTCATGGTGTGGTTTGCGATGGTGTGGCCCGCAGCCGCCACGGCCTTCGCCACCGCCGGGTTGGCTCTCACGTATCCGCCCTGCTGGAAGAACGTGGCAAAGACGTGGTGTTTTTCGAGAATCGCCAGAAGCCGGGTGGTTTGGGCGTTGGGTCCGTCGTCGTAGGTGAGTGCCGCGCAGGCCACGAGATCGCAGTTGATGTGAGCTGCGCCGCCGCGGTCTGGCTGGGGAGCATTGAAGGGTGCGCCGGTGATCACTGCGGTGCGAAGAGCCTCACCTGCTGGCGACACGACGTCGGCTGTTGCGTCGGCGTTCAACGTCACGGTGACGGGGTGGGGGAGAGTTGCGCCTGTTCCGGGGTCCCGGTGGAGGGTAACGCTGAGGAGCCCTTGGGTGGTGAAGGCGACGGCGGTGAGCAACCCGGCGTCATCAGCGGAAGGTGGTGCCGGTGCGGGCGTTGCGGGGGTCGTTGTAGTCGGGGCTGTGGTGAGGCTCGGGCTGATGGCTTCGGCGAGTAGTGCCCGCAAGGTGCCGGTCATCCCCGGGTTGATCAGGGCGGCACTGCCGGTGACAACGCCTGTGCTGAGGTCCTCATAGGTGATCTCGTCGATGAGACCGGTGCGGACGCCGTCGTTCATTGTTGTTTGCACAAATCTGGACCCAACGATGCTTCCGGTGGCCAGGATAATTTCATGAGTCACCGAGACGCCGTCGGCAAGGAGCGCGCCGGGGGTGGCCGGCAGCGCCGCGGGTTCGTGGCGTCCGCCGGCCCGGGCATCGAAAATACTGAGCAGCCGGTCATCGAGCTTGTTGTTTAAGGTCTGGGCCCCGTTGATGTATTGCCACGTCGCCACGGTAGGCGCTGCACCTGCCGTACGGGTCGTCATGTCAACGATTGTTCCCTGCAGGGCAATCCTGGACGGGGCCTCGCCGATTACCGCGATGGGTGCGGCGGTCTTTGGCTGATTTGGCAGGGGGACGCAGGCGGCCATGAGGAGCACGATGACGACGAGTGGGATCGTGAATGGTGAGCGGACTGGGGCGGGCCGCTGCATGGGTTCCCTACCGGCCGAACGAGGTAGCCATGCTCGAATGATGACAGTTCGAAAGGCTAAGGACCCGGCGACACCCCGGAGCGGCTAGAGGCCGGCGGGAAAACTGACTGCCACCGTAGTTCCGCCGCCGGGAGTTTCGGTCAAAGTGAGCTCGCCCCCATGTGCCTTGGCAATGCTGCTGCACGTGGCCAGGCCGAGTCCGGAACCCGGGCCGTCACCTTCCCGCCGCAGACGCACCAACGGCTCCAGGGCTTTGGCGCGGTCCTCGGGTTTGATGCCCTTGCCGTTGTCCGCCACAAAGATCGTGGCGCCCTGGTAGTTGGAAACCCCGCTGATCCGGACGCGGAGATCGCGTTCAGGACTGCGGTAGTTCATGGCGTTGGAGAGCACGTTTTGCAGCAATGTGCGGAGTTGACCACGGTCGGCATGGAGAGTCAGATCTTCAACTTCCACGATCCGGTGGTTCTCAATGCCCAAGTCACGGGCAACTTCTTCGGTGACCTGCCGAAGGGAAACCTGCGTGGGCTGGACTGCGCCGCCCACCCGGGAGTAGCTCAGGACGTCCTCCAGCATGCCCAGCATCCGCCGTCCGCTGGAGCCGATCCGGTCCAGGTAGCGCGCGGCGGTGCTGGTCGGTTCTACGTCGGGATCATCTTCCACCAGTTCCACATAGCCCAGGATGGTGGTGAGGGGAATGCGGAGATCGTGGCTGACGCGTCCGGCAAACCCTGCGAGCTTGGCGTTGCTGTCCTTCAGCTCGGCATAGGTGCGGTCCAGCTGTACGGTGCGGTGCTGCAGCTCCAACAACTCCACCACCTGCTTCGCCAGGACCTCCAGCAGGCTCACCTGTTCGGGGCGCAGATTCTTGGTTTTGTCCGAGAAGACGCACAAAGTTCCGGGGACGAAGCCGGATTCTGTCTGCAACGGGACCGATGCGTAAAAGCGGACGTTCCCAATTTCACCGGTGACGAAAGGATTGTCTGCGAAGCGCGGATCCTGCGACGCATCCGCCACCACGGTCCTTTCGCGGGAGAGGAACACCTTGGCGCACATGGAATCCTCACGTGAGCAAATGCCGGGGTCCACGCCCCAGGCGCCGATCTGGTGCTGGTACTCCGCGCTGATGATGTTGACCACGCCAAAGGGAGCACCGCAAAGCTCGGTGGCGAGCCGCACCAGGTTCTGCAGGGCACTCATCACGGCGGCATTGGGAAGAAGCGTGGAATCCACAGCAGGGTCCAGGCCGTATTCCTGCAACTCCAAGTCCCGGCTGATGTCATCAGTGAAGGACAGCTGCCCCTGAACTTCCGTCATGTTGTAACTCCCCCAAGCGTCATTAGGATTCCCTGCCGATACTACCGGGACGCTGGCGGCGGTGGTTTACTGGGACGCATGACCGAGCAGGAACCGGCCTCCGCCGCGTCTACTGATAGCATTGATCTCTCCGTACGCACTCCCGAGCAAAGATCCCGGACCTTCTACGGGATCCTGGTCAACACCGCCTTGGCGAACATCACTACCAGCTACCTGTGGTTCGCCCTGACGTTCTGGGTGTACTTGGAGACACGCAACGTCATTGCCACTGGAGTGATCGGCGGCGCGTACATGCTGCTGATTGCCCTCTCCAGCATCAGCTTCGGAACTTTCGTGGACCGATACCGGAAACTGGCTGTGATGCGTTTCGCCGCAGCCTTCACCATGGTGATGTTCGTCCTCTCAGGCGTCATGTTCCTACTGACCCCCGAGTCGGCACTGCTCGACCTGAATCAACCGTGGTTCTGGATTTTCACCATGATCATCCTGATCGGTGCGGTGGTGGAGAACATGCGGAACATTGCCCTGTCCACCACCGTCACCATCCTGATCGAACCCGATCGGCGGGCCAACGCCAACGGGTTGGTGGGCATGGTCCAAGGGCTCATGTTCATCGTCACCTCGGTCCTCTCCGGACTATCGGTGGGGCTGTTGGGTATGGGATGGACTGTTGTTGTAGCCCTGGTCCTGACGGCCCTCGCTTTCGCTCATTTGCTCACGCTCCGCCTCCCGGAAGAAGTGAAAGCAGCAGCCTCCGACGCTCAGGGCGGCTTCGACCTGCGGGGCTCGTGGGCTGCTGTCATGGCGATATCCGGGCTGTTCGCACTGATCCTTTTCTCCACGTTCAACAACTTCATCGGCGGTGTCTATATGGCGCTGATGGACCCTTACGGCCTGGAGATGTTCTCCGTGGAAATGTGGGGAGTCGTCTTTGCCATCGGTGCCACAGGCTTCATTTTGGGCGGTGCGCTGATAGGAAAGTTCGGTCTCGGCTCCAACCCCCTGCGGACCATGCTCATTGCAGTTGCGGTCATGGGACTCATCGGTGCAGTGTTCACTCTCCGCGAGTGGGCCTGGCTATACATTGTGGGAATCTGGCTCTACATGGCGCTGGTCCCCGTGGTGGAGGCGGCCGAGCAAACCGTCATTCAGAAGGTGGTTCCGCTGCCCAGGCAAGGCCGTGTGTTCGGCTTCGCCATGGCCTTCGAATCTGCAGCAGCGCCCATCACTGCCTTCCTCATTGCCCCGATCGCCCAATTTTGGATCATTCCCTACGCCCGTTCCACGGAAGGAGCGGCCAGCCTTGAACCGCTGCTGGGCGAGGGGATCTCCCGCGGCATCGCCCTGGTGTTCCTGGCCGCCGGCATCATCATGATCGTGGTGGCGTTGATCGCGTTCCTGACTCCCGTCTACCGCCGCGTGTCTGCCTCTTATGCGCAGACAGCGGCGGAAGAACAAGAGAGTGAAAGCGCGGACTCGCCGTCCTCGCACTAGGGTGTCAGGATGCTGCGTGCACGGCCGCTCCTGCCACTGCGGAGCTGCCCAGATCGCTCTTTTCCAGCGTCTGCCCCGCCTCAACGGCTTTGGCCCATGCTTCGGTGGAAGCAACCGCAGCCCAGGTGGAGTTCAGCAACGCCATCAAGGTGGTGTGCACGGTCTTCGCGTCAGCGGTGCCTGCGTCATTGCTGAGGTTGACGGCTCCCGTAGCATCTGAGAGAACTTCGGTACTGAAGCCGAGGAACTCCGCTTCAACGGCCGAGGCGAGGATGCAGTTGTTGGTCATGTAGCCCACCAAGGTGACGGTGTGGACGTCGTGCTCCCGCAGCCAAGCGGCAACGTCGGTGCCTGCGTAGACCGAGCCGTACTGCTTGACCACCGCTTTCCATGCGCCGGTCCTGCGGGCTTCCACCTCCGGGTGCAGCTCATATTCGGCGGTTCCCGGGGCGAAGGCGGGCGCGCCTTCACCTTCACTGTGCTGGATCACTGCGATGGGAAGGCCTGCAGCAGTAGCTGCATCGATCGCCTGGGTGATCCTGGGAAGCGACTCTTGGTGGTGCGGGTACTGAATTTCCCAGGCCCCGCTGAAGTACTGCTGCTGGACATCAACGAGGATCAAGGCGCGGCGGGTGGTGCTCATGGTGTTCTCCCGAAGTGGTTGCTGGGGCGTATTGCTGGTCCCTTCCATCTTTCGTCCAGGGGTCATGGGGCACCAGTGGCACGTATGCCCATATACGATTGATTTGGGCCAAATGAAGAAGAAGGAATTCAGCGTGAAGATCGCGGTGTATGCATTCAACGGCGTCACGATGTTTCACCTGGCCGTCCCCCAAATGGTGTTTGACGAAGTCTCACGCCAAGGATTGGCTGAGTGGACCACCGTCCTGTTCTCTGACCGGGCAGGCCACGTCCACACCGCTGAAGGCTACACACTGGGCGAGGTTCAAGGACTTTCGACGGCGGAACAGGCCGACGTCGTGGTGGTGCCATCATGGTTCGACGACGAACGCGAGACCAGCGAAGCCCTCAGCAAGGTCCTCAGGCAGGCCCACGGCAGGGGAGCGACCATTGTGGGGCTGTGCCTGGGCGCCATCCCCGTTGCAGACGCCGGACTCCTGAACGGACGTTCGGCCGTAACGCACTGGCAAGCATTTGATTCCCTCGCAGCCCGGCACCCCGGCGTTTCCCTCGACCAAACAGTGTTGTATATCGATCACGGCGACGTGCTGACCTCCGCCGGAACAGCGTCCGGACTCGATGCGTGCCTGCACGTTGTGAGGGGTCGGCTGGGGTCCGAGGCAGCCAATCAGGTGGCTCGAAGCCTGGTCATCGCTCCGCACCGGGAAGGCGGTCAGGCCCAGTACATAGAGCACCCCCTACCGCCACGCGCCGAAGGCGACCCCATGGCGCGGCTGCTTGAGTGGGCACTGGGCCGGCTGGGTGAACCCCTCAGCGTTGACCGGCTTGCGGCTCAAGCCCACATTAGCCGGCGAACCTTCGTCCGCGCCTTCCGCGCCTCCACCGGGACCACGCCGTCGGCCTGGATACGCACCCGCCGGCTGGATGCTGCACGCCGTCTGCTGGAAACCACCGACTTATCCATGGACCAGGTTGCCGCCGACTGCGGCTTCGGCAGTGCAGTGACTCTGCGGCAGAACTTTGCCGGCGCCTTCTCCACCTCACCCACGGACTACCGACGCCGGTTTACCGCCTGACAGGTCAGGGCCCAGGGTCCCACGCCAAAAATCACTCTTTTTGGATGAGACGGGATGATTGATGCGTGGTGCAGGGTGGAGTCAGCCCGTGGCGCACGGGCAATCCTGCGTTTCTGCAGAGATGGAGGCGGTTCCATGGCTGAGGCGGACCACATCGATTACACCCTCCAGCTTGAGCCGGACAATGTCCTTTTACTGGCATGGCACCCCGGTGTCCGTATTGAGGCCGACAACGCCCGGGCCGCCGTGGATGCGGTCAACAGATTCGCTGACGGCAATCGCTATCCCTTACTGGTCAGGATGGCCAATGCGAGCCACTTGAGCCGCGCCGCACGGGACGTTTTCATTGAACCCTGCGCAGCCTCCAAGATCGCGTTGCTGGGCGAAAATGCCGTTGACCGGATACTCGTCGACTACCAACTGGCCGCTCAACCGGCACCCTGCCCCACACGGTTCTTCACCTCCGAAGCGGAGGCAACAGCCTGGCTCTTGGAAGCGGATCTGCCAGCCCGTGACCCACTGCCCGGTGACCTCTTCGGGTGAGAACTCCGTGACGCTCTATACCTCGGACAGGAGGTGTGGAAGTATCGGCAAATGGACCAATATCTGTGGGTGTTGAAGCAAGGTCAACTTGATTTGATTCGCGAATTGGAGCCAGCCAGGCTTGAGCTCCTCGACGAGGAAGGGCTGCTCCAGCTCCATAAACGGGTGCGGAAAGCCCGGAACAAATACACCACCAACTACCGGCGCAAAGCAGCGGACGAGGTACTGGAGGCTGGTGGTCGCGGTGCCGCAGCCAACAAATCGGATAAAGCTCGTGCCCGCGCCCTGGTGTTCGAGGAAGCCCTGTCCGTTGTGAGTACCGAACTTGCCAGAGTGGCCCATGAGGCCGCAGAAGAGCTCAAGGACGAGCGGCTGGAACGCGCAGCCGCCGGCAAGTCCACCGGACCGGAGACCACGGGAACCGGTACCTCCTCCACCGGCAATTCGGGCCGGGCGCGATCCCACCAAAAGACCACCGGCGGGGTAAAGCGGGACGCCTCCAGCCGATCACAAGGCGCCCAACGCCAAGCCAAGAAGGACGCCCGCTAAAGCCAGCTGCGCCGAGATGCCATTAGGCGCCAACCACTGCCGTTAGCTCTCAACTCGCGGGGTGTACCTTCACCACAAAAACCTCGACGGCGGCAGGCCGGGGGAGCAGGTGATTGCGGACAGCTTCGGCTACTTTCCGCGCTACTTTGGGTGCGGGGAGGACGGTGCCCACGCCGATTCTGACTTTCACAGCCAGCGGATCTGCACCGCCGGAGACGGCCACCAGCGGAAGGCTTTCGCCGGTCACGGCAGCTATGGCCGCTCCTGCTATCGACTGCCACAAGGGTTGGGCCGGATACACGGCTGTGACTCCCTCCACGGCTTGGATAACCCGGAGCAGTTCCTCAGCCGCTGACGACGGAGCAATGGCATGGGGTTCAGCTGCGACGGGCGAGGCGTCCGACCGGGAGATGCTCCACGGTGAGGAGCTCGCGGGTTCCAGATGCTCGGTCATGGCAGGTCCTCCCTATCAGAGGGCACGGGCTCAGAAGGCTGAGGCTCAGAAGGCAAGGGCGTAGCCGCAGCCGTGGGGATGGTTGGTGTGGGCGTGGCAGGCAGTTCCAGGACGTCTGTCACCGTGATGTTGATGGCCTCAATGGTCAGCTCCGTCTGGAAGGCCAGCGTCTTGGCCAGTTCGCGGCGCAACTCAGCAGCTCGTTCCTCCATGGGGTGACCGTAGACCACTGCTATCTCCACATCCACAATGATCCCGGCTCCTGATGTGCTGCTCTCACCTCCGGTGAGATCGCCGTGCAACCGGCACTTGCCGGCCGCGGTGCCCGGGAGAGCATCGGCAACGGAACGGATAAGTGCCGTGATGGCTCCTTCAGTTTCCCAGAGGGTGTCATTCGGGTTCTCGGTCCGCAAGGGTATGTTCCTGCCGGGGCGCAATTCCAACCGAAGGTTATCCAGTATGGACTGCATCCAGTCGTCGTGGCCCGAGCCTGCGTCTGCCAGATCCGAGCTGAGCAGCTCACTGCCAAGTTCGGAGAGGTGGCGCAACGAGGCAAGACCAGCCTGGCATTCAGGGCAGGATCGGAGATGGGCGGGATCCGCGATCTCTCCGGTGTCCAGATAGGTGCTCAGCTCTGCAAGGCTGTGCCCGCATTCCAAGGCATCGCCGGGAGTGTTCATCGCCATTCCTCCATCGTGCGCGCAAGAGTGATCCGTGCCCGGGCCAAGCGGCCGCGAACACTTGCCGGGCTGATATTCAACGTCAGTGCGATCTCCTCGTAGCTCTGGTCATTGAACTCCTTAAGTACCCAACATCGGCGTTGTTCCTCAGGGAGCATGGCGAGCGCCGCTTTCAGGGCTTCCACGCGTGAGGTGTTAAGTGCGCTGTGTTCGGGGTCGATCGTCTGCGGTTTGCGGTGGTCTTCCACGTGGTTCTCCGCGCTGTTGTCCAGATCGTCCAAGCCCAGGTGATGTCGGCGTTTCCGGAGGTGGTCGATGCTGCGGCTGCCCACGATCCTCAGCAACCATCCTTTGACGGCTGCAGGGTCCCGAAGGTTGTCCAGTTGCTTCCAAGCCTGGACGAGGGTTTCCTGCACGACGTCGTCCGCGTCGGCCAGCGAGCCGGTCAATCGGCGGGCCGTGGCGCGCATCAAGGGGCCGTGGCGCCGGGCGAGTGCTTCGAAGGCTGCGGTGTCACCGTCTGCCGCCCTGCCAGCCAGCAGAGCATCGGGCACGAGGTCCAGTTGGTGCTGCGCTGCGGGTGAACCAGTCACGTTGTCTGCCTTCCCAATCCGCTGTGGTCGAGGGTCTTAGTGGTAATCGTCATGCACGGTGGTTATCGTCATGCACAGCGAACGTGCCGGGACGGTCCCGCCTGCCCGCGGAACCGTCCCGAAAGACGCTACTTTTTGGTGAAGCCTTCTTTGAGCTTCTGAGCCGCATCCTTGATGTTCTCGGTGATATCTGCGGCGGCGTCTTTGACCTTTTCGCCGGCCTGCTGGATCTTGGCCTGTGCTTGATCGTTCTGACCCTCGCGCTCCAGGGATTGGTCGCCAATGAGCTTTCCGGCGCCTTCCTTTGCGGCACCGAGGTGTTCGGTGGCGGCGTTGTTGATCTTGTCGTTGATTCCCATGGTGTTCCCTTTTCTCGTTGTGCGGGCTCTACGGAACCGCGCGTGTTTTCAATGAAAAATCTGAGAGCCGGTCACCGCGCACGCCGGGATCCGGCAAGCTGTGTGCGGGTGCCGCTGGTAATTCGGACCAGGGCGGGCAATGGATGTCCCAGCCACGCGTCTGTTTTCCGGAGAAGTTGGTCTACTGTGTCCGCGAGGTCCCTGGGGGATGCCCCTTTCCGTGCTTCCAAACGGATGTGGAGCGCGGTGCCGCGGCGGGATTCCCACGCCGAGACGGATGTTGACAGCACGTCCGTGTTCCCGCTGAGGGCTTCACGGATGGCGGTGGAAATCAGTCCGGAGTCTATGACCGTTCGTCCGGCCGTGCCTTCTGATTGCTCGGCCAGGCGGGGTGTTTTGCCGCCGCCTTGGCTTGCCAGCCAAGCGACGCTGAGGGCAGCGCCCACCAGGGGCACGGCAACTCCCAGCACCAGCCACCAGCTCCGAACGGGTTCGGGCAGGGGCGCCGTCCCGGCAAGGCTGCGGGCTTGCTCCCGCACGGAGGATGCCGTGGTGGCCCAAAGGTCCGCGAACCATGGGAGGGTTCCGGCCGCGATGAGTGCGGCACCGGTACCCAGCAGGACGATTCCCACCAGGGTCAGCAGAACGCGGTTGAGCGCCCGATTGGTGTTTCTCATTGCCCTACCGCTCCTTCCTTTAGAACCTGGACGCCGGACGTCACCCGGCGGTGCAGTCCGTAGGTGGCCAGTTCGCCGTCCACCACTTCCCGGACGTTCTCCACCTCAAGCGGTTGGCCCGACGTCGGCCGCACTTGTACGCGTACCGAGCGTCCACCCACGGTGGTGGTCGCCTGACCCGGCGCCAGGCCGGCAGCAAGCCGGACCCTGCCGGAAACGGCTGCGGCGATGACGTCGTCGTCCACCACTACTGCTGCACGCTCACTTTCGAGAGCACGGCGGTGCCGCCGTCCCCTCCCCACAGCAAGTCCGAGCAACAGCAAGCCCAGCACGGCCACGCCGATGCCGGCCGCGGTCATGCCCGCCGGGATGGTGTTTCCTGGAAGGTCCTGCAGCCACCGCAGCATCATGGCCGGGCTGGCGAGCAAGGGCTGATCCTTAAGCAACCACAACACGGACTCGAGCGTCAGCCACAGGAAGACAGCCAGCAGGATTGAAGCGGTCAGTATGGAGGCGACAGCGCGTGAAGAGTGCGTTTCCCGCCGGATCAAGCGTCGGATCTGTGGATCCTGGCTCATGTCACTCTCCTTTCCTTGGGCTGATCCTGCTTACCGCCCGTGAGGCGGATATCCACCCGGCCGATTTCCAGCCCGGTCAGTTCCGCTCCGCGGGAAGCGATCTCTGTGCGGGCGTGCTGCGCCAGTTCGAAGACGGTGCCTGTACCGTTTCGCGGCCCCAAAAGTGGGGGAAGCGTCAACTTGACGGAGACGCTGACCCCGAGCTTGCCGTCGTCGTCCTCCAAGGCGGCCGTCACGTTGTCTCTGCTCACGCGGAAGGCGCGGGCGGTGACGGCTTCAACGGTTTGCCGAATCGCGTGATGGGTGATCCGGTTGTGCCCCAGGGTCTCCCTGTCTGCGACGCGGTCCATGGTGGCGGTTGTCCCGCTCATGAGGATGAGCGCTTGCCCCGCAAGGCATCCAGCACCCCGCGAAGGTCAAGCTTTCCCTCGGCCGAGCGGCCCAGCACCGCTCCGATTCCCATGAACAGTGCTGTGAGCAGCAGGCCCCAGAAACCGAAGGCAAGACCCGCGAGGGCCAGCACTGCGCCTATGGCCAGGCCCGCGATGGTGGGGCTCACGCTACCCTCGGCTCACGCTCGGAATCTTCGGCGTCGGCGTCTTCGGAGGGTACGTGGATGTCAGTGATGGTGACGTTGACCTCTGTGACCTCCATGCCCACCAAGTCCTCGATCGCGGTGTAGACGGCGTCGCGTGCGTTGTCTGCGACCTCCTGAAGCGGGTGCGGGTATTCGACAACCAGAGTTACGTCCACAGCCACTTGGGTCTGTCCGACCTCCACGTTGACGCCCTGAGTAAGGTCCTTCTGGCCCACCTTTTCGCGGAGATTGCCGATTGCCCTGGCTGCCCCGCCACCGAGGGCATGTACGCCGGGAATTTCCTGGATGGCGATGCCGGCAATCTTTGCTACTACGCCGTCGGCCACTGTGGTGGCGCCGCGGCCGTCCTTACCCTTGTTCGGTGAGTCCAGCAGGGGTGCGGAAGTGCTCTGCGCGTTCTTGGCCGGAACGTCTGCGGGGGTGTGCGTTTGGATCGTCATGACGATCACTCCTCTCAGTTGGATGCGGCGCTTGTTGTGCGCCGTCATAGATAAGACGTACTGGCTTCGGCATTCCTCACGCTCAATATTCAGTGACGTGCATCACACCTTGTTCGGACATGGGTGGCGGATTTAGTTAGATTGTCATATAACTAGTTTTCCGAGACACATTCTTACATGGGAGGGCATCACATGACTGCAGTAGTTGTCAGGGCAGCGCGAAATGACGCTCTCCCCGGCGTGGCACTAGAAGCGGGCGCGGCACCAGAGGCAGGGGTGGCACCAGAGGTGGCTGTCGCCAATCCAGGGGCTTCGCAGAGGACCGGCTTGTTGGACGAGGTGTGGACGGCCTCCGCGCGCGTCGAGGGCCTCCAATGGGAGATGGACGAAGCCGAGGGCTCCTTGGCCGCGGCCATGCGAAAAGCTACTGCGGGCGGCGCGGGCCTTCCGGACCTTGCGATCGCATCGGGACTGAGTTTTGCCGAGATTGAGCGGCTTCTTGCTGCCTGACCCGGGCCGGGTGGATCCGGCCGAAAGCACCTGATGGAAATCTTGAGGGAATCTTGAGATGACCCGGCGTCCTTCTTGAGGAGCCCGTCCGATGGTTGAAACATCAGCCAATCAGCTGACGGGAACTTCCAGGAAGGACCACCGAAATGACTGACCAGATCTCCGCCAAGTCCGTGACTGCCGGCGCCGCCCACACGAAGTCCGATGCCCTCGCTGGCTCCGCGGACGCCGCTGGCCATGCCGGGGACGCTGCTGGCCAGGCCCGTGCAGTGGTGGTTATCCGTGAGCAGTTCAACCCCCTTGGCGCGGGTCTCCGGAGCATCTGGCCGCAGTCGGTCGTCGGATTCTAGGACGCTATAGCTTGTGATTCGGGCAGGAACCTTTCTCGTCGGGAAGGTACCTGCCCGACGTCGTTTAAGGGACGATGGAGTCCAGCGCAATACATAAGGAGGCTTGTCATCAAGGACGAGATGCGAAAGGCCGCCGGCGTGGCCGAGGAAGCCGCTAATTCGAAAACTTTCGCAGCTGTTGCCCGGGCGGGTTATGCCGTGAGCGGACTGCTGCACATACTCATCGGCGTCATCGCAATCCAACTCGCGGTGGGCCGTAGCGGCGAAGCTGATGTCAGCGGCGCGGTGACCGAGTTGGCCGGCAAGCCAGCAGGACCGGTCCTGCTCTGGGCATGTTTTGCGGCCTGTGCGGCGCTGGCCCTATGGCAACTGGGAAATGCCATCCTTGGCTACCGGAACGTCTCGGACAACAAACTGACCAAGAGGCTCTCTGCTCTGGGTCAGGCCTTGGTGTTCGCTACCCTGGCTGCCACCATCATGTCTTTTGTCCTAGGGCAGGGGAAGAACAGCCGGGAGTCCAGCAGCGACTTCACCGTGACTCTCATGAAGGCGCCGTTCGGAGTATTCCTGCTCATTGCCATCGGTGCCGGCATCGCCATTACGGGCATCGTGTTTGCGGTACGCGGCTTCCGGAAGAAATTCACCAAGGACCTCTCGTTGTCCTCCAACCAGTCCGTGCATAAGTTCCAGCTCTGGGTGGGTGTGGTGGGCTACATCGCCAAGGGGATCGCGCTGTTCCTGGTCGGACTGCTGGTGGTTATCGCCGCGGTCAGGGCCCAGCCCGAACAATCAACAGGGCTTGACGGAGGTCTCAAGGCCCTGAAGGAGCAGCCGTACGGACCTTATCTGTTGGCTGCAGTGGCGCTCGGTCTCATCGCGTACGGGCTGTTCCTTATGGTCAAAGCGAGGACGCTCCGAACCTGAGCTGCTGGGTTTAGGAGCTGGGGAGGCTGGGTACAGGGCAAAAGTACCGTTCATTGCTATCCGAAAGGGGCAGAACCATGACTCAAGGTGATCCGAACCCGGGCGACAAGCCGCAAACCGACGGGAACCGCCTCAGCTCCGCACCGTCGGATCCCCGCAGCGGGTACCACTCCGGCGAATTTCCGCGGCAGGAGCAGGAGCAGCCCGGCCTCACCAAGCCGCTGGATCCACAGCCGGACCACGGCGAGAAAAGCTATGTGGGGCACGGACGCCTCCAGGGTAAGACCGCCCTCATCACCGGCGGCGACTCCGGCATCGGCGCTGCAGTAGCCATCGCCTACGCGCGTGAAGGCGCCAACGTAGCCATCAGCTATCTTCCGGAGGAAGAAGAGGACGCGAGGTCGACGGCGGAATGGATCCGTGAGTGCGGATCGAAAGTCCTGTTGCTGCCCGGTGACGGACGGGATGAAAGCTTCGCGGCCCAGATCGTGGAACGTACAGTGCAGGAGCTTGGCGGGCTCAACGTGGTGGTGTTGAACGCGGCGTACCAGAAGAACCGCGAGGGACTGGAGACCATCCCCACTGAGGAGTTTGACCGAGTCTTCAAGACCAATCTGTACTCCCTTATCTGGACGGCGCAGGCAGCCATCCCGCATCTCCGCCCGGGCGCGTCCATCATTGTCACGGCCTCCATTCAGGCTTTCAATCCCTCCGCCCAATTGATCGACTACGCCATGACCAAAGCAGCCCAGGTGGCCTTTACCAAGGCCATGGCGGAGGAACTCGGCCCCAAGGGAATCCGCGTCAACGCTGTGGCGCCTGGCCCCATCTGGACTCCACTGATCCCTGCCACCGAATGGCCGGATAAGCTTCCCGCCTTCGGGCAGGACACGCCGCTGGGCCGTGCTGGCCAGCCGGCTGAGCTGGCACCCGCTTACGTCCTGCTGGCGTCCGACGAAGGATCCTATATTTCAGGGGCAGTCCTTCCTGTCACGGGTGGCAAGGGGCTCTGATCCGCGGTGGCGCGGCTCATTGGCGCCAGGTACTTCTCGGAACCGCTTTGTCAGCGCAGCTCTTCCCTTTCGACGGGAATCCACAACTGGCCGCGGCCGTGCGTGCCGCCCGGCTCTACCTGGACGCTGAGCATTTCCGGTCCCGGCGCCCATCGGTAAGGATTGGCGGGAAACCACTCGGTTGCGGCGTCGGCCCACATGCCCTGCAGGACTTCCGGAAATTTGCCCTCTGCTTCAAAGACCACCCATAAACCTGGTGGAACCTCGAGGGATTCAAAACCTTCCGGCACTGGTTTGGTTGAGGCCACAGCGTGCCAGTAGTCCAGCTCGCTACCCTCGGTGCGCTGCTCTTCGATGTTGTCTGTGATGGACAAGGGGCCGGCCGGCTCCATGTCAGCAAGCTCCAGCAGCCGCTTGGTCACAGCGGGATCCAATCCGCGCTGGAACTCGATGATGGCGTTGTTGGGTCCCTCGTGAACCAACGGGACGCGGGCTTTCAGGCCAATAATGCGGAAAGCCGGCTTGTCTTCTATGCGGTGCTTCATGTCGCTGTTTCCTTCGACTCGGAGATGGAACCTCAGCTGAGGTTGGGAATGGAGGACAGCGCCAGGAAGCCGTGCCTCGGAGGGACTCAGCCCGTGCATGGCTTTGAAGGCGCGGGTAAATGCTTCTGCTGACCCGTACCCGTAACGCACGGCTACGTCCAGCACGGTCCGGCCTTCCAGAATCTCCGCCGTGGCTGCCGTCAGGCGCCGCCTGCGGATGTACTCCGAGATGGGAATTCCAGCCAAGGAGGAGAACATCCGCCGGAAGTGGTACTCGGACGTCAAAGCAGCCCTGGCCAGGACCTGCACCTCGATGTCCGTAGTGAGGTCCTGCTCGATCAGCTCTATTGCCCGGTTCCAGCCCTGCATCATGTCCCCTTCCTGCACTGGGTCTCCCGATTGCCTTGGGTCTCCCTCTCGCATCTGTTTCCATTCTTTCCATCGACGCTACGCGGGCGTCACGGTGGATGCCCCAACAATCCATGCCCGAAAGTATCAGGCCGCGGAAACACAGGAACCCCCGGCAACACAAGAACCCCTGGCAACGCAAGAACCCGGAGGCTGCGGCTGCAGTTCTCCGGGTTCTTGGCTGTATTCAGATGTTACGGGCGACTGGAGCCTGATGCTTCTTCGTCCGGTTCGGAGGAGAAGGGTCGGTCCCCAGGGACGTCTTCCGTGTTCTTTTCGTCCAACTCGGCGTCCGCCGAAGGTACCGTCTTCTCGGCGTAGTCACCCTCGGTGTAGTCGCCTCCGGCGTCATCCTTCAGGGTTTCCGGAGACACTCCAGCGTCGCCGTAATCGCCTTCGGAGTACTGGCCTTCGAGTTCTTCACCCTTGGCATCGCGGTTCTGGTTATTAGCCATGGTGTGCCTTGCGGCCGGTGACCAGGCCGTAGATCAGCAGCACGATGATGGAGCCGCCGATGGCCAGGAGCCACGTGGTGAGGGAGAAGAATTCCTGCAGGCCCGTTCCGAAGATCAGCCCGCCGATCCAGCCACCCAGGAGTGCGCCGACGACGCCCAAGAGAAGGGTGACCAGCCAGCCGCCACCCTGGCGGCCCGGAAGAATAAGCTTTGCGATAGCGCCGGCCAAAAGACCGAGCAGAAGAAAACCAAAGAAACCCATTTTTGCTCCTACTTTCTTGTTGATGGAAATTCCATGAACGTGATGAAGCGAGTAATTTCACCGGGTGCCTGTTCCAAGATGTAGGCACCGTAATGGGGCCCCTGAAGGCCCTATGGAATGTGGGGAATTGGAACTAGTGTGAAACCCCGATGAATTTATTAGATGCAGCCAATAAAGCACTCCTGCCGATTGGGTCAGACTCGGTACTACATCAGTAACGCTAGCGGCTCCCGCGGCTGGTAGCAAGTAACCTGACTATTAGTTCGCCCTTGCTTGCGGGCCCATAATGCCGCGGATCCGCGGCCTGGTGCGACGTGAGGTAGTCCGCGACTCCCTTCAGGCCATCCTGCATTTTCGCGCCCGACCGCTCAAGTCTTGCCCTCGATTCCACGCCAACACCCCTGTCTCCAGGTCCTGGTGGTTTCGCCGGATGCGGTAGCCACCTGCGGATATCCGATGGTAGGCATAACGCTTTAGTCAGCAGGATTATTTCGGCAAATGCGTGTTAACCCACCCCGCCGTCAAAGTTCAGGTGACATGGCATGGCTTACAGGGCTAATGTCGAGGAATAACACCTCGGAAGGAGTGATTGCTGTGAAAGGGAAAGCATTGTTCGCCGTAGGCGTGGCTGTCGGCTACGTTTGGGGTTCGAAGTCCTGGCCGGAGGTGTATCGGCGGATCCGCGGAGGCACTGAAAAGCTGTGGAAGAACCCTGAGGTTCAAGAGAACGTGCATCAGGCCACGGAGGCCGTTCAAGAGTCCATGCCGGACATTCTGGACAACCTGTATGAGGCCGGCAAGAAGTTGATGGAGAAGGCGGAAGCGATGTTCCCAGGTATCAGTACACCGAAAACGGGGCAGAACTCCGACTCTACGTCCAGCAGCAAGCCCACCACGCCCACCATTAAGTCAGATGTTGTGTCCGATCCTGCCCTGGATGACACCACGGGAAGCGACTGGACCGGCGAGGGTGGCGCGGCGCCGGAAGGGCCGGCCACCAATACGCCGCCCAAGCACTGAATCCCTGAAGTAAACGGCTTCACACCGCAACGGCCGCCGCCCACTTGGCGGCGGCCGTTGCGTTTCGGTGCCGACGCCCGCCCCACGGTGAGCGCCGTCGTCGGGATCTATTGGGTGCGTCCCACCGCCGCCAGGATCGCCTCGCCCAGTTCCTTGGGCTTGGTGAACTGGGGCCAGTGACCGGTGGGAAGGTCGATGTACTGGACGTCCCGGATCCTGGCGAGTTCGGCCGTGAACGGGTGACCGGCATCTATCCATTCCTTGAGGAGCGACGACGGGAATTGGCAGGCGATGATGGTGGCCGGTACGTCGTAGCGGCGGACGTCGTTGAGGTGTTGCTGGTCAACGGCCACGCCCTTGGGTTGGGGGATAGCCCGGGCACGGAAGGCCTCTTTGAGGTTGTCGGTCAGGTCAATGAGGTCTTCTTCCTCGAATAGTTCCCACGGCGGCAGCGGGATATCGTCGCCGTCGTCGGGCAGTTCGTCATTGATGACCCCTCCCTCGCCGAGTGGTCCGCTGTCCACGTAGATGGCGCGCGCCACACGGTCCGGGCGGGAGTCGGCCACACCGTGAATGATGGCGCCACCACCTGAGTGGCCCACCACGACCACTTTGCCGTCCAGGGAGTCCACCTTCGCAGCCACGGCGTCTATATGGGTGCGGAGACCGATGCCGGCGCGTGAAGCATCCACCGACTCCAGTCCGGGCAATGTCAGTGGATGGACTGTGTGTCCGGCGGCCACCAGAGGAGGCGTCACCTCCTCCCACGACGACGCGTCCAACCAGAAACCGGGTACAAGGATGATGTCCATGCCGGTACCCTACGGGAGCCCACCGACAGTTTGTAAGAGTGGCTAGCTTCCCTTCGCCAACTTCTCCACAGCCTTCCCCAGGATGTTGGCGCGCGACTCCGGAGTGCGGGCTTTGAGGATCTGCAGGATGATGAGGTACTTCTCCGTCTTGCCGAGGCGATCGAAGGCTTGGCTGGCGGCGTCGTCGCCAGCGAGGGCTGCTTTCAGGTCTTCCGGAATCCGGACGTTGGCCTGCGAAACGTAGGCCGCTTCCCATCGACCGTCAGCCTTCGCGGCGTCTATCTCAGCGAAGCCCGCCGGCTGCATGCGTCCAGCCTGGATCAGGGCTTCCACCTTGCCTACGTTCACCTGCGACCATGAGCTCCGGGCGCGGCGACGCGAGTACCTCTGCAGGAAGGTCTTCTCGTCGTTTCCGCGCCGTTGGCCATCGATCCAGCCGAAGCAGAGGGCTCCGTCGAGGGCATCCTGGATCTCGATGAGGCCGGCACCCGAGTTCTTCTTGCCGATCACCAGCCAGGCTTCGGTCTCGGTGGCATGGTTGGCGGCGAGCCAGTGTTCCCATTCAAGGCCATTGGCAAACCTCATTAGCTCCGGCTCGTCCTTGTGCGCCATGCTTCTCCCTCGCCGCTGCTCCACACCCACGTACCCAGCATCCCCGAACTGCGACCTACTTGGGTTCAAAGAGGGGGTTGACGTGGATCACGTTCCCGGTTCATAGTTATCGTATACGATTTCGTACTTGATAAACGTTCGATCAGGAGGAGGCGCCGTGACACTGGAGTTCCGGACCCAGGAAGTCAGCCAGGACATGCTGGCCCGGACGCGCAAGGTCATTGCCGTCCACATCAACTACCCCAGCCGCGCGGCACAGCGCGGGCGTACTCCCGAGCAGCCGTCGTACTTCCTGAAGCCGTCCTCGTCTCTGGCCCTCGGCTCCGCGGATGCTCCCGGCACTGTTGAGCGCCCGGCCGGTTGCGAGCTACTCGGTTACGAGGGCGAGATCGCCCTGGTGATCGGCAAGTCAGCCCGCCGTGTCGGCCTCGAGGACGCCTGGAGCCACGTCGAAGGGGTCACCGCGTCCAACGACCTCGGCGTCTACGATCTCCGCTACGCGGACAAGGGCTCCAACGTCCGGTCCAAAGGCGGCGACGGTTTCACTCCCGTGGGACCGGCGCTGATTCCGGCCGACGCCGTGGACCCCACCCAGCTGCGGATCCGCACCTGGCACAACGGGGACCTCGTGCAGGATGACACCACCGAGGACCTGCTCTTCCCGTTCGCGCAGCTCGTCGCGGACCTCTCCCAACTGCTCACGCTCGAAGAGGGCGACATCATCCTCACCGGCACCCCGGCCGGCGCTTCGGTTGCCAAGCCGGGTGACGTCGTCGAAATTGAGGTCACCGGCGGCGACTTCAGCAGCGGCCGTTTGGCCACCAAAGTGATGGAAGGTACGACGCCGTTCGCGGACTTTGGTGCCCGGCCCAAGACCGATGACACCCAGCGGGAAGAGGCGTACGGATCGCGCGAAGCCGCCGGACTGCCTGCTCCCGACAATGCTTCGGTACTGACTCCGGATCTCAAGAAGAAGCTGGAATCCGTCGCCACCGCCACGTTGTCCTCCCAGCTACGCAAGCGCGGACTGAACAATGTGAGCATCGACGGACTGCAGGCCACCCGCCCGGACCGCAAAGTAGTGGGCCTGGCCCGGACCCTGCGTTATGTGCCCAACCGCGAGGACCTTTTCAAGTCCCATGGCGGCGGTTTCAATGCCCAGAAGCGCGCCATCGACTCCGTGAATGAGGGCGAAATCCTGGTGATGGAAGCCCGCGGCGAGAAGGGCACCGGCACTGTGGGGGACATCCTCGCTTTGCGTGCCCAGGTCCGCGGCGCTGCTGCCATCATTACCGACGGCGGCGTCCGCGACTACTCGGCCGTGGCTGATCTGGAGATGCCCACGTACTTCGCGAACCCGCACCCCGCAGTGCTGGGCCGGCGCCACATTCCGTGGGATACGGACATCACCATCGCCTGTGGTGGAGCCACCGTCCAGCCCGGCGACATTATCGTGGCCGATTCGGACGGCATCCTGGTGATCCCGCCCGCCATCGCCGAGGAACTGGTGGATGACTGCATCGCCCAGGAGAAGGAAGAGACGTTCATTTTCCAGATGGTCCAGGAAGGCAACAGCGTGGATGGGCTGTACCCCATGAACAAGGAATGGCAGGCGCGGTACGCGGAGTGGTCCGCCCAGCAAAGCCCGGAAGGAGCCCACGGTGACTGAAACCGCCGTCGGAAGTTCCGCCGTCGAGAGCGCCGCCGCCCTGAAGGCTAATCCTGAGAGCAAGTCCCAGCAGGCCTATGCGGCCGTGAAGGCGCGGATCGTGGAGGGCGCCTATACGCCGGGGTACCGGCTGGTGCTCGCCAAGATCGCCGAGGACCTGGGCTTCAGTGTGGTCCCCGTGCGGGAAGCGATCCGGCGATTGGAAGCTGAAGGGCTGGTGAAGTTCGAGCGGAACGTGGGTGCCACGGTGTCCGGGATCGACCCCACCGAGTACCTCTATACGATGCAGACGCTGAGCATCGTGGAGGGTGCTGCCACGGCGCTGTCCGCTCCGCTGATCGACTCGGTAGCCATTGCCCGGGCGCGTGCGGTGAACCAGGAGATGCGTGAATGCCTGGAGCACTTTGACCCCGTCAGGTTTACGGCGCTAAACCAGGACTTCCACAGCGTCCTGTTTGAGCACTGCCCCAATCCGAACATCCTGGACCTGGTCCACCGGGGCTGGAACAGGCTGGCCTCGCTGAGGTCCTCGACGTTCCGTTTTGTCCCCGGCCGCGCCCAGGAATCGGTGCGCGAACACGAGGCCCTGCTGCAGCTCATTGAGGGCGCGGCAGACGCCGACACCATTGAAAAAGCAGCCCGCCAACACCGCGCCGCCACCCTGGACGCTTACCTCGCACAAGCAAACCCTGATCACTAGCAAACCCTGATCACTAGCAAACCCTGATCACTAGTTAGGACTTCAACGATGACGACCTCCGTAGAGACCACCAAGCACTACATTCCCGAGAACCTGCCGTCCCACATCCAGCACTTCATCAACGGCGAGTTTGTTGACTCCGTTTCCGGTAAGACGTTCGACGTCCTGGACCCGGTATCCAACGGCAACTACGCCACCGCTGCTGCGGGCCAGAAGGAAGACATCGACCTCGCCGTTGCTGCGGCACGCGAAGCGTTCGTCAACGGTCCGTGGCCGAAGATGAAGCCGCGTGAACGTGCCCGGGTTCTAAACAAGATCGCCGATGCGGTGGAGGCTCAGGAAGCCCGCCTCGCCGAGCTCGAAACGTTCGATACCGGCCTGCCGATCACCCAGGCCAAGGGCCAGGCATTGCGCGCTGCCGAGAACTTCCGCTTCTTCGCGGACCTGATCGTGGCCCAGTTCGACGACGCCATGAAGGTCCCCGGTTCGCAGATCAACTACGTGAACCGCAAGCCGATCGGCGTCGCCGGCCTCATTACGCCGTGGAACACCCCGTTCATGCTGGAGTCGTGGAAGCTTGCCCCGGCTCTGGCCACCGGCAACACTGTGGTCCTCAAGCCTGCCGAGTTCACGCCATTGTCCGCCTCCTTGTGGGCGCAGATTTTCAAGGACGCAGGCTTGCCTGATGGCGTGTTCAACCTGGTCAACGGGCTGGGCGAGGAAGCCGGCGATGCCCTGGTGAAGCACCCCGACGTGCCGCTGATCTCCTTCACCGGCGAGACCACCACGGGCCAGACCATCTTCCGTAACGCTGCCGCCAACCTCAAGGGCCTGTCCATGGAGCTCGGCGGCAAGTCCCCGTGCGTCGTGTTCGCCGATGCGGACCTGGACGCCGCGATCGATTCGGCCCTGTTCGGGGTGTTCTCCCTCAACGGGGAACGCTGCACCGCCGGCTCCCGCATCCTGGTGGAGCGCGCCATCTACGACGAATTCTGCGAAAAGTACGCCGCCCGGGCCAAGAACATCGTGGTGGGCGACCCCCACGATCCCAAGACGCAGGTTGGTGCGCTCGTTCACCCGGAGCACTACAACAAGGTGGCTTCGTACGTGGAGATCGGCAAGTCCGAAGGCAGGCTCCTGGCCGGCGGCGGCAGGCCCGACCACCTCCCCGAAGGCAACTACATCGCACCCACGGTATTTGCCGACGTCGCGCCTGACGCCCGGATCTTCCAGGAGGAAATCTTCGGTCCCGTGGTGGCCATCACGCCCTTCGAGAACGACGACGAAGCCCTCGCCTTGGCGAACAACACCAAGTACGGCCTGGCGGCCTACATCTGGACCCAGAACCTGACCCGGGCCCACAACTTCTCCCAGAACGTGGAGGCCGGCATGGTGTGGCTCAACAGCCACAACGTCCGCGATCTCCGTACCCCGTTCGGTGGCGTCAAAGCTTCCGGCCTGGGCCACGAGGGCGGCTACCGCTCCATCGATTTCTACACGGACCAGCAGGCCGTGCACATCACGCTCGGCTCGGTCCACACGCCCAAATTCGGCGCCTAAAACTTCCCACCTACCCTTTCAACGAAGAGAGAATCCCATGAGCAACTTCACCGGCCCCATCCCCACGCCCACAGTCCCGGCACCGGACATTGTTCGCTGCGCCTACCTGGAACTCGTGGTCACGGACCTCGCCAAATCCCGCGCGTTCTACGTTGACCTCCTCGGCCTGCATGTCACTGAGGAGGACGAGAACACCATTTACCTGCGCTCCTTCGAGGAGTTCATCCACCACAACCTGGTCCTCCGCAAGGGACCGGTCGCTGCCGCTGCTGCCTTCGCGTACCGGGTGAAGTCCCCGGCCGAGGTGGACGCCGCCGAGGCGTACTACCGCGAGTTGGGCTGCCGAGTTGAGCGCCGCAAGGAAGGCTTCACCAAGGGCGTGGGCGACTCCGTCCGCGTGGAGGACCCGCTGGGCTTCCCGTACGAATTCTTCTACGACGTGGAGCACGTGGAACGCCTCACCCAGCGCTACGATCTCTACTCCGCCGGTGAGCTGGTCCGCCTGGACCACTTCAACCAGGTCACCCCTGACGTCCCCCGCGGCCGCAAGTACCTGGAGGACCTCGGCTTCCGAGTCTCCGAAGACATCAAAGATTCCGACGGCGTCACATACGCCGCGTGGATGCACCGCAAGCAGACTGTTCACGACACCGCCCTGACCGGTGGCAACGGACCCCGCCTGCACCACATCGCGTTCTCCACCCATGAGAAGCACAACATCATCCAGATCTGCGACAAGATGGGCGCCCTGCGCATCTCGGACAGGATTGAACGCGGCCCCGGACGCCATGGAGTGTCCAACGCTTTCTACCTCTACATCCTGGACCCGGACGGCCACCGCGTGGAGATCTACACCCAGGACTACTACACCGGTGATCCGGACAACCCCACGGTCACCTGGGATGTCCACGACAACCAGCGCCGCGACTGGTGGGGCAACCCGGTGGTCCCGTCCTGGTACACCGAGGCTTCACTGGTCCTGGACCTCGACGGTAATCCGCAACCCATCATCGAACGCGAGGACAAGTCCGAAATGGCCGTCACCGTGGGCGCCGACGGTTTCTCCTACACCCGCCCGGAAGGTGCGTCCGGCGAGGCGGCCGAGGGCTTCAAGCTGGGGGCGCAGGTCTAGGCCATGTTGGACGCGAAGACGATCGAAGCCATTGCCGACGAACTCCTCGAAGCCGGCCGTTCCCGTACGCCGGTTCCTCGGTTGACTGCCCGCTACCCCGACATGACGGTGGAGGATTCCTACGCCGTGCAGCAGTTGTGGATGCGGCGGAACGAGGAAGTCGGGCGCACGTTGGTGGGGCGGAAGATCGGCCTCACGTCCAAGGCCATGCAGGCTGCCACGGGCATCACGGAACCGGACTACGGTGCCATTTTTGATGACATGGTCTTGGACACCGGGTGCTCCGTTCAGTGGGACAAATACACGCACCCACGGGTTGAGGTGGAACTGGCATTCGTGCTCAAGTCGGGGCTCAAAGGCCCGGGCTGCACCATCTTCGATGTCCTCAACGCCACCGACTACGTGGTTCCGGCCCTCGAAATCCTGGACTCCAGGATTGAGATGGAGGGCCGGACCATCGTGGACACCATCTCGGACAACGCCGCGATGGGCGCCATGGTGGTGGGCGGCCGCCCGGTGAGGCCGGACGCCGTCGACCTCCGCTGGGTCTCCGCCATCCTGTACAAAAACCAGACCGTGGAAGAGACCGGCGTAGCAGCCGGGGTACTGGACCACCCCGCCAACGGTGTCCACTGGCTGGCCAACAAGATTGCCGCCCATGGTGACTCGATGAAGGCTGGCGACATCATCCTGGCGGGCTCGTTTACCCGCCCGATGTGGGTGTACAAAGGGGATACCGTGCACGCGGATTACGGACCGTTGGGAGTGGTGACATGCCAATTCGACTAAGCCCCACCTTCTATTCGGCCCTCTCCGAGGCAGGCAGGCCACTCGCCGGCATGTGGGTCTGCTCCGGCAGCCCACTGGTGGCGGAGATCTGCGCCGGATCCGGTCTGGACTGGGTGCTGATCGACGCCGAGCACAGTCCCAACGGACTCGAATCCATCCTCGCCCAACTCCATGCCGTCAGCGGTTACCCCGTGCAAGCCATGGTCCGGCCACCGGTCAACGACACCGTGGTCATCAAGCAGTACCTGGACCTCGGGGTACAGAACCTGATGATCCCCATGGTGAACTCGACAGCTGACGCCGCGTCCGCCGTCGCTGCTGTGAGGTATCCGCCGCACGGGGTCCGCGGCGTCGGTTCGGCACTGGCCCGATCCGCTCGCTGGAACCGCGTCCCGGACTACCTGGTTACCGCCTCGGAGACCATCAGCCTCACGGTCCAGATCGAATCCGAAGCTGCGGCGTCGGCGGTGGAGGAGATCCTGGCCGTCGACGGCGTGGACGGCATCTTCCTGGGCCCCTCGGACCTCGCGGCCTCCATGGGCCTGCTGGGACAGCAGGAAAATCCGTTGGTGAGGGCCGTCGTCGAGCATTGCCTTGAAGCCGCGAAGGCGGCAGGTAAGCCCGCCGGCGTGAACGCCTTCAACGAATCAACCGCCCGGGCCTATCTCGACGCCGGTGCCTCCTTTGTGCTGGTCGGTGCCGATGTTGCGGTGCTGGCCCGCGCGTCTGAAGGGTTCGCCTCAACGTTCATCCCCGTGTCCGAGACCGCGGAGCGCGACAGCTACTGACGGACCCAACTGAGTAGCAGATCAGGTCGTTGTGAGCGCTCAGAACGGCGTGAACTGCTACTCAGTTGGGGTGTTCTTCCGCGCCATGTACCACTCGGTGAATTCGCGGGCGCGTCCGTCCCCGGCGAAGCGGATGACCCACAGGTTGTCGTAGGTGGGGTCCCCGTTCAGGTACGTGGTCAGGCCTTGGACGAAAGCCGTGTCGCCGTCCTGGCCCAGAAGGTTCCACTCGAACGTCCAGTCCTCGGGCTTGTCGCCGGCGTCAGCCCACGCTTTGACGATCTCTTCGTGGCCCTTCCATGGTTTATCCGTGTTGGGTTTGTCGTAGTAGACGGCATCCTCGGTGAAGAGTGCCCGGACGTCCTCGGGCTCATTCGAGGTCCACGCGCGTTCGTACTTGTCCATCCAAGAATTCACGTCGTTGGTCATCTACCCGTTCTACCCTCCGGGGCCGGTGGGTTCAACGGTGAGGGCTAGGGAACTCAGGCCGGCCGGGCAATTCCCCGCGTTGACCGGCGGATGTGGTCCGGGGTGAGGCCGGTCAGTGAGGCGAGCTCCAGGTCGTCGCAGACCTGGTTGCGGAGGGCCATCACAATGAGGGCTTCGCGTCGTTCGATGATCTGGGCCCGATGACGTCCGGCGGCCCTGAGTTCGTCGCTCTTCTGCTTCAAGGCGGACAAATGGACAGTGCGGGGGAGCCCGCTCGGGTGGAGATCGTCATAAGCCAAAGCGATGGTTCGGACCGCCTTCATGTTCTCCCCTGTGACCGCCGAAACGGTGGCGATGGTGAGCCCATCCTCAATGGCCTGCCCAATCAGCTCGTTTCTAGCAGCGGTTAGGGTACGAATGGCGCTCGTTGCGTGGGACAGCAGCTGCCGATGCGTTCCGAGGGCATGCGCCAGCTTGGCGTGATCATTGTGATCCGTGGTCTGCGGACGCGGAGCCTTGGCCCGGTAGGTGTACCGTCCGGTGGCTGACCTGGCTTGGTGCGAAACCGCGGGCCCTGACCCTTGTTGGGTTGTCATTGGCTCCCTTTCAGTTTCGGAACAGCACTTCTGACCCCTCGAATCTAGGCAGTGTTCACCGGTCCAAGGAAATACCAATACAGCGTGAACCCATAAGCAAAGTGCATGGAAGAAGTGGCTCAGGGTGCGTTAATGCGGGTTCTGTGGCCGCTATGGGTTTTGAAACCCCATAAAGAGACCCGCGTCATAAGAGCGCCTTATAGATCCACGCACATTAGGTCTTATCCACAGGCCGCGCGAATCCCTAGTCTCGAAAAAGGGGATGCGCGAATCCGTGCGTCCTGAGTCCCACATTCCTGGAGGAGACATGTCGCACTACCTGCCGGCGTCGAGGGTCACCCGCATCAAGTCCTCAGCGAGCGTCGCCGCGGCCGCCCGTGTCCGCGAACTCAAAGCCGAAGGCATCCCGATCATCGACCTGACGGTCGGCGAGCCGGACTTCGATACCCCGGACCACATCAAGGCAGCCGCCATCGAGGCGATCAACAACGGAGAGACCAAATACACCTCGGTGACCGGTACGCCGGAGCTGCAGACCGCCATCCTGCGAAAGATCGAGGGCCACACCGGGCACCACTATGAGCGGAACCAGCTGACCATTGGCGGCGGGGCCAAGCAGGTCCTGTACGTAGCACTCATGGCGTCGCTCAATGAGGGCGACGAGGTGATTGTTCCCGCGCCGTACTGGGTTTCGTACCCGGACATGGTGCTCGCCAACGATGGCACCCCGGTGATCGTCGCCTGCGGTGAGGACACCGGCTTCAAGCTCACCCCGGCCGCCTTGGCAAAGGCCATCACCCCCAAGACCAAGTGGCTCATCCTCAACGCCCCGTCCAACCCGACCGGCGCCGTCTACACCCGCGAGGAACTGCAGGCACTCGGCGCTGTCCTCGAGGAAAACCCGCACGTCTTCATCCTTACCGATGAGATTTACGACGAAATCCACTTTGGCGACGGCCGTGTGACCAGCCTGGTCACGGCCGTCCCTGCGCTCAAAGACCGCATCCTGCTGGTCAACGGTGTTTCCAAGGCCTACGCGATGACTGGTTGGCGACTCGGCTATGGTGTGGGACCGGCGCCATTGATCGCGGCCATGAACAAGCTGCAGTCCCAGACGTCGTCGTGCCCGTCGTCCATCAGCCAAGCCGCCGCGGTGGCGGCGCTGAACGGCGATCAGTCCTTCGTCCGCGACAGCGTGGAGGTGTACCGCAAGCGCCGGGACGCCGCCGTCGAGGGCCTCAACGCCATCAACGGACTGTCCGTCGCGCCGGCGGAAGGTGCGTTTTACGCCTACGTGAACTGCAGCGGCGTGATCGGCAAGACAACGCAGTCCGGGTCCGTCATCGAGAACGACCAGGACTTCACCCTGTACCTCTTGGACACCGCCCGCGTGGCCGTCATCCAGGGTTCGGCCTACGGACTCGGCCCCTACTTCCGGATCTCCTTCGCCACCTCGCTGGAGACCATCAACGCGGGCGTGGACTCCATCCGCGATGCCGTCAACGCCCTCAACTAGCCTCCCCAAACTCAAGGAACCCGAAAATGATCCACGTCAAGACAAAGTTCGAGCGCCCCGACGCAGACGTCGTCAGCCGCCTTGCCGCCTTTTCCTCCGCCACAATCCACGAAGCACAGGGCCGCCGCGGCGCGTTGAGCTCCAAGATCAAGCCGATCGACCGCTCAATGTCCTTCTGCGGTCCGGCCGTGACTGTCGCCTGCGCTCCGCAGGACAACCTCATGCTCCAAGTCGCCATCCACTATGCACAGGCCGGCGACGTGGTCCTGGTTGGTGCGCAGGAAATGGCCGAAGCCGGTACGTTCGGCGACGTCCTGGGCAACGCCATGAAAGCCAAGGGCATCGCCGCGATGGTCACCGATTCCGGCGTCCGCGACACCCAGGACCTGATCGAACTTGGCCTGCCCGTCTTCTCAGGCAGCGTCAGCATCAAGGGCACGGTCAAGGAAACACTCGGGCCCATCAACCACCCGATCGTTTTCGGTGACGAGATCATTTACCCCGGGGACATCCTCCGCGGCGACGCTGACGGTGTGGTGGTGGTCCGCCGTGAAGAAGCCGAGGAAGTCATCGCCCTGTCCCAGGCGCGCGACGACCACGAGCGCGAACTCATCAAGCTGTACCACGACGGCGGCACCACCATCGAGCTCTGTGGCCTCACGGAGAAGCTCAAGGAAAAGGGCCTCCTGGTGGAGGACTAGTCGCATCTGTCAGGGCCGGTCATTCATCGTTGAAAGGCGAGGTGGCCGGCCATTGGCGTGCTCTTCTGCGGCGTGTTGTGGGCATGACAAAGGCGCCGTGCCCGGACTCTTAGGTCTCTACGGGCATGGCGCCTTAGATGTTGCAGCTTGCGGTGATGTACGACGACGGGTGGCCGGTTCTCGCGGGGCCGCTCCCGCCGGGCGAGTGGCTGGCGGCGGCAGTGGCTGGCTCAGTCCAGTCCGGAGTGTCCGGGCCGGGTGTCCACCAAGTGCCATTCGATGCTGTTTCCTGCGTGCGTGGGCATGAGGCTTCCTTCAAAGACGAACAGCGGCTCGCCGATCCCTCCGATCGGACGCCAAAAACCGTTCCGAGGGCAGTGGAATCCGGTCCTTGCGCTGACTGTTCCGCGGGTTGGATTCGATACCCATCCGGCTGTGCTGATCTTTTTCACCGTTGTTTCCTTTGAGCGTGCCCGCGGAATCCGTGAGCTGGTTTCGAATTGTTTGCTCATTCGATATTAGGAAATTAAAACGGTCTTGAATAAGACCAAAGCCGTCTGTCCGGATAAGGCTTTGTTATGGATGGGCCGGCAGTTGCACGGGGTCTGTCCCGTACTTGTTGATCAGTTGTTGATGCAGCATCTCTTTGACCACCAGCAACACGGCAGAGGCGGCCTCGGACAGGGGCTCGTGGTCCGGGGTGCAGAGGGCGATCTTGCTCTGCAGGCCGGGTTCCACGATCCGCAGCACCTTGAAGTCCTGGTCCGGGAAGAGCGCATCCGCAGCAGATTTGGGCAACACCGTGCCGCCGAGGTTGGCGCGGATGAGCCGGGTGAGCGAGGGGACGGATTCCACTTCGCCCACCAGTTTCAAGGGCAGATCCTGTTCTGCCAGGCCTTTCTCGATGAGCTGGCGCAGGGTGTGGTTCTTTTCCGGGAGGAACAGTCCCACGGTGCTGGCTTCGGCAAGGGTGACGGTGTCCTTGCCGTGGTTGATGTCCACATCAGGGTGCACTACCAGGTGAAGGTCTTCCACAATCATGGTGGTGAATTGAACCCCCCGGATCTTCCCGGGCTCGTAGATCAGTGCCATGTCCAAGCGGCCGTTCTTGATGGCCTCGCTCAATACGCCGCCAAAGATCTCCGTCAGATGGACCACGATGTCCGGGTAGCGCCGCCCCACTTCGCTGATGATCTGGGGCGTCAGGCTGGAGGCCATGCTGTACGGGGCGATCGCAATGGAGACGCGGCCTGAGGGTGCCGCTCCGGAGGAGGCGACGTCCTGCCGGGCCTGCTCCACAAGCCGCAGGATCGACTGCGCGTGACGGTAGAGCGTGTGCCCGGCCGCGGTGGGTTCCACACCCTGTTTGCTACGGATCAGCAGACGCTGCTTGAGGTCGTTCTCCAGCGCCGATACCTGCTGGCTCAAGGCCGGCTGTGCCACGTGGAGGGCGGCCGCCGCTTTGGTGATGCTGCCTGAGTCAACGATCTGCACGAAGTATGAGAGCTTGCGCGTATCCATCGGTCTGCCTTCCTGGAGGGCCACGTCCCCGGGTGGCATGCGTTAGGGAAATTCTATCCGGGCGCCTGTGGGACCCAAGCCACAGTACAGGGTGGTGCAGGTCATAACGGAGAGCTATCACGGGATAGCTATTAGGTCTTTGTGCAACGTGGTTGACCGGTGCGAGACTTTTGGAAAGACCTTCAGCCGACGCTTTGGGATTCCATCAGCGTTTGGCATTTACCGGAAATTCAACTCATCACTCTGAGGATAATTTGTGAATTCCCGGAATCCCAAGACAAACCATGGAAAGAGAACCACGTGAACCCGACAATTGATCTTGTAGCGGATCTTGGAGAGGGATTTGGCGCCTACACCATTGGCGACGATTCCGAACTCCTGGACATCGTTTCAAGCGCCAATATCGCATGCGGGTTCCATGCCGGTGACCCGGACATCATGGCTGCCACTGTTGCTGAATGCGTTCGCCGCGGAGTAGGCATCGGGGCTCATCCGAGCTTCCCGGACCTGCGTGGCTTCGGTCGACGCGACATGGGCCTCACTGCCACCGAAGTTCAAAACGATGTCCTGTACCAACTGGGTGCCCTGAACGGCTTCGCGTCTTTCCACGGCACCAAGGTCACGCACCTCGCTCCGCACGGCCGGCTCGGCAACCTCGTCGCAGTCCGCGCCGACTACGCCCAGGCTGTGGCTGACGCCGCGGACCGTGTGGACAACGAGCTGATCGTGGTGGCCCAGGAAGGCGAACTGGCCATTGCTGCACGCAATGCCGGTCTGGACGTTGCCATCGTTGGCATCGTGGACCGGGCCTACCAGGAGGACGGCACGTTGGTTCCCCGCAGCCAGCCTGGTGCTGTGCTGCACGATCCCGCAGAGATCGTGGACCGGACGCTTCGTATGGTGATTGACGGCAAGATCCGCTGCGCCAACGGCGTGGACATGGACATCGACGTCGACACCGTCCTCCTTCACGGAGACAACCCCGGCGCTGTTGAGCTGGCGCGCCGGATCCGCTCCGAACTCATCTCCGCCGGTGTCAGCATCGCACCGCTGGCCGAGGTCATGGATGCCAAGAGGAAGGCGGCCTGACATGTCCGTTCTTGCTGCGGCCCCTACAGAGATCCACGAATCCGGTGACTCCGCACTGCGTGTTGTCGCGATCTCCGAAGCTGGCGAACACAACTGGCTGACTGTCCACGGGCTGGCCGATTGGCTGGAAAACTGCGGCGCCGAAGGGCTGCATGGCGCAGTTCCCACCTATGACTCCTTGCTTGTTGAGTTTGATCCCATCCTCGTTTCCGCGCGCCAGGTGCGGGCGTTCGTCAAGCTGGGCCTCCTGGAACTCGGACGTTCCGCCGGGTCTGCGACGGCCCCGCGGAAGTTCGACGTTCCTGTGGTCTATGGAGGGGAATTCGGCCCGGACCTGGAACGAGTTGCCCAGCACCAGGGAATCTCCGTGGACGAGGTCATCCGCCTCCACACCGAAAAGACCTACACCGTTCGCTGCCTGGGTGCGCCCGCAGGCTCGCCCATGATGGACGGCCCGGCATTCCCCAAACCCGTGCCGCGGCTCAAGGACCCCCGGCTCAGCGTCCCCGCGGGTGCGGTGGCCGTAGCCGGCCGGCAGGCAGTCATCGCTCCGGCGGCGGCTCCCGGAGGCTGGTGCGTTATTGGACAGACCCCGTTATCAGTCCTGAATATCCGCCGCGAACCGTTGGTGCCCTACAAACCTGGCGACATCCTGCGGTTCCGGCAGATCCGAGCTGAAGACTTCGGCCAGTACAACGGTTTGGAATTGGAGCCGCAGGCACTGGCTTCGGCGGACGTGGACCTTGAGAAATCAGGGGCTCAGCCATGAGCGGCGAAATCCTGATCCAACAGCCCGGCAACTCCGTGGTCACAGACCTCGGCAGGACCCGCGGCCCCCGCTTCGGTCTTCCCGTCAACGGCGCACTGGACCAGTACTCGGCCCGTGCCGCCAACATCCTGGCAGGCAACCTGGACAACCACCCCTTGGTGGAGATCACGGCACTGGACTTCCGGATGAAAGCCACCACGAACATCCTGATCGCCGTCACCGGCGCTCCGCTCACCCTCACGGTTGGTGGCCGCCCGTCCAGCCAGTGGGAACCCGTCTCGGTCCGTGCAGGTGAAACAGTGTCCATCCGCGGAATCCACCGCGGCCTCCGCGCGTACCTGGCGATCCACGGCTCCATCGAGGCAGAAACCCTGCTGGGCAGTGTAGCTCCGGACACCGTGGTGGGCTTCGGGCTGCAACTCAAGGAAGGCACCCGCCTCCTGACCCGCAGGAGCGTTGGCCCCGTTCGTCAGCCGTACTTTGATCTTCCACTCTTCCGGCTGGGCCTTGACCGGCCCCGCATGGACTCAGACTTGTTGGTCGACGTGACCGACGGGCCGGACGTCGCCGAATTCGGCGAATCCGGTGAACTGCTCTTTACCTCGGAATACGCCGTCAGCGGCCGCAGCAACCACATCGGTTTACGGCTCGGCGGGGAACTTCCGGAAAGAACCTCAAGCGGCGAAGTTCTTTCCCGCGGAGTGCCAGTGGGCGCCGTCGAGGTTCCTTCAAGGGAAGAGCTGCTGGTACTGCACCGGGGACGCGGCGTCACCGCCGGGTACCCCGTACTCGCAGTAGTCACCAGCACCGGACTGGATGTCCTGGCCCAAGCAAGGCCAGGGGACAAAGTCCGTTTTCGGAAAACCACAGTGGCAGAAGCAACTGCCGCCCACAGGCGCTCGCGGGCCCACCTTGAAACCCTCCGCGAATCCGTCAACACCGTCTTCGGACTCCTCGGCATCGGATGCCGTCCCCAGTGGCAGGACCTACCAGTTGCGGCATGCAGCTAATAACCCTGTCGTCAGACCAGTAGGCGTTGCTACGCTCATCTCAGTAAGGAAAAGTCATGACCGCAAGCACCAACGCTGCGCCAGTGCAGCATGAGCGGCTCACCAGCCGCCAAACCCGCAAGGTTGTCACCGCAGGTTGTGTTGGCATCTTCGTGGAACTGTACGACAATGGCATTTTCGCCTTCATGGCGGGAACGCTGGCGCTCGTCTTCCTGGCCCCGGGCAACCCGGACAACGCCCTGCTCTTCGTGTTCGCCGGCTACGCGGTCTCGTTCTTCGTTCGTCCGCTCGGCGCTGTGGTGTGTGGCTACCTCGGAGACCGGATCGGCAGGCAAAAGCTACTGGTCTTTGTCATCCTCCTGATCAGTGTTGCCACCGCCGGCATCGGCCTGCTTCCCCCTTATGCGGCCATCGGCGTCGCGGCCCCCATCCTGCTGGTCCTCCTGCGACTCCTCCAGGGCTTCTCCGTGGGCGGCGAAGCTGCCGGCGCCATGACCTTCCTCGCCGAGCACGCCCCTGAAGGCAAGCGCGGCATCATCACCTCCTATGCCCAGATCGCCTCCTTCGCAGCACTGCTCACCGGTACTTTGGTGGCCTACTCCATGTCGCCGTGGCTCACCCAAGCAGCGATCGACGGCGGCGGCTTCGGCTCGTTCGCATGGCGCATCCCGTTCCTGGTTGCCATCCCCATGGGCATCATCGGCTGGTACATCCGCAAGGCCATCAGCGATACCCCCAACTTCGAGAAGCTGAAGGAAGAGGGCGGCCTCTCCAAGAACCCGCTCAAGGAAGCTTTCCAGTCCAAGGAACACCGCCGTGCCATGCTCCTGGCCCTCTTCATCCCGCTCATGAACGGCTCCGGCTACTACGTCCTGTTCTCCTACATGCCCACGTTCCTCAAGGGCAAGCAGCTGAACTTCACCATCGGCGAAGCCCTCCTGGTCACCGCGTGCAGCCTGGTGGTCATCTGCATCGCCATCCCGTTCATGGGAGCCCTGTCCGACCGCGTTGGCCGTAAGAAGGTCATTGCCGGTTCCGCGATCGCCATGGCAGTCCTCGGCATCCCGTCCTACGCCCTGATTGCCACCGGCCAAATGGGCTTGGCCATCTTGGGCGCCTGCATCATGGCCATCGTCTTTGCGGGCCACACCGCAGTGATCCACATCCTGATCGTTGAACTGTTCCCCACCCGTGTCCGCTATTCCGCATACGGCCTCGGCTACAACATCTCCTCGGCCCTGTTCGGCGGCACCGCCCCGCTGCTCATGACCTGGCTGATCGGCAGCACAGGCAACATCTACATGCCGGCCTTCTACGCAGTCATCACGGCGCTCGGCACGCTCATCGCGGTCAGCACGGTCAAGGACCGCGCCCACGAGCCACTGCGCGACGCCTAGCCTCCACCCACCTCCGGCAAGTGCGCAGGGTTTCACAACCCGGCGCACTCTGCCCACCGATTCCCCACCTTTTGGAGAACCACATGTCTTTTTCTGACTACACCACCGCACTCGTCACCGGAGCGTCAACCGGTATGGGTGCAGCCATTGCCGAGCGCCTCGCCAAGCGCGGACTGACAGTTCACGCCGTGGCCCGCAACGAGGAACGCCTTGCCGAGTTGGCCGACCGAACCGGAGCCATCCCGCACGTAGTGGACCTGACCGACACAGCCGCGCTGGCCGCCGTCGTGAATGACCTCAAGGTGGACGTCCTGGTGAACTGCGCCGGGGTTTCCCGGCCGGGCAACATCCTGGACTCGTCCGAAGAGGACATTGACGAACTGGTGGACGTGAATCTCCGCGGTCTCCTGCAGCTCACCCGACTGGTCCTGCCGGGCATGGTGGAGCGCGACCTCGGCCACGTCATCAACATCAGCTCGATCGCCGGTGTCTACAACTTCTACGGTCACACGGTCTATCACGCAACCAAGGCCGCCGTGCACCAGATCTCCCGCCAGCTCCGGAACGACACCGTCGGCAAGCGCATCCGTGTCACCGAAATCTGCCCGGGCCGCGTGGAGACCGAGATCTTCGGACGCAACATGGGCGGCACGCCGGAGGCCATGGAAGAGGCCTGGCAGACCTACTACGAGGGTTACGAGTCGCTGACCACGGACGACATCGTCAATGCCTTGGACTACGCCATCGAAACGCCGCGTCACGTGAACGTGGGCATGCTCGAACTCATGCCGACGTTCCAGGTGCCCGGTGGCCTGACGTTCGACCGGCGCTGACCCTTTCGGTTCAGGCGCCCCACAAGTTCCGGTGACACACACTCCCGTCACCGGATAAATAGGCTGGCGGCCGCGTTAATCGCGGCCGCCAGCACCCGTATAAGCGCTGTTTACTACTCGAAAGCCACAGCCGATGAGAAGGGCACTGTGCCTCGCTGACCGGAAAGACTGGGATGCCGAGGACTTCGATAACCTCGACGAATACTGGCAGGAGCCACGTAGGCAGCAGTTGGTCTGCCTGGCATGCGGGGGCAAGGCAATGTTCCGCTCAGCAGGAGTTGGCCGGAAGGCGACTTTCAGTGCACGGCATGCCGCCGACTGCTGCCTGAACTCCCGCACATGGACTGTGTTCCGGTATCTGCAGTAATAAAGCGCCCGACGGCGCGTGGTTCAGTCCTCGTCGAGCGTTTCCGTCAGGTGATGCGTGGGGATGCGGTCGCGGTCATACGTGATTTCCGTGTAGCCGTGCGGTTGCGGGCGGCCATCGGGCCCAAGATTCACGAAGACGATTTCCTCGATGGTCAGGATTGCCTCGCGGGTGATCATATTGCGGACCTCGGCGCGCATGGTCAAAGACGTGCGGCCGAAGCGCTTCGCGGTCAGGCCCATCTCCACCAAGTCACCCTGGACCGCGGAACTGACGAAGTTGATCTCGGAGATGTACTTGGTAACGGCACGGCCATTGCCCAGCTGGAGGATGGCGTAGATCGCGGCCTCTTCATCGATCCACTTCAGCAGGCTGCCACCAAAGAGTGTGCCGTTGGCATTGAGGTCCTCGGGCCGCACCCATTTGCGGGTGCGGAAGGTGATGTCTGCTTTTTCCATAATCCGAGATTATCGAACTGGCGCAACCTTGGCTTGATATTGTGCCTGAACTCTCAGCCGGTCCCCTCCGTTAGGCCATCGCCGTGTGGGAGGCGCTGTGTGAGTCGATTCGCTTTGAATAGCAATACGACCCGCTGGCACCGACGTACGGGCCGAAGTTTGGCACGGCGGCAAAGCCTGCGCTCTCGTAGAAGCTTCTGCCGTCCGATTGGGCTGATCCTGCCTCAGCTGCGATCACCGTGAACCCGTGGGAATGAGCCTGCGCCTCGAGCGCGGCGAGAATGGAGCTTGCCACTCCGGAGCCCCTGGCATAAGGGACCACGTAGAGCCTCTTGATCTCCGCGGTGTTTTCATCCAGCATCCGCAATCCGCCGCATCCCAAAGGTTGGCCAGAGCACTTCTCGTAGGCCACCACAAAAACTGCCGTGTCCGCTTCCGTCGGCGGGGGTCCAGGTTCGTGGTCCGTGGTTCCGAACCTCGCATCGAGTTCTGCCTGTTGTGCGGCGCGGAGGTCTGCGCCCACGGGGTTCGCCCAAGTTACCTGCCGGATGTTGAGCCGTGGGTTGGTCTGCATCATTGCCTCTTTTCGCCGGGTTTCGGGGAGGTGTTTATGCGTACTAAGCCTAGGGAGCTGCGGTTACCGCGGTGTTTCCTGCGCGTAAGCGTCGGGAGAATTGCAGGGCTTTTCCGCGTTGCAGGGCCTGCTTTGCGTTGTGTTGGGCGGGTTTGGGGCGCAAAGCGGGCCCTGCAAAGCATCCTGAACACGCGGGCAGGTGGCGCGCCAAACACGCAGGCAGATGAGGGGATGGAACAGGCGATGCGCGGGTGGGCCTAAAGGGACTCGCCCGTGGGGTCTTCCGCTGTTTGGTCTTCCAGCGCCATGCCCCCACTAGGAATTTGATCCCAATGCAGCACCCGCCAACCGGACTCGGGATCCCCTTCCAACGCAACAATGCCTGTATTGGGGAGTGCATGCGTTTCTGCGAACGCGGCGTCGATGTCCGTTGCCCTGCGCCCCGCCCAGCAACGGATGGCAGCACCGTGGCTGATGATTGCAGCTGTTTCATGCGCCGCCGCCGCCACTTGCTGGACGGAGGCATCGAATCTCTCGAAGAATTCGTGCCCACTGAATGCTCCCGGCATGCGAAGATCCAAGTCGCCATCCGTCCAGGCGAAGACCGTGCCCATATATCGACGATGCGATTCGTGGTCAGTTTTCTTCTCCAGTGCGCCGGCCTCGATTTCATGGACGCCGTCCAGGATTGTCGGCTCCAATCCTGTGGCCCTCGCCAAAGGTGCAACAGTCCGTTGGGTACGCAGCAAGGTTGAGGTGTAGAGGCTTTGAATCCCTTCAGTGGCCAAAGCCTCGGGCAGGGCGGACGCTTGGCGCTCCCCGAGCTCAGTTAGCCCCGGGCCCGGAAACGCGGTGTCCAACTGACCAGCGACGTTGCCTGGTGTTTGTCCATGCCTGATCAAAAGGAGCTTCATGGATGCTCCGCTCCTTACGTCGTGAATGATCCGGGGGGCTGGGCAGGCCAAGCTCATACCCCAGATTTCCAGCGCTCCTGCCCGGTTTGTTCCAGCCAATCAGTCGTCGCAGTCCAGGAACAGCCCGACACGCCGTGTTTCGAGTCCTCGGACGGGATGCCAAGCAAAGGAACTGGGAAGGAGCGCTCTTGCCCCCAACCGACCAAACGTTCACGTCGCATTAAACGCCGACGGCGGACCGGGGCACCCAGCCCTGGCCCGCCGTCGTCGAGCGTTCTGCACTACAACAGGTGTTCCTTACTGCAGGTGGTCCACCAGTTTGTCCGCGATGCCCGTGTACTTGCCCGGGGTCAGGGCGAGCAGGCGGGCTTCGGCGTCTGCGGAGAGGCCCAGACCTTGAACGAATTCCTGCATGCGGGCGCCATCCACGCGCTGGCCGCGGGTGAGGTCCTTGAGGCGCTCGTAGGGGTTTTCCATGCCTTCCACGCCGGCAATTGCCTCGGCACGCATGACCATCTGGATGGCCTCACCAAGGACTTCCCAGTTGGTGTTGAGGTCGCCCGCGAGGACTTCCTCTGCGACGTCGAGGGCCTTCAAACCCTTGGCTACATTGGAGATGGCGAGCAGCGAGTGACCGAAGGCGACGCCGATGTTTCGCTGGGAGGATGAGTCCGTGAGGTCGCGCTGCCAACGGGAGGTGACCAGCGTGGCGCCCAAGGTGTCCAGGAGGCCGTTGGAGATCTCCAGGTTGGCTTCGGCGTTCTCGAAGCGGATCGGGTTGACCTTGTGCGGCATGGTGGAGGAACCCGTGGCCCCTGCAACCGGAATCTGGCGGAAGTAGCCGATGGAGATGTAGCTCCAGATGTCAGTGCAGACGTTGTGCAGGATGCGGTTGAAGCGTGCAATGTCCGCGTACAGCTCGGCCTGCCAGTCGTGGCTCTCGATCTGCGTGGTGAGCGGGTTCCACGTGAGACCCAGGCCTTCCACGAAGGTCTTGGCAACGGCTTCCCAGTCGGCACTCGGGACTGAAGCCACGTGGGCCGCGTACGTTCCGGTGGCACCGTTGATCTTGCCGAGGTATTCAGTTTTGGCGATGCGCGCCAACTGGCGGTTCAAGCGGTGCGCAATGACAGCCAGTTCCTTGCCCAGCGTGGTGGGCGTGGCGGGCTGGCCGTGCGTACGGGACAGCATGGGCACGGAGCGGTTTGCTTCGGCCATGGCTTCGATCTGCTTCACGAGGGCGGTGGCGTTGGGCAGCCACACATCTTCCACAGCGCCCTTGATGCCCACAGCGTAGGAGAGGTTGTTGATGTCCTCGGATGTGCAACCGAAGTGGACCAGAGCCGTGAGGTTCTCAATGCCGATGGCAGGCAGCCGGCGTCCGATGTAGTACTCAACAGCTTTGACGTCGTGGACGGTGACGGCTTCGATTTCGGCGAGTTCATTAACGGACGCAGCATCGAACTCGGTAACGATGGCGCGCAGCCGGGCCACCTGTTCGTCGGACAGCGGGCCAGCACCCGGCAAAACTGACTGGCTGGTCAGGTGGATGAGCCACTCAACTTCAACGTGAACGCGATCGCGGTTAAGCGCAGCCTCGGACAGGTAGTCCACGAGGGGCGCGACGGCGGCACGGTAGCGGCCGTCAAGGGCGCCAAGGGCGAGGGGTTCGGAAGCGAGGGACACGCGGAGGGATTCAGCCATGAGGTCTATTCTTTCATGTTCCGCGCGGGGCCATGGAGTCGATGACAAGGCTATGTGGACGGCCGATCAGGTTATCCACATAGCCAACGGCGCCACTTCCGTCGGGTTCGGCTGCTCCGTAGCGTCGAGCCTATCCATCAGCAGAACAATCAATGGAGTACACAGACAATGAGCGTCGGCTTGATGCCTGCACCCAACCCGCCCACTTTTGATCCACTGGAGTGTGCTTCCCGGAGCCACGAAGTCCAAAGGCTTGCGTGGCGAATGCAATCGTGCGTGGACCACGTGGACTCGGTGCTTTCGTCCCTTCGGAGAGTGCAAGTGGAAGATTGGCTTTCTCCCGCGGGGAGGGCTTACAGGACCACCATTGCCCTGCAAGCTTCAGCACTGATGCGTGCACGCGAGTCGGTGGAGGCCGCCGTTGCTGTGGTGCTCCGTCACTCCCAAAGTGTCTCAGCCTCAAGCGAACGGGGTCCGTGATGGCAGACTCAGCTCCCGTTGGGGCCGGCGCAGCGCCTCAGCCATCCCATCCCGCGAATGACGGAATCCTCAGTATCAGGGGAGGGGTGGGAGGTATGTCTTTTCAGCTTGAGGAACTCCTCAGGGGAGCGGGAACCCTGGATGAACTTGTTCAGCAACTTGTAGGCATTGAAAACGAGGCCCGTCAGGTTCAAGACCTCCTGGAACTCTTTTTGTACGACTCCTATAGAACTGGCTGCGACGCCCTTAACGCTGTGGCCGAGAGCGCCAAGGAAGTGGGAAAAGTCCGGCAGGAATTGGTGGAGGTCGCCGGGGCAGTGCGGGCCAGTCACCGGGACTATGTGGAAGCGGAGGTCAGAAATGTTATCCCACGGTTCCCCACCCTTGACGAGATGAAGCCGGCTTGGCCGCCAACCAAGGATATGAGCAATTATCTGGCCTCGGCACTTCTTCCATATTGGACAACTCCACGGGACGTCGTTCATGACGTCTTGGAGATGCCTCAGCTTTCGGACATGAGGCCAAGGCCCGTAAGCATCGAAAAGATGGACGAATCGGTGGAGCAGATGGAACCGTCCATGGCGGTAAGCCTTCGTCGTCTCGAGAGACTCCACGCCCGGAACGACGGCGAGATTGAGGTTATCCGCCTCGACAACAACGGCTCGCCTTCGTGGATGGTGCTGATCCCGGGAACCCAGCCCGACTCACCCAGCGCAAACCCCTTCGACGAACAGGGAATCGGCGAAGCGCTGGGCTACGACTCCGAAGAAGTTGCACCTGCCGTCGGCCAGGCACTCCGTGAAGCCGGTGCTGAGGCGGGCGAGCCAGTAGTGGCAGTAGGACATAGCCAAGGTGGCATCCACGCCATGAACTTGAGCCGGAACAAAGCGTTTCTCAGCGAATTCGACCTCAAGTATGTGCTGACAGCCGGAGCTCCCGTGGGAGGCATCACCCCCGAGCCCGGCATCAGTTCACTGCATCTGGAGCATGTCCAAGACTGGGTTCCTGGAGCCGAAGGTCGGAATAACGTCGACACAAAGGACCGGGTAACTGTAACGCTGACTAATGAGGTCAAAACTCCCGAGGGGCAGGATCCCGGCATCGGCCCTGGCCATGATCAGGAAAACTATGCCGCAGGAGCAGCGCTGGTGACGGCAAGCCATGACGAGTCTCTGGCAGCGTCCACTGCCGTGTTCGCTGGTGTTGTCGGCGTGGGCGGGGTTGCCAAGGTGACTCGGTTCAAGCTGGAAAGAGCGCCGCTTCCGGTCCAACCACCGGCGCCACGTCCCGCCTCGCCACCTACTATCCAGGACACGAGGTCCGGAACAGCAACAAGGTAGAGCTACAAGTCACCTTTGTACGAGCAGGAAGTGTTACCGCTTCTTGGCGCCCGGAATCAGGCCCGCCACCATGGAAATGATGCTGATGATGATTGAGGCCAGGATTGCTGTCCAGAAGAAAGAATCGATGGTGAGGTGCACGGGTGTGAAGGTGCTCAGCCACGCAGTCAGGTACAGCATGGCTGCGTTGATCACTATGGTGAACAGGCCGAGCGTCAGAATGGTCACCGGAAGGGACAACAGCCTCACCAAAGGACGAACAAAGGCATTGACCACTCCGAAGATCAGGCCGATGAACAGATACGCCAAAATAATGCCGGCGGTGTCTGCGCCCTGGGTGAGTCCGGCGTTGGCTGCGGCAGACTCGGTGGCGCTGGTCGAAATATCCATGCCTTGCAGGAGCCAGGTTGCAACCCACAGGGCAAGCCCGTTGATCAGGACGCGAATGATGAAGGAACCCATGGGCCCATGCTTTCACACACGCCTATTAAAGAGCTCGGTGTCAGCCATAGATGGGCAAGTAGGCTTGAAGTCATGACTACTACTGACAACGTACCGGAGGGCGTACTCCCTCGTCCGGTCGTGGACAGGCTCCCCAAATATGCGGCCGGTAAACCACCCGCTGCGATTGAGGGCCTCACCAGCTACAAATTGTCGTCCAACGAAAACCCCCTGCCTCCGATTCCTGCAGTGTTGCAGGCAATCGCAGACCAGTCCGACATCAACCGCTACCCGGATCCGCTGGCCACCAAGCTGCGCAACGCTTTGGCTGGCTTCCTGGATGTTCCGGCTGACGATGTTGTCACAGGCGCCGGCAGCCTGGGGGCGCTGAACCAGATCCTGGCCACTTTCGCCGGGCAGAATGACGACGGTAAGCAGGACGAGGTGATTTACGCCTGGCGCTCCTTCGAGGCGTACCCCATCTGCGTAGGCCTCGCCGGGGCAGCCAGTGTGCAAATCCCCCTGCTGCCAGACGGGCGCCACGACCTCGAGACCATGGCTGCCGCCGTGACCGTCCGCACCAGAGTGATCCTCCTGTGCACGCCGAACAACCCCACCGGACCGATCCTCACGGCCGAGGAAACGGAACGCTTCATCCAAGCAGTGCCGCCCAACGTGGTGGTGGTCATCGATGAGGCTTACCAGGAATTTGTTCGGGATGCTGATGCTGTGGACGGCATCAAGCTCTACCGCAATTACCCCAATGTGGTGGTCCTGAGGACCTTCTCCAAAGCGCACGGCCTGGCTGGCCTGCGCGTTGGCTACAGTGTCTCCGGCCCTTTGCTTACCCAGCACCTCCGGGTGACGGCCACTCCCTTCGCCGTTTCCCAAATCGCGGAGCGAGCTGCCGTTACATCCATCGAGAATTTCGATCAGGTTGTGGAAAGGGTACAAAGCCTGGTGGATGAACGGGATCGCGTGACGGCTGGCCTGAGGGAACTCGGTTGGTTCGTTCCTGAGGCTCAAGGCAACTTCGTTTGGTTGAATCTTGGGGAGCATAGCGCGGAGTTTGCTGCCTTGGCGGCCGAGCAGGCTCTGTCTGTCCGGGCCTTTGGAAACGAGGGTGTCCGCGTCAGTATTGGTGAGGTGGAAGCCAACACCCGGTTCCTGGATCTCTGTGCAGGTTATACAAAGGCTCCGCAAGGTTCCTAGCGGTTAACAAATGCGCCAACGCTACTTACTGCCGATAAAGTAAGGGACGAAAGCCAAAATATATGCCCGTTCCGGAATGCATTCCGGAACGGGCATATATCCCAGCGACAGACATTGCCCGGCGCCCCGCCATGGCAAGCAAGGAGACGGAATGGGCTCGACACAACTGCCCCCCGGGACGGAAGAAACTCTCGCGGCAACCACCGCGGCAGCAGCCGCGCCAGGCGAACCAGTAGAAATGGTGCAGTTGCTCGGACCTGACGGGACGTTGGGTTCCGATCCTGTCTTCTCGGACTACGCCAAGCGGATTGATCCCGAGAAGCTCCGTGTCTTCTATACAGACATGGCGAGGATCCGGCGCTTCGACCAGGAGGCCACGGCGTTGCAACGCCAAGGTGAGCTCGCTTTGTGGGTGCCGCTGACCGGGCAAGAGGCCGCGCAGATCGGTTCGGCGCACGCAAGCCAGCCGCAGGACTACATTTTCCCCACCTACCGCGAACACGGCGTCGCCCTGGTCCGCAACGTTGACCTTGCCGAACTGCTCAAGCAGTTCCGTGGTGTCTCCAACGGAGGCTGGGACCCGAGGGAAAACAACTTCCACCTGTACACCTTGGTGCTGGCAGCCCAGACTCTCCACGCTGTTGGCTATGCCATGGGTATCCAGAGGGACCAGAAACTCGCCGCCGCCACCGACTCCACAGACCCCAAGGCCGCGGTTATTGCGTACTTCGGCGATGGCGCAAGCTCCGAAGGTGACGTCCATGAGTCCATGGTCTTCGCTGCGTCGTACAACGCTCCTGTTGTGTTCTTCTGCCAGAACAATCACTGGGCCATTTCGGTGCCCACCGAGGTTCAGACCAAGGTTCCGTTGGCCAACCGCGCCAAGGGCTACGGCTTCCCGGGTATCCGGGTGGACGGCAACGATGCAATCGCTGTCCATGCCGTGACGGAGTGGGCACTCGAACACGCCCGCGAGGGCCGGGGCCCTGTGCTCATTGAGGCCTACACCTACCGGGTAGGTGCACACACCACTGCCGATGACCCCACGAAGTACCGGGAATCCGCGGAAGAAGCTGCCTGGCGCGAGAAGGATCCGCTGGACCGCTTGGAGAAGTACCTGCGCACCGAAGGCCTGGCGGACGAAGCGTTCTTCGACCAAGTAAAGGCCGACGGCGATGAACTCGCCAAGTACGTCCGCAGCACAACACATGGCCTCGAGGTCCCGGACATCCGCGATGCTTTCGCCAGCGTGTATGCCGAACAACACCCGCTGATTGCGGAAGAACTTGCTTGGTTCGAGGAATACTCGGCCGGCTTTGAGAGCGACCAGGAGGCAGCTAACTGATGGCAACAATGACCATTGCGAAGGCCATCAATGAAGGTCTCCGGGCATCGCTGACGAACAACCCCAAGTCCTTGCTGATGGGCGAGGACATCGGACACCTGGGCGGTGTTTACCGTGTCACCGATGGCTTGATCAAAGAGTTCGGCGACGAACGCGTGGTGGACACCCCGTTGGCTGAATCGGGCATCGTCGGCACCGCCATTGGCTTGGCGCTGCGCGGATACTCGCCGGTGTGCGAGATCCAATTCGACGGCTTCGTTTACCCGGCCTTCAACCAGATCACCACCCAATTGGCCAAGATCCACTCCCGCAGCCTGGGCAAGTTGACCGTTCCAGTGGTCATCCGCATTCCGTACGGCGGAGGTATCGGCTCCATCGAGCATCACTCCGAGTCACCTGAGGCGCTGTTCGCCCACACTGCGGGTCTGCGCATCATTTCGCCGTCCAACGCCCATGACGCCTACTGGATGATCCAGAAGGCCATTGAGTGCCAGGATCCTGTCATCTTCTTCGAACCCAAGCGCCGTTACTGGCTCAAGGGCGAGGTGGATGTAGAGAATGCCGGCCTTTCCGAGGATCCCTTCAAAGCCCACGTAGTCCGCGAAGGCACGGATGCAACCATCGTGGCCTATGGCCCGCTGGTGCCGGTGGCTCTGGCGGCCGCGAACGCTGCCACGGAGGACGGGCGGAGCATTGAAGTCATCGATCTCCGTTCCATCTCACCTTTGGACTTCGACACCGTGGAAGCATCGGTCAAGAAGACGGGCCGCTTGATCGTGGCCCACGAGGCCCCTACTTTCGGTGGCATCGGCGGCGAGATCGCTGCCCGCATCAGTGAACGGGCCTTCTTGCACTTGGAGGCTCCTGTCATTCGAGTTGGCGGCTTCCACATGCCCTACCCCGTGGCCAAGGTGGAAGAGGACTACTTGCCGGATATCGACAAGATCCTTGAGGCGCTCGACCGCTCCTTGTCCTACTAGAACTGCCGGTTCCACCAGGACCGCTTGTTCACCGCCGTCCTACTAACCGCCCTGATCCAGCCCGGCTTCGCTGCCGGGTAACCGGAAATCGAGGACCACTGTGACTGTAAAGAAATTCAACCTGCCGGACGTTGGCGAAGGCCTGACCGAGGCCGAGGTAGTGGCTTGGAAAGTCAAGCCGGGCGATGTCGTTGCCATCAACGATGTCCTGTGCGAGATCGAGACCGCCAAGTCCCTCGTTGAGCTCCCTTCGCCATTCGCAGGCACTGTCACTGAGCTGCTGGTCGAGGAAGGCATCACGGTGGAGGTCGGCACGGCGATCATCGCTGTTTCTGAAGGACAGGATGGGGATGCCGCGCCGGTGACGCCGGTTGCCCCGGAGGCACCCGCCGTCGAGATGCCTCTCTACGGAAAGTTGCCGGCCGACGACGAAGGCGACGACAACCGTCCGGCCGGTGGACCGTTGGTCGGGTCCGGACCCAAAGCCGACGCCGTCAAGCGCCGTGCACGGAAACGTCCGGCGGGGTCGGCGGTCGAGGCAGCTACGGTCGCCGAGAATGCTGAAGGTACGGTCCAGGACCACCAAGCAGTACTGGAAGCCAAGGCAGCCGAAACTCGTGCCGCACACCGCACGACGTCGGCCCCCGCCAGCGTCGCGACCGTCACCCAGGCGCCCCTCACCCAAGCTCCTGTCGCTCAACCGCAACCCATCACGGCCGACGCACCGCAGGCTGCTGCCTCCCGCGGTGCCGCTATCAGCGGAACCATCAGTGGCCTGGTCAACAAGGTCCTTGCAAAGCCCCCTGTGCGCAAATTCGCCCGCGATCTGGGAATCGACCTCGCTGATGTGGTGGCTACCGGCCAACGCGGTGAAGTGACCCGCGAGGACCTGGTGAGCTACCAGGCCCAGCGGGATGCTGAGCATGACCAGGCGGACAGCTTCTGGGGTGCGTCCAAGAAGCCGCAGGATCAGCGCGTGGAGCGGCTGCCGGTCAAGGGAGTACGCAAGGCCACCGCCAAGGCCATGGTGGATTCAGCTTTCTCGGCTCCCCACGTCAGCATTTTTGTGGATGTGGATGCCAGCAGGACCATGGAGTTCGTCAAGCGGCTGAAGGTCTCACGCGACTTCGAAGGCATTAAGGTTTCGCCGCTGCTCATCCTTGCCAAAGCAGTGATTTGGGCCGCGGCACGCAACCCCAGTGTCAATGCGAGCTGGGTGGAAAACGCGGACGGCAAGGGTGGCGCGGAGATCCAGGTGAAGCACTACATGAACCTGGGCATTGCCGCCGCAACTCCGCGCGGTTTGATGGTGCCCAACATCAAGGATGCCCAGGATCTGTCCCTCAAGGAATTGGCTTTGGCCCTCAATGAGCTGGCGACCAAGGCCAGGGCAGGGAAGACGCAGCCGGCTGAGATGCAGGGTGGAAGCCTGACTGTCACCAACATCGGCGCACTCGGTATTGATACAGGAACGCCCATTATCAACCCGGGCGAAGTAGCCATCATTGCGTTCGGAACCATCAAGCAGAAGCCTTGGGTCTTGGACGGCGAGGTCATCCCGCGCTGGATCACCACTCTTGGCGGTTCCTTCGACCACCGCGTGGTGGACGGTGATTTGTCCGCGCGCTTCATGGCGGACGTGGCCTCCATTCTCGAAGAACCGGCGCTCCTGCTTGACTGACGAGAAAGCCCTGTCCGGCTCAGATAGCGGGCCAAGCGGCAGCGGGACTTCAACAGTCAGCGGGACGGGAACAGCGGGCGGGACGGCAACAGGGGAACCAGGCCACCTGCCCCCTCAGCTGGTGACGGGGCCGTGGCGCAAGGTTGCCCGCGTGCTGACGGAAGTTTTCCAGCCACCCGTTGTTGTACTGGTTCTTCTGCTGATCAGCCCTGCGACGGAACCCGGGTTCCCGGGGACCCTGTGGTTCGGGCTGCTCGCGGCGATGTTCGTCTGCGTCCTTCCGCTGGCGTATGTCCTGGTGATGGTGAAGCTGGGCAGGATCACGGACCACCATGTCAGTGACCGCCGTCAGCGGCCCGCGTTGCTTTTGATGACGCTGGTGTCAGTGCTGGTTGGTTTGCTGGTGCTGCACTTGCTCAATGGTCCCGTGGGTGTCACGGTGATGATCATCGCGCTCATAGGTGGGATCGGGGTACTGGCGGTTGTCAGCGCCTTCTGGAAAATGAGCGGGCATGCCTCGGCGCTTTCGGCTGCGGTGGTGATTGCCATCCTCATGTTCGGGCCGGCCTGGCTCCCTCTGCTGCTTCTCGTGCCGGCTGTTGGCTGGTCGCGGCTGGTACTGCGGGCACACACCCTTGCCCAGGTCATTGCAGGCTCGTTGTTTGGAGGCGTTGTGATTGCCGGGCTGTGGTGGCTGCTGCGGGAGTGGATGCTCTAACTGCCGTCCGATCAGGCTTGAAGGGCCACAGGCCGGCCACCCCGCACCACCCTCAGCGGAGCGGGTCGGTCAACTACCAGTTCCGGGATGGAGTTCGCGGCGAATTCGAGTCGGTCAACAGAGTTCGCGCCGGAGAAGTTTCTCACCTCGGCGGACCCAATGAGCTCCGCACCTGCTGACGTGGCAAGCCGGAAGCAGCGCTCCAACTCCGCATCGGTGGACGCTCCTGTGCGGTAACCCAGCAGGTGCGCGCGATCCATCATGCTGCCGGTGCCGAACGGAGACCAGGCATCGCGGACTCCGTCTGAGCCGACGGCAACCTTGACCCCATGCCGTTCCAAAAGGTCCAGATCCGGTACGGGATCGGCTCCAAGGGCGCAGGTAGCCATCCAGATTCCTGCCTCGGCCATGGCATCCAAGGTAGAGCCAAGATCAGGTTGTGAGGCATCGCAGAGTGCAAAACCGTGCCCGATGGTGACTCTTCCTTGCATGCCTTCGGCCACGGTGCGTTCAGCGATGACACGCAGCTGCGCCAACCCGTCTGCCCCGACGTCGTGCAGGTGGATGTCCACGTCCCTGTCGTGCTTGTTGGCCAGCGCATAGACGGCGTCCAGGTGTCCATGCAGGTCGCCGTCCACCGACTCCGGATCGATGCCACCCACGAGGTCTGCACCCTCCGCCAGGGAAGCCTCCATGAGGTCGAGTGTGCCGGGGTTGCTCAGCAGGCCGAACTGCGGGAAGGCAACCACCTGGACTTCCAGGAACGGAGCCAAACGCTCAGCGGCTGCGCGAACGCCGTGGATGTTCCTGAGGCCTATTTGCGGTGCAACGTCCACGTGCGCCCGCATGGCCATGGTCCCGTTGCGGACGGCGTGGCTCATCAAGGCATAGGCGCGGTCCTCGACGCTGTCCTGAAACGCGAGCTGCGCCCGGAGATCGTTTCCTATGAGGTCGGGCAGTGTTTGCGCTGGTTCGCGGGACAGCCAGCCGGAGCCCCAAGTGGTCTTGTCAGGGTGGATATGCGCGTCGACAAAACCCGGCGTAGTCAGCAGCCCCCGTCCATGGGGCGGCTCGCCCCTGCTGCCGATCGGTGACAGTGGTGCAGTCATCAGAGTCCTTTCGCGGTTTTCACCTTAGGTATACCAAACATCCAACACGCAGAGAAGTGTCCGTCATAAGTCTTGACTTTTAGGCCCATGCTTCAAAGGCAAAGCGTCTGCTGGAGACTTTTGGAATACCAAAGCTGTACAAGAACGCGGCGGAGCCCTACTCTAATGAACAACATTCATTTATGTGACCCGGATCGCATCGAGGAGAGCCCATGACCATCCCTGGAAATAGCGCACTGGACCGCCCGGCAGCGGCCCCCACGCTCAAACGCGTTATGGGCCTGCCGTCGCTCATCGCCTTTGGCCTGACCTCCATGGGCATACTGTCCGTGGTGGCTGTCTATGGCGCGGGGACCGAGATCAGCGACGGACATCTGCCGGCCGCTTACATCGCTGCCCTGGTGGCGATGCTATTCACCGCGCATAGTTATGGTCAGATGGCCAGGCACATCCCCGTGACCGGTGGCGCCTACGCCTATGCCTCCCGGGCGTTCGGCAGCCCAGTGGGGTTCCTGGTGGGTTGGGCCATGATGCTGGACTATTTGTTCCTGCCGATGGTGAACTTCCTGCTCTTCGGCCTGTACCTCAACAGTTTGGTGCCTGTCATAGCGCCGCAGCTCGCCGTCCTGCTCTGCCTCTTGGTGGTGGGGCTCTTCAGCGTGATCGGCGTTGCGTGGATCAAGAAGTTGAACATCGTGGTGGTGGCGGCCTCAGTTCTGGTGATCCTGGTGTTCCTTGTCCTGGCTGTGGTCAATGCCCCGGACCTGTCCTTCGACAACATTGCCCGGCCCCTGACCTTGGGGGAGGGCGGGATTGCGCCTGTGATGGCGGCCGCGGCCATTGTGGCCTTCGCCTTCCTGGGATTCGATGGCGTCTCCACCCTTTCCGAAGAGACGCGTAACCCCCAGCGCGATGTTCCGCGGGGCATCATCCTGTCCACGCTCTTTGCCGGCTTGGGCTACACCTTGTTTTCCGTGGCCGGTAGTCTCATCGCTCCAGAGTGGAGATCGATCGCCAACCTCGACGCCGCGGGAACCGAGCTCATGCAGCGCGCCGGAGGCGATGTGCTCATGGTGGTATTCGTGGTGGTGAACCTTGGCGGGCTGGTCCTTTGCGGTACTGCTGCCCAGATGAGCGTCAGTCGCGTCATCTACGCCATGGGCAGGGACGGGATCCTGCCCGGCGCTTTGGCGAGGTTGCACCCGCGGTTCCGGACTCCGTATTTCGCGGCACTGCTTGTCTCCGCGGTGTCCTTGGTCGCCCTCGTGATCACGCTGGAGCAGGCGGTGTACATGATCAACTTCGGAGCTCTGGTGGCCTTCGCCGTGGTGAACCTCGCCACCATCAAGGTGGTCTTTTTCGACCTGCGGAAGCGGGGGCCAGCAGGGACCCTGCGCAATCTGGTCATGCCGGTGCTGGGTTTCGCCTTCATCGCCTGGCTATGGACTTCACTGGCGTGGTTCACATACCTGCTGGGCGCCGTGTGGCTTGCAGTCGGAGCTGTCATCTTGCTGCTGCGCAGGCGGAAGTCGGGAGGACAGGTGACTCTCAGGTTCGACGACGGCAAGGTCGCCGGGGACACTGCGCTCCCCGCGGGAGCCGGGCCGTTAGAACGCGAAGGCGCTAGAACGCCGGGTAATTGACCAGCAGCGCCTGAAGCTCCGTCGTCGACATGTGGTTTGCCATCTCAACGCTGATGCCCATGGCGACGGCGGCCACGGTAACCATTGCCACGCACGCAACGGACAGGAAGCGCCAGTCCTTACGGAAGACGCTGCCGATTGTTTCGGGCATCTCAAGGCTGGGGGAGATCATGTTGGGGGCGCTGTCCCAGGAGCCGTCGTCGAGCATGGCGATGATGCGATCGCTGCTCCGGTCATAGCGCATGGTGCTGATGTGGTTGCCGTGGCGGGCAAGCAAAATGTCGTGTCCCACGCGCTGGCGCGGCTGCAAAGTAAGCAAGAAAATGATCCCCTGAAGTCAGTAAGTGGAGGTGGCACGCGCCATTGGGGGCATCTCGATTTTATAACGATGACTTCGGGGATCTTGCCCAAAAGACGCCAAATGCCGGGTGAGACTCCCCACCCGGCGGCGTGATTCAGCTCGCTTTACGGCTGGTCAGTCTTGGCAATGTAGACGTCGCAAGGCGCAGTGTGGGCAACTGTGTTGGCCACACTGCCCAGTACACGGCCCAAGCCCTGCATGCGCCGGTTGCCCACCACAATGAGGCGGGCGTCCTGGACTTCAGCTTCCTTGACCAGCGCTTCACCCGGCTTGCCGCGGGCGGCCGAGTAGGTCACCTCAAGGCGGTCATCAGTGAGCTTCTCTGCCACCGCGCGGGCCACCGCTTCAGCTTCGGCGGCATCGGAGACGATCCACTTGTCGGTGCCGATCTCTACAACCTCTGTCCGGTTGCTGTCGAAGGCGCTCACCACGCGGAGATTGGCTCCAAGTCCGATCGCCAACTGCTGGGCGGCCTTCGCTGCCCTCATTGCCGTCTCGCTGCCGTCTACTCCGACGATCACAACTCCGGTCATTGTGGTGCTCCTTCATTGGTGGCTTCGATGGCTTCCGCCAGGACAGGGGCCAAGCGGCGGACGCCTTCGGCTATCGTATCCGGCGGGACGGCGCTGAACGCGAGGCGGAGCTTGTTGGAAGGTCCGTCGGCCGGCGAGAAGGCTGCGCCGGGGATGAAGACCACCCCTGCGTCGATTGCCTTCCCGAGCAGGGGATACGTGTCCACGCCTTCAGGAAGGGTGACCCAGACGAAGAAGCCGCCATCCGGGCGTGTCCAGGTGAGTCCGGCAGGCATGTACTTATCCAGCGCGGACAGCAGTGCTTGACAGCGTTCCGCATACAGGGACCGATAAGTGTCGATCTGCCCTTGCCAGTCATAGTCGCGGAGGTATGCCGAGACGAGCATTTGATTCAGCGGCGGCGGGCAAAGGGTCACGGCCTCGGAGGCCAGGTAGAAGCGACGCTGCAGATGCGCGGGAACCAGGGCCCAGCCGATCCGGAGTCCGGGAGCGAAGATCTTGGAGAACGATCCCAAGTAGATGACGTCATCCGGGTTGGCGGCCCGCATGGGCGTGATCGGGTGGCCGTCGAAGCGGAGGAGTCCGTAGGGGTTGTCCTCGAGGACGATGATATTCGCAGTGCGGCATATATCGACGATGCGCTGCCTGCGTTCTTGGGCAAGGGTGATGCCGGAGGGGTTGTTGAAGTTGGGGATGGTGTAGAGGAACTTGATGTTCTTGCCCTCGGACTGGAGTGCCGCAATCCTGGACTCGAGCAGCTCCGGTACCAGGCCGTCGTCGTCCATTTCAATCGGTTCCACCTGGACCTGGTACGCCTCGAACGTGTTCAGGGCGCCCACGTAGGTGGGGTTCTCCACCAGGACAACATCCCCTGGGTTGCAGAAGACCTTGGTGGCAACATCCTGAGCCGACTGCGATCCCGCGGTAATAACAACATTTTCGGGGAGGGCATCGTGGATCCCCTCGGCCGCCATGATGGTGCAAATTTGCTCGCGGAGTTCCTCGGTTCCTTGGCCACCGCCGTATTGCAGGGCGGTCATGCCCTCCTCTGCGATGATGCGGGCGGCGGTCTGTCCTAGCTTTTCCAGCGGCAGTGACTGCAGGTAGGGGTTGCCGCCGGCGAGGGAGACAAGGCCTGGCTGCATGGAGATGTCGAAGACATCCCGGACGGCGGACTGTTTGATGTTGGCGGCCCGCGCGGAGAACAATTCCTCGTGCGGGTGAGCGGCCGTGGCGGCCCGCTCAATGGCGTCGATGGCTTCAGCGGGCAGCGTTGCGCCGGCATCCAATGTTTCGTGGGTCACAGTGACAGGATACTCCTCGATGTTGCTAAAGAGGCAACAGTTGTTTTCGAATTGGTTCATTTTCCGGGTCTATCCTTTACGCCGGGATCGGGAAGGGCTGGAATGTAGCTATGACAGCGCACCGGGGATCCGTGACCAAGGCCGAACACTTCCATAAACTTCACGACGCCGGGCCCACCCCATTGGTTCTGGTGAACGTTTGGGACGCAGCCTCAGCCCGGGTTGTGGAGGAGGCAGGTGCCACGGCAATTGCCACCTCAAGCTCGGCCGTTTCCTGGAGCCTGGGCTTCAGGGATGGCGACCACGTGCCATGGGGCTTGGCGATGGCTGCACTGGGTCGCATCGCAGGGGCCACCCGGCTGCCGGTGACGGCTGACATCGAGACCGGCTACGGGCGCACTGACGAGGAACTTCGTGCCACGGTCCATGCGGTCCTGGACGAGGGAGCTGTGGGAATCAACATTGAGGACTCCGGAACGGAGCCGCTCACGGAGCTGATGGAACAGTCGCGGCGGATCGCCTTGATCCGCGCCGCTGCCGACGAGCGCGGTATACCGCTGTTCATCAACGCCCGCACGGACACCTACTTGTCCGGTCAGTTTCCGGAGACCGCGTTTGAGGAGACCTTGCGGCGTGCCGAGGCATACCTCACGGCAGGCGCGGACGGAGTCTTTGTGCCCGGCGTTGTGGACCTGCATGTCCTGCACGAGTTGTCCAACAGAGTTCCCGCCCCGCTCAACGCTTTGGCGGGTGTCGGTGCGCCGTCGCCCCTGGAACTGCACGACGCCGGCGTGCGACGCGTCAGCATCGGTGGCAATACGGCCAAAGCGGCCTATGCAAAGGTGGCCCGCGTGGCGAAGGAAATCCTCGGCGACGGCAACTGGGCCGGGCTCGCAGGCACTCGCAGCCACGACGAGATGGATTCGCTGTTCGCGCCGGGGCCCAAATACAGCCTGTGACCTGGCGCTGTCCGCGAGCGGGTTGACGCACGACGGCGGCGCTCGGCTTTAATGTCGGACCTTGCCCATAGCGTGGGTCACGGAAGACGAGGGGAGAATCCATGGCACGGCGCAGTGTGCAGTTCTGGCGGATCGAGCAGTTGAACGGTGACGGGCTCAACCGCCCATTTCCAGCGCGCCGTGTGGCCGAGGTGCTGAAGAAGGCCCAGGATGCCGGGACGGACAGGCACTTCACCAGTGTTGACGGCACGGTGTTACTCGCGCAGGCCGTGGCGTCATCGCCGCATCCCGTGCTGCTTTTGGACCGGGTGCGGGATACCAACCTGCCAAGCGTCGGAGACGCCCTTGGCCGGCGCAAGCCCCTTCCGTTGGCGCCCGGTGACCACCTGTTGGAGACAACCTACTTTGCCTTTCTGAAGCGCAACGTCATCGCGGTGCTGACCAGTGGCAACGGACCCCGGGCGTCCAGGATGGGCGAGTATCTCGAGGGAATGCTGGGGCTGGAGCCAGTCCTGGTGCCGGTTGTCCGTGAGGATATCGAGGAAATCCTCACACGCCTGGAGGTGAGCCGATTCGAGTTCGCCCTTCCTGCCGAACGCCTGTCCGGGAAGCTCATGGAAGGCGAATGGGCTGACGTCCTGGACAGCGCCTCACGCCTTATGAACGAGGGGACGTTCCGGATTTCCTTGAGCGTGGGCAGATCCGGCAAAGCCGAGGATAAACAACGGATTCGTGACCGTATCCAACAGTTGATTGATCTCTTCCGCAGGGCCGGATCCGTGGAACATTTCGACTACGTGGTGGCTGAAGGCAAGGACTCCCTGACGGGTGACCGCGAGGTGGTGGACCTTCTCAAGGAGCGGTTCATCTCGCACATCGACGTGGACCCGGACGTGTTCAACGACCCCCAAAAATCCACTGCTGAAGCAATATCCATCCTCAACAAGCAGGCCCGGGACAACGAGGCCTTTTTCGCCAGGACCCTGCCGGACGTCAAGGGCTCGGCGGACTCGGCCCTGGTTCCGGACATGGTTGCGGGGGGAATGGCCGCTGTTCGGGCGGCTCTCGCAGCCGCGGAGAGCCCTGAAACGGCCGGTCGGGTGGGAAAGGCAGGCAAAGCATCCGAAAAAGCGGATCAATCGGCCGGGGAGAACCAAGGCGGTGCAGATCATGAGCTTGTACGAGGTTGATATCCAGCGGACCGGCCGCCGCAGGACTCTGTGGCGTTGGTTTCTGTTGCACCCCAGCGCCGACTTCGCTTGGGCTGCGCTTGCCGTGCTGATCTGGCTGGGAATCGCCCTGCTGGCACGTCAACCGCTGATGCTGGAGGCCGTGGATCCGGGTGCGCGGCGAACCTTGTTCCAAACGCTGGCCACCCTTGCCGGGGCCACCGCAGGGCTGACACTCACCAGTGTGTCCATGCTGATCAATGTGCTGGGAAAGAAAGCTGCGCCAGGTCAGCGGGAACTTCCCTTGGAGAAACTGTCCGCAGCACACAGGCGCCAGATCGGCGAGGTGTTCCTTTTTGCCATCCCTGGACTGGGCTTGCTGGTGGTCGTTGCCTTGGTGACAGTGGTTCTGGAAGGAGACTCCGTCACGGGCTTGTGGATCCCTGAAGTGCTGGTCTTCGTGCTGGCCTTCGCTTCCATTTTGGCCTTGCTGCGGGTGGCGTGGGCTCTCCGAAGGGTGCTGGCGATCGCGACGGCGTGAGGCCGGAAGCCATGGAACAGCAGCCCGCCATCATCGCACGCTCAGTGCCTCCGTCAGTGTCCGGCCATTCACGTAGATCTCGGCACGCGACGCACCACTGGCCTGCACTATGGTCTGCGTCAGTTGCGCCTGGATCCGCGGGATGTCGCACACGCCGCCGGGCCGCAGTGATCCGCTGAGGTTCACCACCACTGTTGCCCCGTTCATGTAGCCGGAGAGATAGCGCAGCGACGAATTGGCCAGTGCGTCATAGAGGGCTGCATCGCTGTCCACCGGCATTCCGGCGCCCAGTAGCCGGCCGAGCGCTACGGACAACGGATCGCCGGGGACGGCAACGCCCCTGACAGGTACCAGGCTGTCGTTGCAGCCGAAGCGCACGCCGCGCGCGCCGCCGTCGTCGATTGCCACGTAGTAGACCGCTGGTCCGGTGTTCGCCACATCCACGGGGATGACGGTAGGGATGGCTGTTGGTTCAGGCGCGCTGGTGCCCGGGCGGGGTGAAGGCTCGACGGCAGCGGCCGGCCGGGTCGGCGACGCCTGGGACGGAGCGTTCGAGGGCGCGGGAGTTGGTGCTGACGGCGAGGGCGGCGCGGCGGGGACGGCAACGGAGGGAAGGCCGGTGTTTGAAGCGGGAGGATCCGAAGGGGCAGGAGCCGACGCAGCAGGCCCCGAAGCAGGGGGCGCGGGAGCGGTGGGCGCGGTAGCCGTGGGCACAGTATTCGTGGGCACCCCGCTCGGTGATGGGGCCCGCGTGTCCACGGAAACCGTCGGTAGGGGAGGCGCGCTGTCTGGACCTGTTGATCCGGAAGGGGCGGTAGTGCAGCCTGCCACCCACAGACCGAAGACGAGGCAGGCAGCGGCGATCGTCGTCGTACTTTTTGGTCCCGGTCCGGCATGCATGACAGCCCCGCGCTCCTGTCCGTCCACCTGTACTTCCAACGGTAGGACGGGACGGCCGAACACAACATGCCGTTACGGTGACGGTTCGGACAAGAGTTGATCACGCCCGGCCGCGCCCGCCACTAAGAACAACTGGCACGCGAATGCCCCCGCCCCGCAGATCGCGGAACGGGGGCATCAAAAGCGAAAAAGCTTAGGCTGCTGCTTCTTCTTCATCCTGAACGGCAGTCAGCGGCTCGAAGATGCCCTTGATCTGCTCAACAACCTCGGCGTCGTCTTTCGGGTGCAGTTCAGCGAAGCGGATCATGGAACCCGGGACGGCCAGCTTGACGTCTTCGAGGACCTTGGCGCCGGCAATACCGGCGGCCTTACGGGCCTCATCCTGGGCCCACACGCCACCGAACTGGCCAAAAGCGGTTCCGACGACGGCGGTCGGCTTGCCGGAGAGGGCGCCGGCGCCGAACGGGCGGGACAGCCAGTCAATGGCGTTCTTCAAGGAGGCAGGCATGGTGCCGTTGTGCTCGGGGGTGACGAGCAGGATGGTGTCGGCGTCGGCTGCTGCAGCGCGGAGAGCGGCGGCTTCGGCAGGGACCTGGCCTTCGACGTCGATGTCCTCGTTATAGAAGGGGATGGTGCCCAGCGAGCCGTGGATCTGCACGTCAACGTTCTCCGGTGCGTTCAACTGGATGGCTTCGGCGAGTTTCCGGTTGTGGGAATCGGCGCGCAGGCTGCCGACGAGGGTAAGAACTGTGCTCTTGGACATGGTGTCTCCTTGTGTCTGGCCGGTGCCTTGCGGATCCGGCCTGCGTTGTGGGGGCTTTGTGGCCTTCATCGATACTAAACGGACTATGGTCCGCTTTCTATTCCCGGGGTCTAGAATATTTCTGTGAGCTCGATCCCCCTTCGACCGGACGTGCCCCTGGGTGCGCCCCATGAGCGCAGTGACGCAGCGAGAAATCGTGAGCGCCTCCTCAACGCTGCCCGGGATTTAGTGGCCGAGTTCGGCGCGGAGGCACTGACCATGGATGCGCTGGCCTGCAAGGCCAAGGTTGGCAAGGGGACGGTGTTCCGCCGCTTCGGGAGCCGGGCCGGGCTCATGATGACGCTGCTGAGCGACTCGGAGTCCGAATTCCAGGCCGGTTTCATGTTTGGACCCCCGCCCCTTGGCCCGGGCGCCGCACCAAGGGATCGCTTGGTGGCCTTCGGCGAGGGGCGCATCTACTTCGTCCTGGAAAACGGCGAACTCTTGAAGGCCGCCGGGGCCGCGACGCGCAACAGGTTCGATGTTCCCGCAACCAAACTGTCGCATCGACATATGGAGGTCCTGCTGCGGGAGGCGGGAATCGCGGATCCTTGGGTGATGGCGATGTCCCTGACTTACGCACTGGACCCTGAACGAATAGTCGACGACGTCCGTGTCCGCGGTATTTCTCCCACCCGGCTGGCGGATTCCTGGCGCGAGCTGATCACGCGGCTTTTGGATCCGGCTTAACCCGCGTCCCGCCCGGCTACCCGGCCCTTGGTTGCCCACCCGCGCGCTGCGCTGTGAGCGCGTTAGTACCGCCGTCGTCGTAAACATGACGCAACCTGCACATAACAATCTGGCTGCAGGAGCGAAACTGGACGCCGTGAAGCAAAACGTGAAGCAGTTATTGTGGTAGTTTCCTCTTGAATGTGACGCATGCCATACAGGGCTGGTGATCACTGAAGGGGTGCCGGGGGAGCCAACAACCCGCTGCGCCAATTCGTAGCTGACGCCGGCCACAGCCGGGAACCGCGGAAGGACGAGCATTGAGTTTTGCCACGATTCGGGGCAGCCGCCCGACATGCTGAAATATCTGATGAAGCGGTCAGGCATTTACCTGATCATGATCTTCCTGACCACCAGTGCAGGCTACTTCCTGGCAGTCTCGTCGCTGAAACCGGCAGTTCTGGAGCAGGAAAAAATCCCTCGGCCCACCCCCGAACAGGTAGCCGCGTCTTTCCGAGGACTGGGCCTTGACCCGGAGTTGAACCCCTGGGAACGGTACGTTCAATGGCTCGGCGGCATCGTCACCCGCTGGGACTGGGGCCGCAGCCCGAACGGCGCCTTCGTCAACGCCGAATTCGCTGACCGTGTGATGGTCTCCACCCGGCTGTTCATCGCCTCGATTATCCTCACCCTGATCATCGGCGTAGCCCTCGGTGTCTACTCCGCAGCCCGCCAGTACAAAGTCCAGGACCGCGTCATCACGTCCTACAGCTACCTGGTCCACATCCTGCCCGCCCCCATCGCCTACTTCCTAGTGCAGTTGGGCGCCATTGGCATCAACGAGGCTGTGGGGCAGCGCATTTTCTTCGTGACGGGAATTTCGACGCCGGGAATTGAGCCAGGCTGGCCGGCTTTCGTTGACCTTGTGGCCCACTACGCCGTGCCCACCTTCGCGATGACCATCTTCGGTTGGGCCGGTTACCAGATCGCCCAGCGGCAGTACCTCCTGGACAACGTGAATGCTGACTTCGTCCGCACCGCCCGGGCCAAGGGGCTTACCCGGAACCAGGCCATCCGGAAGCACGCCCTGCGGGTGTCCTTCATCCCGGTGGCCCAGAGCATCGCCTTCACCATCCCGGCGATCTTCACGGGAGGCTTCTTCGCCGAGGCGATCTTCGCCTGGCCGGGCATTGGTCTCTGGAGCATCCAGGCCATCAGCCTGCAGGACGTCAACGTCGCCACTGCCACGCTGGCTTATGGCTCAGTGATCTTCGCGATCGGCGCCATCCTTGCCGACTTCGCCACCACGCTGGTCGATCCACGAGTGAGGGTCCAGTAATGACCAACATCATTGATCCCATTGCGGAAATCGACGAAGCCCGGGTTGGTGACTCGGACGTCGTCATCGGCAAATCCCGCATCATCTTCCGTCGCTTCATGCGTAACCGGACCGCCGTCGCCGGCTTGTTTATTTTCCTCGCCTTGTTCCTCTTTTCGATCTTTGGCGGTTTCCTGACGTCGTGGGATAAGGACACCCTTGATCCGTTGAACATCGGCATGCCACCCTCGCCGGACCACTTGCTGGGGACCACGCAGGCCGGCATCGACCTCATGGCGCTCATTGTGGACGGCACCCGGACCTCCATTCTCATCGGCCTCATTGTGGGCGGCGTTTCGGTGCTGATCTCCGCGGTGTATGGCTGCACCATGGCATTCTTCGGGGGCAAGGTGGACGCCACCATGCTGTTCATCCTTGAGGCGCTCATCATGATGCCGGCCATTCTGGTGGTGGCCGTGGCAACCAGCGGCAGCGGTGGCCTGAAGGACCTTCCCAGCTGGCTCTTGCTTGTAGTGGTCCTGCTGTTCTTCAGCTGGATGGGAACTGCCCGCCTGGTGCGCTCGCTGTCCATGTCCCTCATGCAGCGCGACTACGTCAAAGCCGCCAAGTACATGGGAGTCCCTTCCCGCAGGATCGTGTGGCGTCACTTGGTTCCCAACATCGGCTCGCTGCTGGTGCTCGACTTCACCCGCGGCATCACCGGCGCGATCCTGGCCGAGGTTGCGTTCTCCTTCATTGGCATCGGCATCAAGCTTCCTGACGTCAGCCTCGGTGTCCTGATCGGCCAGGCCACCGGCCAGGTGTCGTCCTTCCCCTGGATGTTCTGGGTACCCCTGACTGTCATGTTCCTGCTGACGGGGTCACTGGCCATGATGAACGACGGCCTCCGTGACGCCTTCGACCCCAGCTCCAGCTCCATTGGACGGGCCAAGACCAAGACCGCAAAGGCTGCCAAATGAGCACCAACATCACTCCCGCTGAGCGTCTCCGCGACGCCGGGCTCTACGCCCCCGGCGACGCCGTCCTGAGCGTTCGCGACCTCAACGTCCGCTTCAACTCCGAGAACGGCGTGGTCCACGCAGTCCGCGGAGTGGACTTCGACCTCATGCCGGGCAAAACACTGGGCATCGTGGGTGAATCCGGTTCCGGTAAGTCCGTCACATCCATGGCCATCATGGGTTTGCTCCCGGAAACCGCGGACATCACCGGTTCCGTGCGCTTCAAGGGCAAAGAACTGCTAGGCCTCAGCGACAAAGCCATGTGCAAGCACCGCGGCAGCGACATCGCCATGGTGTTCCAGGACCCGCTCTCCTCACTGACCCCCGTCTACACGGTGGGACACCAGATCATCGAGGCGCTGACGGTCCACAACCCCACCATGAGCAAGCAGGCCAAAGAAACCCGCGCCGTCGACCTCTTGCGGATGGTGGGCATCCCGAGCCCCAAGGACCGGCTGAAAGCCTTCCCGCACGAATTTTCCGGCGGCATGCGCCAGCGCGTCATGATCGCGATCGCCATCGCCAACGATCCCAGGGTGCTCATCGCTGATGAACCCACGACGGCGCTCGACGTCACCATCCAGGCGCAGGTGCTGGAAGTACTGCACACCGCGCAGGAGGAGACCGGCGCCGCCGTCGTCATGATCACGCACGACCTCGGTGTCGTAGCCGGCATGGCCGACGACATCATGGTCATGTACGCAGGCAAACCGGTGGAAACCGGCACTGTTGAGGACATCTACTACAACCCGCGGATGCCGTACACGCTGGGCCTGCTTGGTGCTGTACCTCGGGTGGATACCGCCACCAAGCAGTCGCTGGTACCTATCGAAGGAACTCCGCCCAACCTCGCCCTGCCGGTGACTGGCTGCTCCTTCGCGGCCCGTTGCCCCTTGGTCAGCGACGCCTGCCTGCACGGCGAACCGGAACTGTTCCCGGTACCTGGCACGGAGGGGCAGACCCTGGGACACAAAGCCGCTTGCATCAAGGCTGGCGAACTGTCCGGTAACGCTGACGCTCACAAGATTTTCCATGCGCCGCCCAAGCCGGTGTCAAAGTTCGACGGCGTCGCCCGCGTCGAGCGCCAAAAGGTCCTGGAACTCAAGGACGTCAAAAAGCACTTCCCGCTGCTCAAGGGTGCCTTGATCAAGCGACGAATCGGCACGGTCAAGGCCGTGGATGGCCTGAGCTTTGATATCCGCGAAGGTGAGTGCGTTTCCATTGTGGGGGAGTCCGGCTGCGGCAAGACCACCACACTCCTGGAAATCATGGAGTTCCACCCGGACCAGGTGGGCGAAGTGGTCATCGGCGGCGTCAGCAACAAGGTGGCCACCGATCACAAGACCAAGATGGCCATGCGCAAGGAAATGCAGATGGTCTTCCAGGACCCCACGGGCGCCCTGGACCCGCGTTTCACCGTGTACGAAGTCCTGGCCGAACCGCTGGAAAACCTGGGCATGCCCAAGGCCGCCATCAAGAAACGCATCATGGAACTCATGAAGCTGGTGGGCTTGCAGCCGGACCACGTGAACCGCTTCCCCAACCAGTTCTCCGGCGGCCAGCGCCAGCGCATCGGCATCGCCCGTGCGCTCGCCGTGAATCCGAAGCTCGTTGTCCTGGACGAACCCATCTCCGCACTGGACGTATCCGTGCAAGCCGGTGTCATCAACCTGCTGGACAAGCTCCGTGCCGAACTGGGCCTGAGCTACCTCATGGTGGCCCACGACCTCTCGGTGGTCCGACACATCTCCGATCGCGTTGCCGTGATGTACCTCGGCAAGATTGTGGAAACCGGAGACGTGGATGATGTCTTCGACAACCCGCGCCACCCCTACACCCGGGCCCTGCTGTCCGCGATCCCGGTGCCGGACCCCAATCTGGAACGCACCCGCGAACGCATCATCCTGCAGGGGGACCTTCCCAGCCCGCTTGATGCTCCCAAGGGATGCAATTTCGCCACCCGCTGTCCCGTGTTTGCCGCACTACCTGCCGCGAAGCAGGAGAAGTGCCTTACTCTGGAGCCGCCATTGGCCTCGGAAAAGGAAGGCACACAGGATTTCGCGTGCTTCTTCCCCGATGGAGAGATAGATGCCGACATGCTGGTGGTGCATGCCTGACGACATATGACGCTTTTGAAATGAATCTCTGGTCTCAACTCGCAATTGAATTTCCAGTCGTAAACATGAAGGGCAAACCATGAAAAAGTACACGACGATCGGTGGCGTAGCGCTCGTAGCAACGCTTATGCTGACCGCTTGCGGCGGGGGAACGCCGTCGGGTCCGGCCTCTCAGAAGGCCGAAGAGAGCGGAGGCGATATCAGCAAGCTGATCAGCGTCAACGCCAAGGAAGCAAAAGACCTGGAGCAGGGCGGCACGCTCACGCTGGGTGTAGGCAGCATTGGGCCGGACTTCAACGGCTTCTCGAATGTGGGCAACAGCGCTGACAACTCAGCCCTGATGACTCCCGTCAACACTGCCTCCATCAACAGCGGTGGCATTGGCGGCTGCTGGAAGCTGGACTTCGATGGCAAGGCAGAGCCGAATAAAGACTTCTGCGAAGACGTCAAGAGCGAAGTCAAGGACGGCAAGCAGACCGTCACGATTAAGATCAACGACAAAGCGACGTGGAACGATGGCACGCCCATCGACGTCAAGACGTTCCAAAACACCTGGAACATGCTCAAGGGTGAAGACAAGTCAATCGACATCGTGACCGCAGGTGCTTACGCTTTCGTCGATTCAGTCAAGGCGGGTGCCAACGACAAGGAAGTCATTGTCACCACTACCCAGCCGGTCTTTCCGTTGGAAGGCCTCTTCTTTGGCTTGATCCACCCGGCCATCAATACCCCCGAGATCTTCAACACGGGATTTGCCGGCAACATGCACCCCGAATGGATGGCAGGGCCGTTCAAGGTGGAGAACTACGACACCACCGCCAAGACGGTCACCATGGTGCCCAACGACAAATGGTGGGGCCAGAAGCCGGTCCTCGAAAAGGTCATCTGGCGCCAAATGGAGCCGAGCGCAACTATCGCCGCCTTCAAGAATGGTGAGATCGACGCCGCCAACGGCCGTACGCTTGGCCGCTACAAGCAGCTCGAGGGAACCACCAACTCTGAGGTCCGCCGCGGTCAGCGCCTGTTTGCCGGTGGTCTGAACCTCAACGCCAAGCGCCCGGCCCTCACCGACGTCGCCGTGCGCAAGGCGATCTTCACCGCCGTGGACCGCAAGGCCATCCGCGATGTCCGCTTCAACGGCTTGAACTGGTCCGAAGAGAGCTCGGGCTCCATGATGCTGATGCCGTTCTCCGAGTACTACCAGGACAACTACCCCGTGAAGGACACCGGCGCGGACGCTGCCAAGAAGGTCCTGACGGATGCCGGTTACACGGCGAACGACAAGGGCATTATGGCCAAGGATGGCGTCCCCGTCTCCTTCAAGATCACCAACTTCGGTGACGACCCCACCACGGCTGCAACCTCGCAGACCCTGCAGAAGCAGCTCCAGGCGGCTGGCATGGATGTTTCCATCGACCAGCGTGGTGACGCTGACTTTGGCAAGGTCATCGGCGGACGCGAGTTCGACGTGACCATCTCCGGTTACACCGTGGGCCCGGACGCTACTGATGCGGTAAAGCAGTACTACGACTCCGCTACGAACGAAAACGGCTTGGGCGACGCTGAACTCGACGCGGAAATCAAACGTTTGGCAACCATCGCCGATGACACTGAGCGCAACAAGGCTGCCATGGAGGTTGAGAAGAAGCACATGGAGAAGTACTTCTCCATGGGTACTGTCCTCAACGGCCCGGAGATCCAGTTCGTGCGCACGGGCCTGGCCAATTACGGCCCGTCCCTGTTCAAGAGCCTGTCCAACGTTCCGGACTGGACCACCATCGGCTGGGAAAAGGGCGCCAAGAAGTAGCCCCTATTCTATAGTTTCCAAGGTGTAGTTTCCTGAAGGCCGGGAACCCCTGAGCTGATTCATCAGTGCGGGGAGGTTCCCGGCCTTCGCCGTCCCCACCCTCTCTCACATCCCGCGTGCTTCAGCTGATCCCTCTCTCACATCCCGCGTGCTTCAGCCGATCCCTCGCTCACCTGGTGATAGAGGGTCGGCGGGAAAGGGCTATTACCTGCGAGAGGGTCGGTAGCCTAGGCACATGACTTCCGATCCGATCCGTACCGCCGTCGCAGGTTTTGGCCTGTCGGGCAGCGTCTTCCACGCCCCCTTCATCGCGAGCAACCCTGCTTATGAGCTTGCCGTCATCGCAACGTCGGACGCCGGGAGGCAGGCGAAAGCGAAAGATCGCTACCCGGAAGCCACCATCGTCAACACCCCGGAGGACATCCTGGCCCTCGCTGACGCGCTGGACCTGATCGTTCTGGGCACTCCGCCCGCCACCCATTTCCCCCTTGCGAAAGCTGCGCTGGAAGCCGGGCTCGACGTCGTCGTGGATAAACCGTTCACGGTGCGCAGCGCCGAGGGCGAGGAACTGATCCAGCTGGCGGCAAAACTGGGGCGTGTCCTCACTGTCTACCAAAACCGGCGGTGGGATGGTGACTCGCTGACGGTGAAGAAACTGCTCGACGCCGGGACGCTGGGAACTGTGACCCGGTTTGAGGTGGGCATGGAACGCTGGGCGCCGGAGATTTCAAAGGCCTGGAAAGCCAGCGCCACGGCAGACGACGGCGGCGGTGTCCTGTTCGACCTCGGCACCCACGTCCTCGATCTCACTCTCCGATTCTTTGGGCCGGCAACCGTCACTTTCGCGGAAATACAGGCTCGTCGTCCTCAGGAAAGCGCCGATGACGACGTCTTTCTTGTGCTCAAGCACGAGTCGGGTGTGGTCAGCCATGTCACCATCAACCTCAACAGCCACCTCCCTGGCCCACGCTTCCGCATCCTCGGCACAGAGGGCGGCTTCGTGAAGTTCGGCACCGACCCGCAGGAGCCCTATGTGCTGGGTGGCGGCCTTCCGACAGACGCGGAGTACGGCGTCGAGCCTTCGCAAAACCATGGCACGCTTGAGTCAAACGGGCAGCGCATCACCATCCCCACAGAGCGCGGTGCGTACCCCGAGTTCTACAGGCTCCTCGCCGAAAAGCTCGACGACGGCGGCGCAGCCTCCGCGCTTCCGGCGCCAGTGGATCCGGCTGATTCCGTTGCGGTGCTGAAGCTGATTGAGCAGGCTAGGGCGCTGGCGTGACGCCCGCGCTGGCAACCAGCGAATAGATGGCCTTGAGGTCGTCATTGCCTTCGACCGGCTGGCAGCTCCCGGTCAGCTGGACCACGTCGGCGGCTACGTCCTGATGGACCACTGTGACGGCGGTGAACTGCGTCAGCGAGCCCGCCTGCGGGTGGGTGTAACGTGCCTCGCGCACGTGCCAATCCCGGCCATTGATCACCACGGGCTCTGTGGCGAGCAGGACTGCATCCGGCAAGGCATCCAGGAACGAGTCTACGGATGCGGCGATGTCCTGGAGCTGGTATCCGGGCAAGCGACGCGACACCGAGATGACCACATTGGCGGTGTACTTGCCCTCGGATGTGGGGGCCATGAAGGCGCCCACGGCATCGGGAACCACCTGCTGGGTCCAACCCTCCGGCGGCGTGAGCTTGATGGAGGGGTAGGCGGGAAAAGCTTCGGACGGGAAAACCTGTTGCGATGTCATGGGAGTCCTTCGGAGCAGTGTCTGTGCAGGAAGCTATTTATTGAGGAAGTCGACGAATCCGGTCACGGAATCCACAAATCCGGACGGGCTGAGGGTGATCTGGCCACCCGCACCCAGCCCCAGTTCCGCGGTGAGCTTGGCGCCGGCGCCGAGGGTGAGACCGTCTTCATCCATGGAAGCCGTGAAGAAGTGGCCCTCGCCAGCTCCGGCGGCCACCGTTGCGTTCAGTGTTAGTGTCTGGCCCAAAACTTCGACGTACCGGCTCCCGGTCAGTTCTGCTCCGGCACCTGCACTGAACGCTGTACCGGTGGTCTCGCGGCCCTTGACGTTGACTTCGCCTTCGCCGGCGCTTGCCCAAGCACCGGCGCGCAACTCCCCGCCCTGTCCCAGGGAGAACAAGCCACCAGCGAACTCCGTCTGGTTATCCATGGTGACCTTCTGGCCGGCGAAGCCCTCGCCGCCGGCCGAAAAGAGGAACGGGCTGCTGGCATTGGCGTGGGCGCTGGCCTCCACTCCTGTCATCATTCGCGTGGTGGAGGTGTTGGTGACCCAGCCGTCGAAGAAATCGGATCGTACGGTGGTCACGTTCTCTGCACCGGCAAACGCTTCGCCGTTGGCGTGGGCGGTGGGAAGTCCCAGCCCGAAGGGCACGGTGGCCCCGTACTCGCCGCTGGCGCGGGCACCCACAAAGGTTTCGTTGGTGACGGTCGTCTTGACGGGACCGAACTCTGAGCCCGCCTTCCAGGTCATGTCACCTCCGGTGGAGGCCTCGCCGGAGCCGCCAACATCAATGCCTGTGGGACCTAGGGATCCGTGCGTTTCGCCCGATGCTTTACTGTCGAAGGAGCCGTTGCCTTCAACCGTGAAGGGCCCATAGGTGGTGGGATCAAAGGTGAACTCCAGCGACCCCGGGGTTGCCCTGCCAGACCCGTTGGAAAGTCCTCCCTTGGATCCTCCGGCCGAACCACCCAAAGAGGCTTGTTCCTGCTGGTCTGCGTTGAGTTTCAGGGCGCGGGCGTTGGTCCGCAGGCAAACAGCTGCTGCTCCCAACCGTCCGTGAAGATCGCTTTGCCACCTGCTCCGGAACTGGTCAGCGTCATTTCCCTGCCAGTACGAACCCGCCTGGATCATCGCCGTGAGTTGCTGTTGAAGACTGGTGATCTTCTCAGCCTCAGCGTCCATGACAGCGGACAAACGCCGGAGATCCCCGACGTCCGCGCCTACCAGTCCCTGCCCCATCAGATGCTCAGCCCCATCACGTATCCCCCTGAACGTAGTGACATGTCGGTTCCCGGGCATTCACCATTCCCGGCGGTTTCCTGAGCATAGTTGGCTGCTGCCCAACCGGCCATGGGGACATCTAGCCAGTGTGGACAAGGAGCCGTATGTGGATAACGGCAGTACGGAGGAGAAGCAGGACCCAAGCCCTGAAAAAGAATTTTGAACAACGCGTAACCTCACCGCCGCCACGAACGATGTAGGGGGTGTGCGGGCCACGTCCGCACACTGATCATCCGGTCGCGACCCAACCGCGGCCGGGGCAATCCCAAAATCGTTTGTCGGAGGGTTTCATGTCCTTGTTCACTGTCCTTGCCACCAGCAAAGTCGCCGCGGGCGTCCTGGCTGCCGGAGCCGTAGCTGCCGGTGGAACCGGCGTCGCTGCCTTCAATGGCGCACTTCCAACCGAATTCCAGCAGACCGCCCACAACCTCGTTGGTGCGCCGGCCCCGGTAGCTGAGAAGGCCGCTGAAGCCGCCGATTCCGCAGTAGCCGACGCCACCGACGCCACCGAAGGCGCCAAGACCAACGCAACTGACGCCGCCGAGGCCGGCCAGGCCAAGGCTGCCGACGCAGTATCCGGTGCCAAGGCTGCGGCAGAGGACGCCACCTCCCCGGAGGCTTTCGGCCTCTGCACCGCTTTCCTCAATGGCGGCCTGAAGTCCGACACGAAGGTCCCGGGCTTCGAGTCCTTGACCATCGCTGCCGGTGGCGAAGCCAAGGTGGAGGCGCACTGCGAGTCCGTGGTGGAAGCCGGTAAGGCTGCCGGCCTGAAGGCTGACGGTTCGGCAAAGGCCGAGGCCGACGTCGACGCCGCAGTGACGTCCGAACTGCCTGCTACCCCTGCAGTACCGGCGGTTCCCGCAGTGCCGGGCGTTCCCTCTGTTCCCGCCACGCCGGCTGTCCCCGCAGTGCCTGCCGTTCCTGGAACTCCTGAGCTGCCCACCCAGGTTCCCACCGAGGTCCCGGCTGTTCCGGGTGCACCCCTCGATTCTGTCCGCTAAGCAAGCAGCGGTTACGGTTTAAGGGCGGGGCTCCTTGGCTTAGGACAAGGAGCCCCGCTACGTAATGTGGTGTGGGACGGGGGCATCCACGGGTGCTTAACCCTTTGGCTGATGAATACGTGCAGGCGGATCAGGACGATCCCGGCCTGCTCTTCACGGCTGCCTACAATAAGTTCGCCGGACCGGTCTTTGGCTACCTCCGGGCCCGCGGCGTAGACGACCCCGAAGCCGTGACGCAGGACGTTTTCCTGGCCCTGTATCCAAAGCTGGAAACGCTCCACGGCGGCCTTCAAGGGGCGAAGACATTGCTGTTCTCCATAGCGCATGCTCGGATGGTGGACCACTATCGCAAGCGCGAACGAACGCCCGATTCCACGCCATATGAAGCGGACCTGGACGCGCGGCGGTCACCATCGGCCGAAGACCAAGCCTTCGGACGTGGCGCAGGTTTGGGCGTCACCGAAATTTTGGAGGACCTGCCCGAGGATTATCGGGAGGTCCTGGCACTCCGGATCGTCGCCGATGTTTCGGTGGAAGACACTGCGGCGATCATGGGCAAGTCCCAGGGCGCCGTCAAACAACTACAGCGCAGGGCATTGGGTGCATTGAAGAAGCGTGCACTACTAAGGAACGGCACATCATGAGCGAACAATTTGCGCCTCGCGCACGCCGCGATCAGCAGGCTATCGACCACCTGCTGGCAGACTCCGGCCTCTCCGGCGACGACGCCCTCCGCACCGAACTTCTCGAGCTCCGATCACTGGCCAGCACTGCCCCTTTGCCGTCCGACGCAGTCCGCGCGCTCATGGTCAGCGCCCCGGTAACTGCCACCCAGCAGCTCACTGCCACCCAGCAACTCACTGCCACCCAGCAACTCACGACGACGGATGGACCGTCCGCGTCGTCGGGTGCACCGACGGCGGTACTCGCCACTGTTGCCCCCGTGGACGAACCTCCCGTGGACGAACTTGCCGCCCGGCGTCGTCAGAAGCGCCGTACGGCCATCGCAGGCCTTGCCGTTGCCGTGTCCTTGGCTGGCGGAGCTACCGCTGCCGCCGCGTCAGAGGGCGGATTGCCCGGTGCTTTCCAGCACTTTGGAGCAGCAATCGGTTCGGTGGTCTCGCAACTGAATCCCGGTTCCGGCAGCGCTCCCCAGCCCGTTGCCCCTGCTGGAACCACCCCCGCGCCGGTACCTGTCCCCGAAGCGCCGCAGCAAGGTCCTGCCACTGTTCAACCCGAGCCCGCGCCGGCCGCACCCGGCAGTCCTGCCGTTGCCGATCCTCAGCCGCAGCCCGGCGTCGAACCGTCGCAGCGCACACCCAAGGCGCCGTCGCACCAGGAGCCCGGACACGGCGTCATCCCCACGCCTCCGGCGTTGCCCGTGACCCCGCCGGGGATCGACCCCTCCGCGATCGATCCTGCAAAGGTCGATCCTTCAAAGCTTGGCCCCTCGGGCATACCTGTGCCGGTTCCGTCGGAGCTGATTCCCGAACTCCCCGCCAGGCCCTAACCGCCACCCCGCGAGTTGGCACTTGGTGACAATGTTTACGCCAAACATTGTCACTAAGTGCCAACTCGGCGCGCGTTAAACCACGACGGCGGGGTGCGGCTTCTCGTGGAAGCCGCACCCCGCCGCGAGAGGTCCTCGCTACGCGGAAACCAGCGTGTGCCAGTCGGTAACCAGGGGCAGGTTGTGCGCCTCGGAAACGGAGTGGTGTGCCACGTGGCCTGCAGCGATGTTGAGGCCTGAAGCCAGTGCGGGGTCACGGTCGAAGGCGGCCTTGACGCCCAGGTTGGCCAGGGCCACGGCGTAGCGCAGGGTGACGTTGGTCAGTGCGTACGTGGAGGTGTTCGGAACAGCGCCAGGCATGTTGGCAACGCAGTAGAAGATCGAGTTGTGGACCTTGTACGTCGGTTCCTGGTGGGTGGTGGGGTGCGTGTCCTCGAAGCAGCCGCCCTGGTCCACTGCGATGTCCACCAGGACCGAGCCCGGCTTCATGCGGGCAACCAGATCGTTGGTGACCAGCTTGGGTGCTTTGGCGCCCGGGATCAGGACGGAGCCGATCACGAGATCTGCGTCGATAACTGACTTCTCGATCTCGTAGGCGTTGGAGGCAACGGTCTTCAGGCGGCCCTGGTAGAGGGCATCGAGTTCGCGCAGCCGGTTGATGTTGATGTCCATGATGGTGACATCAGCACCGAGACCCAGCGCCATGGCAGCGGCATTGGTTCCCGCAACGCCGGCGCCGAGGACAACAACCTTGGCCGGACGGACGCCCGGTACGCCGCCCAGAAGGACGCCCTTGCCGCCGGCCGGAGCCATCAGCGAGGAAGCGCCCACAACTACGGAGAGGCGGCCCGCGACCTCGGACATCGGGGCGAGCAGGGGAAGGGTGCGGCCTTCCTGTACGGTTTCGTAGGCGATGGCCGTGACGCCTGAGTTGATGAGCTCTGCGGTGAGCTCGGGCTCTGCGGCGAGGTGCAGGTAGGTGAAGAGGATCAGGCCCTTGCGGAAGCGGTGGTACTCGGCCGCGATGGGTTCCTTGACCTTCATGACCATGTCCGCGCGGCCCCAGACGTCGTCGGCTTCGTTGACGATTTCGGCGCCGGCGATCGAGTATTCCTCGTCGGTGATGCCCGAGCCGAGGCCTGCGCCGCGCTCAACCAGAACGGTGTGTCCGTGGGTGCGGAACTCGTGGACGCCGGCGGCCGTGATGGCTACGCGGAACTCGTTGTTCTTGATTTCTTTGGGGACACCGATGATCATCTGTGGGCTCCATCGTTAGCGGCCTCTTCGGCCGAAAAGTGTGTTGCGGGCTGTGATTCCAGAATAAATCCGGCTGTGAGGCAGGCGACATGGACTCAGGACCGCCCACAGACGCAAACCCTGTGAATACAAGGATCTTGGCCGGGTGAGCTCGACATTTGTCGAGCACTGAAGCGTCAAGTGTCGCCTGCTGTTGGTACGCTTTGGAGGATGCAGCAGGACGTGGAACAGATCGTTGAACGGGTGGCCTTGAAGCTGGGCCGCGGGCTGTCCCTGGAAGACCTCGACGGCGTTCTGCTCGCCTACAGCTCCAATCAATCCCACGCCGACCGGGTCCGCGTGAACTTCCTTCTGAGCAAGCGGGTTCCCAGCGACGTCAGCGCCTGGCAGCTTGCTCACGGCATCTCCACTGCCGTGCGTCCCGTGGTGGTTCCCGCCAACGACGAACTCGGCATGTTGGGCCGCGTCTGCGTGCCACTCCTGGTCCGGGGCTTCCGTGTGGGGTACTTGTGGGTGCAGCTGGACCTTGAAGAACAGAGTGCGACGGCGATACTCGCCGAGCTGCCCGGCGTGCGTGACGAGCTGGATCTGTTGGCGGGCTTGCTCCTGGATTCCAACACGGCCGAATCGGAGTTTCGGAGAAGGCGTGAGCAGGAGTTCCTGTCAGCCTGCGGCGGCGAATCGAACGCCGTGGCCGCTGTGGCAGGCTGGAAGGAAATCCAAGGCCGCGGTCCGTGGCAACTGGTGACCATCCTCGACCCCGACGGCGCGAGGTCCGACGTCGACCCCATTGCCGCTACCCTGACGCATCGATCTGCGGCACTGCAGTCCACCATCGGCGTCAACGCGGCCCTGTTCAGCGCGGGAACGGAGACGCATTCGGTGGTCCTGTTCCGCGAGTCGGGCGGCCGGGCGGACCACGCCCAGGTGCTGGTGCACTACCAACTGGAGCTCGCGAAACGCGCAGGCCGCAAGGTGGACAGGGTGATCCTGGGAATCAGTGAGCCCTTCCAAGTCATCCGGCAGGTATCGGGCGCCTATCGGCAATCCAAGGTTGCTGCGCAAGCTGCATCGGTGGATCAGCCCCTGGGGGAGCTCGTGGATAGCCGGGCTGTTGGTGTGTATCAACTTTTTGATCGTCTGGTGGCACCGGGCGGGTGGGATGACACGGGATCGGTGCATTTCCGGGCACTTGAGGATCACGATAAGAACGGTGAGCTCCTGCCTGTCCTGGAACTGCTCTATGACAACGACGGCTCAGTTCAGGATGTCGCCGCCAAGCTTCACCTCCACAGGAGCAGCATTTACAACCGGCTCGGGCGGATCCGCCAGCTCATCGGTGCTGATCCGTTGAGTGGCGCGATCCGGCTCGAATTGCATGCCGCACTGAAGGCGCGCCGCTGGGCAGGGCGGCCGCGCATCTAAGGCCCTAAGCTCGCCCACATTACTACCGACTTAAACACCAGGAGGCGAGCACCCGGCCGGGTGCCCGCCTCCTCTTGTAAGTGCTCTGAAGGTATGTGGCGTTGCCTTAGGAGCGCCGCAAACGCTGACAACTCCAGCGTCCCATCCGCCGACGGAACGTGGCAGTCCGGCTGCTGCTGCAGTACCGGCTATGCCACCCCACGTGGGTGGAGGTTCGGGGCAGGCGCGTGCTCAACCGAGGACCTTCTGTGCCGCATCCAGGATGTCCTGAAGCGCCGACTCACTGGTTTGCGGTGCCGATGCGGCGGTCGGCTTTCCCGGCTTCGGCTTGGACGTCGGCGTTGCAGTATCCGTGGGCGTCGGAGTCGGTGTGGGAGTGCCAGTGGGGGTCGGCGTTGGCGTGGGAGTGACGGTTGGTGTCGGCGCAGGCGGTGTGGTGATGGTATCCGAGGGCACCTCGCTCGGCGCGGGTGCCGGCTGGCTGGGGGCGGGGGTGGCCGCACCGGGAACAGACGGGACTGCGGACGGCGCTGCTGACGGAACCCATACCGGGTCAGCGAGCGAAACTTGAGGGGTGGGAGCCGACGACGCCGGCACTGCCTCGGGTGCCTGGGCGACCGTCGCGGGCTGGCCGGCTTCCGAGGTCGCACTTGCCCCTGATGGCGTCGAGGCTGATGGAGATGACGCCGTGGTGTAGGAAGCCTTGGGCCCGGGCGACGCCGAACCTGAGCTGCGAGCATGGCCCCCGCTGGCTTCCTGCGCAGGGGTTTCCTGGCCGAAGAACGGAAGATCAAGGGCCGGTCCCAAAGCACCGGCTGTCAGTACCAGGCCAAAGGCGCCTGCGACCACGGCCATGCGCTGGCTCATGTGTTTGACCGAGGCTGCTTTTCGCAGGACGGTTTGTGGTTCACGACTAATAGAGGACGTGGAGCCGAAGCCGGACTTGGTGGGTGCAGCTGCCTGCTTCCGGGCATCCTTACGGCTTGCCAGCGATGCCGAGGCTGTTGCAGCAGCGGCAACCTGCGCCGGGGACTTGCCGCGCGGGGACTCAGCGGGTTCCGGCGTGCTCGCGGTTTCATCGAGGGCAGAGACCACGGGGATGGCCGCAGTTACGGGTTCCTGTGGTGCAGGCTGCACCAATGGAATAGCTGCCGTTGCGGGTTCCCGGGAGCTGTCATCCCGCGAATCTGCTTTCATGCCCGGCGGCACGATGGGAATGGCAGCAGTAGGGGGTCCCGGTGTGGTGGACTTCGGAGCTGCCGATGACTCAGGCGCAATCACAGCCTGAGCAGCGCGCTCACGTTCGGCCGCACGAAGTTCCGCACGTGTTGCGGGGGTCGCGATGGTGGGCGTGGCCGCCTTGGCGGGCTCCGGCGTCGTGCTTGTGCCTTCCAAATTTTCGGGGCGTGCCGGGTTCTGCGGCGAATCGGCGGAATCCGCCGGTGTGTTGTCAAGGAATCCGCTGGGTTGGGCCCGACGGCGTCCGGTTGGCTTGGTGCGCCCGTCCTCAGTGTGGGGGCGGCGCGGCTGATCCATGGTTGGGGACATGGTGGTTGCCTCTCAACGCCTTCGAGGTTAGCTGTCGGGTTCGGACGAGGCCGTCCGGCCGCCTGAGCGGCTTCACCCCAAGGACTTGGATACCAAGCCCGGGAACTCTGGGTCCCCCGCCTCTGCCGCGGGTCTGGCGGATCCCGGATTGCGGCAGAGCTCGGCGTCAATCCGGAAGCGGCCCAGCGGAGATATGGGTCGCCTTACGACGGTACATGAGCTGGAAAGTAAAGTCACATTAATGTAACGGGCGGTAGGCCTGACCAAGCGACAGGGTTCTATGACTTAGGCTTCGGGGCCGGTGCTGGAGCCGGCAACTCATGCTGAATCTTCTGGATCTGCACGGCCTGGTGTGTTTCCGGACGGAAGATTTCGTCGGCCACTCCCAGCATTCCGCCGGTGGCTCCGCGACGAACGTTCCCACGGTTGTTGTGCCGTGAGGACCAGTACCAAAGTCCCGCCACCAGGGCCGGGACGCCAAGTACCGCCGCCAACACGAGCAAGATATCCATGGCCTAACACTAGCTTCGCGCTGCACCGGCAGGTAGACATTGTCTATGGACCTGCCTGTGATGCCACCCGTCTCGCCCATGCTCGCCAAATCTGTTCCGACCATCCCTGATGTTGGGCATTACGAGCCCAAGTGGGACGGATTCCGGACCATCGTCTTCAAAGACGGTGATGAGATCATTCTGGGAAGCCGCAACGAGAAGCCGATGACGCGCTACTTCCCGGAAGTGGTTGAGGCGCTGCGAAAGAACCTTCCGGACAAATGCGTGCTCGACGGCGAGATCGTCCTGATCGAGGGCAATCGGCTCGAATTCGAGGTGCTTCAGCAGCGGATTCATCCCGCCGACAGCCGGGTGAGGATGCTCGCTGAGAAGACTCCGGCGTCCATGGTTGCGTTCGACATCCTTGCCCTTGGCGAGGAGAACCTGATGGCCAAACCGTTCTCCGAGCGCCGTGGCATCCTGGAACGCGCGCTCGCCAAAGCCGAGCCCCCTGTCTATGTGACTCCTGCGGTGAACGATCTTGAACGGGCGCAGGAGTGGTTCGTGCAGTTGGAAGGGGCGGGACTGGACGGCGTGCTATCCAAGCCGCTCGATGGCGCCTACCAGCCCAACAAGCGCGTGATGTTCAAGACGAAGCACGAGCGCACGGCGGATTGCGTCGTGGCGGGATTCCGCTGGCATAAGACCGCGAAAGTTGTGGGCTCAATGCTGCTTGGCCTCCACGATGACACCGGCCGCCTGCATCATGTGGGAGTGGTGGCATCGTTCCCCATGGCTAAGCGGGAGGCCTTGGTGGCAGAGCTTGAGCCGTACCAGATTGAACTCGGCGAGCACCCGTGGGGTGAGTGGGCCAAACAGGACGAGACTGCCGGAGGTTCGCGCATGCCCGGCGCCCAAAGCCGGTGGAGCGGGGGCAAGGATTTCTCCTTCGTACCCCTTCGCCCCGAACTCGTGATCGAAGTGGCGTACGACTATATGGAGGGGGACAGGTTCCGGCACACCACGCAGTTCCGCAGGTGGCGGCCGGACAGGACCCCTGAGAGCTGCACGTACTCTCAGTTGGAAGAGCCCGCTGCGTACGATCTCGGGGAGATCCTGAAGCTGCCCAACGCCTAGAACGTTGCGAACCCGCTGCTACGTCGCTGGCCAGCAACGTAACAGCGGGTTGGCAGCGGAGTTACTCCTCGTGCCCTTGGTCGCTGCTCATGCTGCCTTCCGCGGGCGGGGTTTCGCCCGGAGGCACTCCGCCGCCGGGCTCCAACCCTGTGACGTTGCCGTCCAGCGGGTCCGGGTTGGCGGAAGCTGCGGGGTCCTCGTCTTCGTCCTGGCGCATATCGGGATCGTCGTGGATGCTATCGGCATCAGAGGTCGTGTCGTAGGGTCCTGTGGCGCCCGTGGCACCGAAGCCCTGGGTCTCTTCATTCGAGTCTTTGTCAGTCACGATCAGCCCTTTCGTAAGCAAACTTACTAATACGCTTGCTTCGTCAGCCTAGCCGGGACCAGCCCACCCGACAAGCGGCACCCAAACCAGGCGCCGGCGTCGTGCTTCAGTGCTTAGCGGTGGGGAGTCGTGGCAGTGACGAAGCTCCGGATGGCATCCGCCACAGCCTTCGGTCTCATGTGTTGCGCCACGTGCCCGACGCCCGGAATCTCCACCAAACGCCCCTGCGCCACTGTCCTGGACAACCGCAGCGACCAATCCGGGCCCGCCACCTGATCGCGGCTACCGCGCAGCACCAGCACCGGCACGCCGACGCCCGCCAGCCGCTCTTCCGTCCGGTACGCCATCATGGCGCGAAGCTCGGCGAGATACCAGCGCGGCCCACACCGAAAGTAGTCCGAGGTGACGATCCAGTTGGACGACGGGCTCTCGCGGAGCAGCCCGTCCAGGAGTAGCGCCAGGGACTGCCGGCCAATGTTCTTGTGCCGCGAGTCCACTACCGGCCCCATCAGGACCAACTGCCTGATCTGCTCCGGAGAATGCAAAGCTGCTTCAATGGCGAACTGCGCTCCCATGGAATGACCCACCAACACATAGGAATCGATGCCACACGACGTGAGGGCTTCGGCTATGAATACGCCGTACTCCTCCACGGAGAGCTGATGGCCGGGCTTGGGCGTCCCGCCGAATCCGGGCAGGTCCAGCGAGTACGTCGGCGCGCTCGCAGCCAGGACTGCGTGCAGCCGCGCCATGTAGCGGTGGGATACGCCAATCCCATGGATCAAGATGTACGCGGGCTCGTTCCGGGGTTCAGCGGCCGGTTCAGGCGCGGGCGTGCCCTCTGCCCAGAGGATCCGTCCGGTCAGTCCCGCAGCGTGGACGTCAGCAGAACGCAAACCTGGGGTCTTGCCTGGCGCGCTCACGGGTTGACCAAACGCTGCAGGAACACCGGGGCGCCAGGTCCGCGCACTTCATCCCGACCGATCGGCCGCCCGGAAACCGCCAGCAGCAGGGCGATGGCGGTCCCCTCAACTGCCGGGCCAGTGCCGTGGTGGAACGGGGTGTCAGTGGCTACCAGGCTCCAGCCCTCCGCGATCTCCTTGCCGCCACCCATTTTGGTGGTGGTCCTGACCTGGTAGTTGAGTGCGGTGGCTACATGCTCGGCGGGGTAGTCGCGGCGGATGCCCAGCGGGCGCCTGATGTCCTCGCCATGAACGAAGGCCTCAACCAGGCGGGTGGCCAGGCTCGCCGGCGGGGTGGAGGTCCGCGAAAGCACAGCCCGCAGCCCGTTCAACGTCTGCGCGGGGTCAGCGGTTTTTTCGCGCCCGACCCCTACGGCGTTATCCCGGTCAAAGTCCATGCGGGAAGCAATCATCCGGCGAATGAAGGTCACCCGCGTGGTCTTGGCACTGTCAATCACATGGGCCAGGACGTCATGAATATCCCACCCGGCACACAGCGACGGGGTGTGCCATTGCTCGGCCGGCAGCGGCTCCAGATCCTGCAACAGGGCACGGCGTTCGTGGTGCACCACGGGCCAGACAATCGACGGGGAACGTGAAGGCATACCGCTATTCAACAGCATGCCCGGTTTTGGGGAGCTTAGGGTGTCGCGTCGTTCTCTTCCGCGTGGCTGTCAGCTTCCTCAGCATCGGCCTGCTTCTTCTTCTGTTTTTCCAGCCAAGCCATGATGGCAGCCTGCCGGATCCTTCGATGCGTTCCGCGGTACTCCACCGGGATTTCGCCGCGATCTGTCATGTTGCGCAGATAGGTGTGGGAGATGCCCGCGAGCTCCGCGGCCTGCGAGGTGGTGAGCATTTCCTCCACGCTGCTGACCGTCACGGTTTCGCCTCGGCTCAGTCTGGCCAAGAGGTCGACGACGGCGTCCCTCGCCTCGTTCGGCAGGCGGTGGACCGTGCCGTCCACGAACACGGTGATGTCGTTGCTGTCCTGGAGGGAGCGCGCCAGATTCCGGGCGTCGTCGGGGGGAAGGCCGGCTGTTGCGCGGGGAGCTATCAATGCCATGGCAGAAGCCTAGCCTGATGCCCGCCCGTGTCCGGCGTGCCCCGTGTTCCTGAGCTAGCGCGGCGGATTTCGGGGGTTCCCTGCTGAACATGCCGTGCGCACGGCACTGCTGGCAGGGAACCCCCGTAGTGGCCACGAGAAACTACTCCGCGTCCAGGTCCGTCTCCAGCAGCTTCACCAGTGCGTCCAGCGCAGCGTCGGCACCGTCGCCCTCGGCCCGCAGCACAACAACGTCGCCCTTAGCGGCGCCGAGCGTCATGAGCGAAAGGATGCTGGCGGCGTCGAGCGCGTCATCGGCGGGTTCGCCTTGCATGGCAATGGTGACCTCCACGGGCTGCTCGCCGGCTGCCTCGGCGAACAAGGCGGCGGGGCGGGCATGCAGGCCGGAGCGGCTGGCGATGGTGGCTGTGCGTTCGGGCATGGATTTCTCCTAAAAGTCGGAAGCGAAAAGTTAGAGGCCGAGTTCTTCGAGGACGGGGAGTTTGGCGCGCACCCAATCGCGGGCCTCAAGGGCGCTGGGAGCGGAGAGCGCCAGAGTAGCCAGTTCCTGCGCCTGCTCCAGCGTCACCGTTTTCAGGACGGTCCCGACGGCGGCCAGGGAGCGTGCGGTCATGGACAGTGTGGTGACGCCCAGTCCGGTCAGTACGACGGCGAGGGCCGGGTCAGCGGCTGCCTCACCACAGACGCCCACGGGCTTGGGGTCGCCTTCGCGGCCGGAGCCTTCCTGTGCCGCGCCTTCCACGGTGAGCTGCACGAGACGGAGAACGGCGGGCTGCCACGGTGTGTTGAGTTCGGCGAGGGGTCCGAGCTGACGGTCGGCGGCCATGGCGTACTGGGTGAGGTCGTTGGTGCCCAGGGAGGCGAACCCGACTTCGCGCAGGACGGTGGCGGCAGTCAACGCAGCAGAGGGAACTTCCACCATCACGCCCGGCGTCTGGATTCCGGCGGCAGCGCAGAGGGAGGCGAAGCGGCCGGCTTCGGCAGCGGTGGAGATCATGGGAGCCATGACCCACACGTCGGCGTCGGATTCCGAGGCTGCCCGCGCGATGGCTTCGAGCTGGCGCTCCAACACACCGGGCGTGGTGAAGTCGGTGCGGTAGCCGCGAACGCCCAGTGCAGGGTTGGGTTCGGTGGCATCGGTGAGGAACGGCAGGGGCTTATCGGCGCCGGCATCCAGGGTACGGAGGACAACCTTCTTGCCCGGGAACGCATCAAACACGGCCTTGTAGGCTGCGGCTTGCTCGTCCACAGAGGGCTCGGTGTCCCGTTCCAGGAAGCAGAACTCGGTGCGGAACAGACCAACACCCTGGGCGCCCAAAGCGGCAGCTGCCACGGCGTCCTTGGCGCCGCCAACGTTGGCGAGAAGCGGCACCAGGTGGCCGTCCGCCGTCGTGCCGTTGCCGTCGAATTCGGCGAGCGTCGCGGAGGTTTCCGCCCACGCCGTCGCTGCAGCGCGCTGCTCCTCAGAGGGTGAAACAGCGACGAACCCAGCCGCGCCGTCCACGTAGACCTCGGAGCCGTCGGCCACGGAGTCAACGCCGTGCGCGGCAACAACAGCGGGCAAACCGAGCGAGCGGGCAATGATGGCCGTGTGCGACTGCGGGCCGCCGCCGGAAGTCACCAGTGCCAGGACCACCGCGGGATTCAGCGTCGCAGTATCGGCCGGGGCGAGGTCTTCGGCCACCAGGATGAAGGGCGTGTCCGAGGCAGGAATACCGGGAGCAGGGACGCCACGGAGCTCGGCCACAATGCGGGCGCGGACATCCAGGACATCGGTGGCGCGCTCGGCCATATAGCCGCCCAGGTTGTGCAGCATTTCGGAGACGGACGCGCCGGCTTCCCAAATGGCCCGCTCGGCAGAGGAACCGGCGTTGATCAGCTTGGCCGCCGATTTCAGGAGCATGGTGTCCTTGGCCATGAGCGCAGTGGCCTCAAGGACGGCCTTGCCGTCGCCCGACGCGGTGTCCGCGCGACCCTTGAGCTCGTCATGGACCGCCTGCGCTGCCGCTTTCAAGCCCGCGACGGCGTCTTCCGCACTAACGTCCGCGCCCAAACGCTCTCCCGACGGCGGCTCACTCACCGGCTTGGGCATCTGGCGGACGGAACCAATGATGCGGCCAGGGCTTACCCCTACTCCTTGGAAATTCTGCACTGAATCCTCTGTTCCTGCTTGTTGGTTCAGGCCCGCCGGCGACGGCACCGGGAGCCTCGAAAACTAGCCTACAAAATTCCTTTGTGAGCCACTTCATATAGCAACGCTATAGGTGCTAGGGTAGCGGTTATGAGTTTCGATGACCAGCTTCCGCCCAAAATTCGGTTGCTTCGCGCAGCTGCCGAATTGCTGGCGAATTCGGAGGGGTCAGCGGTCTCAACGCGCCAGATCACCAAGCTTGCCGGGGTCACGGCGCCTACGCTCTACCACCACTTTGGCGACAAAGAAGGTCTGTTCGACGCCGTCGTATCAGCCGGATTTGAAGAATACGTGGCAGGCGAGCGGGATTTCGCACCGTCCGGGGAGCCCTTGGAAGACGTCCGGCGGATGTGGGATAACCACGTCCAGTTCGGGCTGAGCCAACCCCATCTGTATCTGGTGATGTTCGGCAACATCAGACCGGAAAGCCGCCCGGCAATCGTGGCCGATGCTGAAGCGCTTCTGGAAGAGATGCTGAACAAGGCCGCTATCTCCGGTCAGATCAATGTGCCGCCCCGCGAAGCGGCACGCAGCATTCTGGCGGCCAACGTGGGCGTCACGCTCATGCTGATCGCAGAACCGGTGGAAGAAAGGAACCTCGAGCTCTCAACGATGACCCGGGATTCCATGATTTTTGCTGTCTCCACGGACACCGCCCGTGGCGCCGCAGCGGACGACTCCGGTAAGTCGTCCGTGGTTGTTGCGGCAATCGCCCTGAATGCGGCACTGCAGGCCTCACATTCGGACCAACTTTCCAGCTCTGAATTGAAGCTTTTCCTCGAGTGGCTTCATCGCATTTCCAGCAGCTCCTAAGGCTGTTCTCTCGATCTATATCGACTGACCCCGCGCCGCAGCGGGACACACGTTAGGAATTCACATGGCAACAGAGACCGTTGCGAAGCCCCGCACCAGCGCACGCGTTGGTGTTCAAAAGTTCGGAACATTCCTGTCCGGCATGATCATGCCCAACATTGGCGCCTTCATCGCCTGGGGCCTCATCACTGCCCTGTTCATTGAAAAGGGCTGGATTCCAGTCGCTGAACTGGGCGGTTTTGGTACCGACGCCGAGGGCAAGCCAAATGTGGGCATCGTTGGCCCCATGGTCACGTACCTCCTTCCAATCCTGATCGCTTACACGGGCGGTCGGATGGTCTATGACGTCAGGGGCGGTGTTGTAGGCGCCATTGCCACCATGGGCGTGATTGCGGGTACGGACTCTCCCATGTTTATCGGCGCCATGATCATGGGCCCGCTGGGCGCCTGGACCATGAAGCAGATCGACCGCCTCTGGGACGGCAAGATTCGTCCGGGCTTTGAGATGCTGGTCAATAACTTCTCCGCCGGTATTTGGGGCGCAGCGTTGGCGTTGGGCGGCTTCTACGGTCTTTCGTACCTGGTTAAGTGGTTCACGGACCGCGCCGGGGAGGTAGTGGAGTTCCTGGTCAACAACGGCCTGTTGCCGCTGACCAGCATTTTCATTGAGCCCGCCAAGGTCCTCTTCCTCAACAACGCCATCAACCACGGTGTGCTCACCCCGCTGGGTATTCAGCAGTCGCTGGAACAAGGCAAGTCCATCCTGTTCCTGCTCGAAGCCAACCCTGGCCCCGGCTTGGGCATCCTTCTGGCCTACATGTTCTTCGGCCGTGGTGCTGCCAAGGCCTCAGCGCCGGGCGCAGCGATCATCCACTTCCTCGGCGGCATCCACGAGATCTACTTCCCGTACGTCCTGATGAAGCCCATCCTCATCCTCGCTGCGATTGGCGGCGGCATGACCGGCATCGCCACCATGGCCATCACCAATTCCGGGTTGGTAGCTCCTGCGGCGCCGGGTTCCATCATCGCCGTGCTGGCGCAGACCTCGCGTGACAGTTACGTCGGCGTGATCCTGGCAGTCATCCTGGCTACGGCCGTGTCCTTCCTCATCGCTGCGGTCATCCTGCGTACGTCCAAGAACAAGGGCGATGACGACCTTTCCGCAGCTACCTCCCGTATGGAAGCCATGAAGGGCAAGAAGAGCTCCGTCTCTTCAGCCCTGACCGGCGAGTCCAGCAGCGCCACACCTGGCACTGTCCTGACCCGCCCGGTCAAGAACATCGTGTTCGCTTGCGACGCCGGCATGGGTTCCAGCGCCATGGGTGCCTCGGTCCTGCGCAACAAGATCAAGGCTGCCGGTTTCCCGGACGTCAAGGTCACCAACTCGGCCATCGCCAACCTCAACGACAACTATGACGTTGTGGTCACTCACCAGGACCTGACCGAACGCGCCCAGCCGAGGACGGCCAGCGCCGTTCACTACTCGGTGGACAACTTCATGAACAGCCCGCGGTACGAGGAAATCGTCGAGTTGGTCCGGAGCAGCAACACTGAAGGCGCGGTTTCAGAGGCTGGCACGACGGCGACCCCCGCCGCCGGTACACAGCCCGCCGCAGCTGCCGCAACAGCAGCCCCCACCCATGGTGCGCATGCAGCCGAGCCGGCTACCGCCGTCGACGGTCAAGCCGCCGAAGGTAAAGGTGTCCTGCTCCGCGAAAGCGTGATCCTGAACGGCACATCCCGTGACCGTGACGCAGCGATCGACGAAGCCGGAAAGCTCCTGCTGGACCGCGGTGCCGTTGACGTCAGCTACGTTCATGCCATGCACGAGCGCGAGGAATCCGTGTCCACCTACATGGGCAGCTTCCTGGCGATCCCGCACGGCACCAACGATGCCAAGGAACACATCAACCACTCGGCAGTGTCCATCATCCGCTACCCCGAAGGCATTGACTGGGGCGGCAAGCAAGTGAAGTTTGTGGTGGGCGTGGCCGGTATTAACAACGAGCACCTCCATATCCTGTCCTCGATCGCCAAGATCTTCACCAACAAGGCGCAGGTTGCCCAGTTGGAGGAAGCAACCACGGTTGATGAAGTGTTGGAGCTGTTCGGAAAGGTCAACTCATAGTGAAGGCAGTCCATTTTGGGGCAGGCAACATCGGGCGTGGCTTCGTGGGGCTGCTGCTCCACGAGGCCGGCTATGAGGTGGTGTTCGCGGACGTAGCGGACGCCCTCATCAGCCAGCTCGCCGAGGCAAGCAGCTACGACGTGCACGAGGTAGGCGAAAACCCGGCGGTCAAGACTGTCACCGGCTTCCGGGCCCTCAACTCCGCGTCGCAGGAAGCCGCTGTTGTTGAGGAAATTTCGACGGCGGATGTGGTCACCACGGCTGTTGGGCCGCACATCCTGAAGTTCGTGGCCCCGGTGATCGCCCGTGGGTTGGCAGCGCGCCCCGCGGACTTGCCGCCCCTCCAGGTGATGGCCTGCGAGAACGCCATCAACGCCACGGATATCCTGCACTCGGAGATCCTGGCAGCCTGGGACGACTCCGCCGGCGACCTGGACGCCGTCGCGGTTTTTGCCAACACGGCTGTGGACCGCATTGTCCCCAACCAGGCGCCGGGTCAGGGCCTGGATGTCACGGTGGAGACGTTCTTCGAGTGGGTCATTGATCGGACTCCATTCGGCGGCAACGCGCCGGTGATTCCCGGGGCTACCTTCGTGGATGAGCTGGGCCCGTACATCGAGCGCAAGCTGTTCACGGTGAACACCGGCCACGCTTCGGCGGCGTACTTCGGTTACCAGGCCGGCCTGGAGAAGATCTCCGATGCCATGGCTGATCCCTCCGTGGCGGCGAAGGTCCGGGCTGTGCTGGAGGAAACCAAGGAGCTGTTGGTGGCCAAGCACGGATTCGTGGAGGCCGAGCAGGAAGCATACGTGCAGAAGATCCTGTCCCGCTTCACCAACCCGCACCTGCCGGACACCGTGAACCGTGTGGGCCGCGCGCCCTTGCGGAAACTCGGCCGGCACGAGCGCTTCGTTGGTCCAGCGGCCGAGCTTGCTGAGCGTGGGGTCACTCCTGTGGCACTCCTTGAAGCTATGTCGGCCGCCCTTCGCTTTGACGACGGTGCCGACGACGAAGCCGTAGAGCTCGCAAGGATGTTGTCCGAGCTGGACGCGGCTGCCGCCGTCGAACGCATTACGGAACTGACGCCGACGCACCCGCTGTTTCCCGCTCTGCAGAAGCTTGTGGAGGACCGGCAAGCCGAAGCGTAAGCACGCCGACTGATTGTCACAAAGGCTCTCCAGCGGGAGAAAAACCAGTGAGTTCGCTCACTTTCACCCGCTGGAGGGCCTTTCGGTTTTGAAGTTAGCCTCACCTTACTAATAGAGTCAAAGCGCAATTAGGCAACACATCTATGACTTATTAGTGAGTGGAGTACCGGCGTGAAAAAGAGGCTGTCGAGCTACATTGGGGCACTGGCTGCAGGCGCTGCCTTGCTGACCGTTACGGCGTGTGGAGGCGGCGCCACCGCGTCCTCGCAGCCGGAAGAGGCAAGCACCATCACCATCGAGCACGCACAGGGCTCCACCTCCAACGTCCCCGTGAACCCGGCCAAGGTTGTCACGTTCGACCTCGGCGTCCTCGACACCATGAGCGCGCTCGGCGTCGAGCCCACCGGCGTTCCCGAAGCCAGCTACCCGGAGGCGCTGAAGAAGTTCTCCGAAGCCAAGTACGCCAAGGTTGGCTCACTCAAGGAACCCGACTTCGAAGCTGTCAGCTCCGCCGCTCCGGACCTCATCATCATCTCCGGCCGCACCTCCGGGGCCTACGAAGAGCTGAGCAAGATCGCTCCCACCATCGACCTCTCCGTGGACGCTGCAAAGCCCATGGAAAGCTTCAAGGCCCAGACGGAGAAGCTCGGAAAGATCTTCAAGAAGGAAGACGAAGTCGCCTCCAAGCTCGCAGAGGTGGACAAGACGGTTGCCGACACCAAGGCCAAGGCAGCTACGGCCGGCAAGGGCTTGATCGTCCTCACCTCCGGCGGCGAAGTCACCGCTTACGGCGCCGGCTCCCGCTTCGGCATCATCCATGACGTCCTGGGCGTTCCGACGGCCGCTGAGGTCAAGTCCGAAGGCGCCCACGGCGAGGCCGTTTCCTTCGAATACATCAAGGAAACCAACCCGGACATCCTCTACGTCATCAACCGCGACACCGCAATCGGCACTGCCGGCTCCACGGCAAACCCCATCCTGGACAACGAGCTCGTGAAGTCCACCAACGCCGCCAAGAACAACAAGATCGTCAACCTCGATCCCGCCGGCTGGTACATCGTGGGCTACGGTCTGAACAACGTCCAGGCCATGGTCACCGCAGTGGCCGGCTCCGTCGCCTGACAGCCCGCATTACCTGAAATCCTGACGTGACAACTACAGCCGTGCGTCCCACGGCCGCAGCAAGCCGCAACCGGACTGGCGAAACCGCCCGCCTGGTTGCGGCTGCTGCCGTTGTGCTGGTGATCGCCGTGGGCAGCATTTTCGTAGGCGTCAGCGATGTTTCGCTGCCGGCGTTGTTGGCGAACGACGCCGGGGCCTGGGAAATCTTTTGGGTCTCCCGGGTGCCACGCACCTTGGCTGTGGTGCTGGCCGGGATGGCCGTTGCCGTTGCCGGTCTGATCATGCAACTCATGGCCCGCAACCGCTTTGTGGAGCCCTCCACCGTGGGAACAGTGGAATCAGCGACCCTCGGAATCCTGGTAGTGACAGTGCTGGCCCCGGAGTCTCCGATCCTCACCAGGATGCTGGTGGCTTCCGTGTTCGCCGTGCTGGGAACCGCGCTCTTCTTAGCGATCCTGCGCCGCCTCCCTGCCCGCAACACCCTGCTCATCCCGCTGGTGGGCATCATGCTGGGCGGCGTGATTGCTGCAGTCACCACATTCTTTGCCTACCGCTTCGACCTCCTCCAGACGCTCAGTAACTGGATGATCGGCGACTTCTCCGGAGTGCTGCGCGGCCGGTACGAGCTGCTGTGGATCGTCGCCGTCCTGGTCCTCGTGGGCCTCTTTGCCGCCGACCGCTTCACGGTGGCTGGCATGGGACAGGACTTCACCACCAACCTGGGCCTCAACTATGCACGCACCATGCGGCTGGGTCTGATGATCGTTTCCTTGATCTCGGCCGTTGTTGTGACCACCGTGGGTGCTGTGCCGTTCCTTGGCCTGGTGGTTCCCAACATCGTTTCCTTATTGTTCGGCGACAACCTGCGCCGGGCCGTGCCGTGGACCGCGCTTTTTGGGGCGGCGTTCGTGCTGGTTTGCGACATCATTGGCCGGACCATCCGATTCCCTTATGAAGTGCCCGTGGGCATGGTCATGTCCGTTGTGGGCGCCATCCTGTTCCTCTTCCTGCTTTTGAGGAAACGCAATGCCTGAAACTCCTGTGTCCACGGCGCCCGCCGCCGCTCCCGTTTCCCCCGGAAAGCGCTGGTCCATGCCAGGTAGGTGGCGCGATGCCATCCGCAGCACCCCACCGGGACTGGTGATCGGCATCCTGGCGATTGCCGCCGTCGTGCTTGTTGCTGTTTTCCTGACGATCGACCTCAAGGGAAACATCGCCTACATCCTGCCGCGCCGGGCCATCAAGGTGTCCGCCATGCTGTTGGTGGCCGTGGCGGTGGGAGTGTCCACGCTGCTGTTCCAGACCGTGACGGCCAACCGGATCCTGACACCGTCCATCATGGGCTTCGACTCGCTGTACATTCTGGTGCAGACGGCCCTGGCGTTCGTGGCCGGTGCCGCCACGCTGGCCACGGCGCCGTCAACGCTGAAGTTCGGGCTGGAGATCCTGCTGATGGTTGGCTTCAGCGCGTTCCTGTACCGCTGGATGTTCACCGGAGCCACACGCTCGCTGCACCTGCTGTTGCTCGTCGGGATCGTCCTGGGAACCCTGTTTCGCGGCTTTTCCTCGCTCCTGCAGCGGCTGATGGAACCCAGCGAATTCATCATTCTGCAGGACTTGTTCTTCGCCAGCTTCAACAACGTGGATCCGGGCCTGCTGGGTGTTTCCGCCGTGCTGGTGGCCCTGGTATGCGTCGGCGTGTGGCGCACGAGGCACACCCTGGACGTCCTGGCGCTGGGCCGCGAAGTGGCCATCAACGTAGGCGTCGACCACAAGCGCGTGGTGATGCGGGTTTTGCTTGCGTGCTCGCTGCTGGTGGCAATTTCCACAGCGCTGGTGGGTCCGGTGACGTTCTTCGGGCTCTTGGTTGTGAGCCTCGGATACCAGCTCTGCCGCGGGTTCCGGCATGCCTGGCTGCTGCCGATGGTGGTACTCATCGGTGCGATTGCGCTGGTGGGCGGTCAGTTGCTCCTGGAGCGCGTGTTCGGTTTCGCCACTGCCCTGAGCGTGATTATCGAATTCACTGGCGGCATCCTCTTCCTTTACCTGTTGCTGAAAGGCTCACTGAAATGACCGCTGCAATGAGCGGAGTCCGCCCATGATTACTGTCCGCAACGTGACAAAGCGCTACGGTGGCACCACCGTGCTGGACGACGTCAGCTGCGAGATCCCCCGCGGCGGCATCACGTCCATCATTGGCCCCAACGGCGCCGGCAAGTCCACACTGCTCTCCCTGATCAGCCGCCTGCAGCCCATGGACGCAGGGGGAGTATCCGTGGCCGGCTTGGATGTCACAGCGACACCCAGCAGGGAACTGGCCAAGACCATGGCCATCCTTCGGCAGGAAAACCACCTGACCATGCGGTTGACCGTTCGCGATCTTGTGGCGTTTGGGCGCTTCCCGCACAGTGGTGGCCGGCCAACAGTTCAGGATCTTGAGCACGTTGACGAAGCCATCCGGCAGCTGGACCTCACCTCCATGGCGGACAAGTTCGTGGATGAGCTCTCCGGTGGCCAGCGCCAGCGTGCCTACATTGCCATGGTCCTGGCCCAGGACACCGAGTACCTGTTGCTCGACGAGCCCCTGAACAACCTGGACATGAAGCATTCCGTGGAAATGATGCGACTGTTGCGGCGCTTGGCCGACGAACTCGGGAAGACCATTGTCCTGGTGGTCCACGACATCAACTTCGCATCCTGCTACTCGGACACCATCCTGGCCATGAAAGACGGCCGCCTCATCCATCAGGGCACTCCCTCGGACATCATGCGTGCGGGAATGCTGTACGACGTCTACGACATCGATATCCGCATTGAGGAAATCGACGGCAACCGCATAGGTGTCTACTTCGCCTGACACTCATCGGCTCCTGTTCCGGAGTTATCAACATATGGCTACGGGCGGAAAAGTCGACGTCACGTTTACGGGACCGCCCTCACTAGATAAGAGAAAGAGAGCGAACGCTCACTTTTTCAAACCTGAGTTGTCCCGCCCTTGCGCACCCTGTTGTGTGCACCCCGGGCGGTGTGGCCCGGGACTAGCGAGGGAGCTATGAATGTCTGTATTACAGTCATGGGGCCGTTTCGGCCGACATGAAAAGACGCCTGGGTCGCGGAAGGATTCCAATGCCAGGCCCCGGATACCACCGTCGCGGAGGCGTTCCATCCTGCAGATTCCGGCTGCAGCCCTGGCCGTAGCGGTCAGTGCAGGTTCGCTGATGCTCGGTGTTGCCCCGGCCATGGCAGCCGCCGGGGACTTCACCATCTCGCTCTCCGCCCCGGAAACGGTCCCGCTGAGCCAGAACTACAATTACACGGCCACCGTTGATTTCAGCGGCGTTGATTCTTCCCATCCGGCAACCGGTGTGGAAATGACCACAACGCTTCCGGAGGGTACTACCTTCGCGGGGCTGCCCACCGGGGGCTCCTCGCCCGTATTGAGCCACAGTTACGATCCCACTACCCGGGTGCTGAGCATGATCCTCGATGAAACCACGGAGGACCTGGTCAGCGTTGTGTACACGGTGTCGCAGGTGGACAACGAGCACAAATATGAGGGCTTTCCGCTGAATACCGTGATGACCGGTACGGGCGGACCCGGTGGCCAAGTAACCTCCGGGCCCGTCACGTCAAAAGTCACCGGCCCCCATGACTACCGGGCTCAGAAGACGGCTACCACCATCACCGGCTCCACCCACCGCGAGGTGACGTACCGGTTCAACGTGTGCTCGGAGGAAAGCTACCTGAGTTTCTCCACCTATGCGCAGAAACTCTCGGACGTCTTCCCCGCCGGCGCCGAGTTTGCTTCTGCCTCTACTGGCTTGGGCACCTGGGACACGAGCGCCTGGCCCCAAGCCACCTGGACCAATGACGAACGATACGACCACACGGGTTATTGCCTGGACCGTACCAATACCGGCATTTGGCTGACTGTCCGGTACCCGGAAGCAGTTGTTGGCTGGGAAGACGGCCAGCGGCCTCCGGTCAACACTGTGACTCTGGAGACCACGGACGCCAACGGTGTGGTGAGAGCAGGTGCACCCGCCGCTGCGCAGGGCCCTGCCTTTGCTGATGCCGGTGGCGTGACGATGGCCATTGAGAAATCTTCAGGAGGCCAGACCTCCGCCGGCATGATCGCCAGAAACACCTATGTCAATGGCTCTTACCTCGGGCCGCGGAACAGCCCCAGGGCCGACGACCTCGTTGTCACCGACAGCGGTACAGCCGGTGGCCCGTCCGAGGAGTGGTTTCACCACAACGATGTCACCGCTATCAACGTGGCCTTCAGCCCGGTGTTGGCTACGGAAGACCTGCCCTACAGCTTTGAGTACCAGACTGATTACTCCGATGCGTGGCAGACTCTCGCGGCCGCCGATCCCTCCACGAGTACCAATATGGCGCTGACCGTCCAGAACACGGGATCAAGCGGCTGGGAGACTTTCAACGGGAACAATACGCTCAACCTGCCGCCGGGCTCCGTTCTGACAGGATGGCGCATCTCCGTTGCACCTGGCAGTGAATCAGTGCCCGTTAGCTCGGAAGTACGTGTCACTGTGGGAAGTGTGCCGGTCTTCCGCGATCTCACCGAGGGTGTGCTCGCTTCGAACAGCCCTGCAGGTGTTGCGCCAGGACCCGTGAACAACACGGCCACACTCAAGGCAGGTGACCTGACAGGCGAGGCATCTGACGTCTTTACCCCTGTGGATTCGGTGTACCTGACCACCAACGTCACCGTTCCGTCGGTCCTGAGCGTGGGTGACACCGGAACCATCAGGGCCGGTATCGTCAACCAAAACCCATCGGAAACCTACACGGACGCCTCGATGTCCGTGGTGCTTCCCTGCGGCGTCCAGTACGATCCCACGAAGACCATCACGCCCATCACGGACCTCTCAGTGGGCGTGGAGCCAATCCCAACAATCGGCAACGGTGTGACGGTGGATTCCACCGAGCGGGTCACTGATGCAGATGGTTGTGAACTGCAGGTCATTACCTTCACTTACGATCACATCAGCCCCATGCGGGATCCGAAGGAACCTTCTGACCGCCGGGTTGAGTACACCGGATGGCAGTACGACATTCCTGTCACTGTCCTGGCCAAGGCCTACGACCCCGCTACCTCTTCCGTTGTGGTCGAATCGTATGCCTCCACAGGAGACCCCCGTTTCATCGGAATTGCTGACGGCGGCACCGCCGAGCAGACTGTGCCGATGATTGGCTACGCGCCGTTCTTCAGCGACGACATCTACAATTTCGACGCCGCACGGGCAAGTGTCGCCAAAGACGTTGGCCGCGTGTCGATCAATATCGCCGGTGGTTTGCTGCTCGATAAGCTGTCCAGCTCCTCGGCAACAGGTCCGTGGTCCTTGGCCACCACCGTTGACGACGCCGCGTTCTGGCAGGTCTACGTCAACAACGTCCTGCCAAACCCGGTGACCGGCGCCACTCTCTTTGACCGATTGCCGGCGGTAGCAACGGGCGACGATTTCGACGTCATCCTGTCGGGGCCAGTGACTGGCGCGCCGGCGGGGGCCAAGATCGAATACTCCACCGACGCCACGGATGCCACCTCGGGCAGCTGGACCACTGATCCGGTCAACGCCACAGCCTTCCGGATGTTCGTTGACGTCCTGGCAACCGGGGATGATTTCACTTTGGTGGTTCCCAGCAAAGTTCCGGGTCAGCCCGGGTTCGGACAGAAGGCAACCAACGTACTTGTCGCAACGGGAACCTATAACGGGGAAACGGTACAGTTCGCCACTAATGAGGCGGCCGTGGATGTGGTCGGGACCCCTGCGCTGGGAATCGTGAAGAAGACCAACGGAACCTCCTACTCGTCAGCTCCCGGTGCCATCGTGGCCAACGGATCGGACGTGACCTGGACCTACGAGGTAACCAACACGGGCAACACCCCGCTCACAAACGTGGCAGTTTCAGATGCCTTCTCGGCAGGGGATGGCAGCACGGGCACACTTGCTCCCACGTCCAGTGACACAGGCGCGCTGGCTCCCGGCGACACCCGTGTCTTCACCACCCATGGTGCCGCCGTGCCAGGTCAGTACCACAACACGGCCACAGCCACGGCTACTGCTACTGACACAGGAGGGACCCCTCTGGCTCAGCAGCCTGTACCAGTCACCGCTGAGTCCTGGTATCTCAGCGGCAACGCCGGGTTGTCCGTTGTGAAGACGACAAATGGTGAGGATGTTGAGGCTGCTCCGGGGCCGCAGGTGGTTCCCGGCAGTGATGTGGAGTGGACGTACACCGTGAGGAACACTGGCGACTTTGCTCTGACGGATGTCCTGGTGGTGGATAAGGACAGTGCTGGCAAGGAGGTATTTTCCGGGACGATTCCTTCATTGGCGCCGGGTGCCTCTGTTGAGCTGTCGGCTCACGGCAAGGCTGTTGAAGGTCAGTACAAGAACACTGTGACGGCCTCGGCTGCAAGCCCGCACGGCGGTCCTGAGCTCAACGCCACTGACGATTCGTACTACTTCGGGGCCATCCCCGGGTTGAAGGTGGACAAGCTCGTCTCCACCAACCGGGACGGGCCCTGGAGCGAGTCTGTCACCATCAATCCGGCTGAGACTGTCTACTGGCAACTCAGCGTGACCAACACCGGCAATACGGTACTTACGGATGTCCGATTCGATGACCCCGCATTGGGGTCCATCGAGCCGGTTGACTCTCTCGCTCCGGGCCAGACAGCCAGCCGGGTCATAGCCCAAAGCAATGTCACGCAGTCCTACATCAACGTAGTGGTTGCCTCTGGCATCGGGCCTGGGGGCGACGAGTCCACTGGGACTGACTCCAGTGAGGTGGTAGTGAAGCCGGTGGTGGTTGTGCCGCCGGCTGAGACGGCAACCGAACCGCCTGCTGCCACAGCTACTGAACCACCCGCTCCGACGGCCACTGAGCCGCCTGCCCCGACGTCGGGAGAACTTCCTGACACCGGTGCCAGCGGAATCATGGTTGGACTCGGGATCGCTGTAGCGCTTCTGATTGCTGGAGGCTTGGCACTCATTGCCAGCCGACGGCGGCGGACCGCTTAGCCGCAGGGAATGAAGTGAAGTAGAAACAGCGACGTCGGCACCCAAGCCAGGGTGCCGACGTCGTGCTTTCCGGGCAAAGACTTAGTTTCCGGGCTAAGACTTAGCGCGTTGCCGTGGTTTCGGCTTCAGCCATCGCCTTCCACTCAGCCACACGGGCTTGGTGCAGGGGTGATCTCCGGACAACCGCGTAGGCCACTCCAAGGATGGCGAACCAGATGGGCGTCACCAGCAAGGCGGTGAGCGTGTCCGGCTGGGTGGTCAGCGCCCAGACGAGGAATGCGAAGAACGCGAAAACCACCCACACCATGGGGATGCCGCCGGGCATCTTGAACGGTGAGGCCGCGTGCTGTTCGGGGCGGCGCTTGCGGTACACAAGGTAACTGGCCAGGATGATGGACCATACGAACATGAAGCAGACGGCGGACACGGTGGTCACCATGTCGAACGCCACGCCCACATCCTTGCCTGCGTAGAGAAGTGCGACGCCGGCCAGCAGCAGGACGCAGGACAGGAACAGTGCGTTTTGGGGTACTTGGCGGCTGGAGAGACGGCCGAAGAGCTTGGGTGCGTCGCCGTCGTTGGCCAGGCCGTAGACCATGCGCGACGTCGAGTAGATGCCCGAGTTGGCGGAGGACATGGCCGAGGTGAGGACCACGAGGTTCACCACGGTAGCTGCCATTCCCAGGCCCGCCAGGGAGAACATGGCAATGAACGGGCTCTGGCCGGCTCTGAACTCGGTCCACGGGGTGACGGACATGAGGATGATCAGGGCGCCTACGTAGAAGAGCATGACGCGCAGGGGGATTGCGTTGATGGCGCGGGGGAGGTTGTGCTCAGGGTTCTTGGTTTCGGCGGCGGCCGTACCCACCAGCTCGATGCCCACGAATGCGAAGACAGCGATTTGGAAGCCGGCTACGAAGCCCATGAATTCTTTGGGGAAGAAGCCGCCGTGGCTCCAGAGGTTGGTGACGCTCGCCGTTCCTGCGTTGGACTGGAAGCCGGTGAAGATCATCACCAGGCCCACAACGATCAGTGCCACGATGGCAATGATCTTGATGAGGGCGAACCAGAACTCTGTCTCACCGAAGGCCTTCACGGTGGGCAGGTTCAGGAGGAGCAGGATGATGATGGTGGCCAGGCCCGGGATCCAGAGCTGGATTCCCGGCCAGAGTTCGTCGGCGTAGCCCGCGATGGCGATGACGTCTGCCACGCCGGTGACTACCCAACAGAACCAGTAGGTCCAACCGGTGAAGAAGCCTGCCCAGGGTCCAAGGAGGTCGCCCGCGAAGTCGCTGAAGGACTTGTAGTTCAGGTTGGAAAGGAGCAACTGGCCCATGGCGCGCATGACGAAGAACAGCATGAAGCCGATGATCATGTACACGAAGATCACGGAGGGGCCGGCTACCGAGATGGTCTTGCCGGAGCCCATGAAGAGGCCGGTTCCAATGGCGCCGCCGATGGCCAGGAGCTGGATGTGGCGGTTACTGAGCGAGCGTGACAGGTGAGGTTCGCTGTCCCTGCTGGAGACGTGGAGCTTCCCCTGTGTTGTCTGGTCGGACATTAGTTCAAGAACCCTTCGAAGGACCCGCCACAATGGTGACGGCCGTTACAAATCTGTTCGATAAAGCTATAGCTAATGTCTGACCAATGGCGAATCGGTCTGCATGGCGAAAGCTCCTCTGTGGAAAAGAGGAGCTTTAGCCGTTGTTGTGGCTGGGTGGAACCTAGGCGATCTGGCGCTTGTAGGCGGCTGTAGCGAAGGCATAGGAGACGATGAGGATCCCGAGGCACCAGGCCAGGGCCACCCAGATGTCGCCACCCACAGGACGCTGGGCGAGCAGATCCTGGATGGTGTTCACAATGGAGGTCACTGGCTGGTTTTCAGCGAACCACCGGACCGGGCCTGGCATGGTTTCCGTCGGCACGAAGGCCGAGCTGATAAACGGAAGGAAGATCAGCGGGTAGGAGAACCCGCCCGCGCCGTCAACGGACTTTGCCGAGAGGCCCGCGATGATCGCGATCCAGGTTAGCGCCAGCGTGAAGAGTGCCAGGATGCCAGCCACGGCCAGCCAGTCCAGGACATTGGCGGAACTGCGGAATCCCATGAGCAATGCCACTAACACGATGATCACCAGCGAAAGTCCGTTGGCCACCAATGAGGTCAAGACGTGCGCCCAGAGCACCGACGAGCGTGCGATCGGCATGGAGTGGAACCGTTCAAAGATGCCGCTCTGCATGTCCGTGAACAGCCGGACTGCGGTGTAGGCAATACCGGATGCAATGGCGATCAGCATGATCCCCGGAAGCAGGTAGTTGACGTAATTCTCTGTGTCGGTCCTGATGGCCCCTCCGAAGACGTAGACGAACAGCAGCATCAGGGCGATCGGGGTGATCGCGGTGGTGATGATGGTGTCAACGCTCCGGAAGATGTGCCGCATGGACCGGCCCAGCAGGACCGAGGTGTCTGCGAAGAAGTGGGTGTTCATGACCTGTCCTTTACTGACTCGTTGTTACCGGCGGCAGTGTTGCCGGCAGCAGTGTTGCCGCTGCCCACCAGAGCAAGGAAGATGTCCTCCAGGCTCGGCTGCTTTTCGACGTATTCGATCTTGGCCGGCGGAAGCAATTGCTTGAGTTCAGCCAAGGTGCCGTTGGCGATGATCCGGCCTTCATGAAGGATGGCGATCCGGTCCGCCAGTTGTTCAGCTTCGTCGAGGTACTGCGTGGTGAGCAGAACCGTGGTCCCTTGCTTGGCAAGGTTCTTGACGATGTGCCACACCTCAAGGCGGGCTTCGGGATCGAGGCCTGTGGTGGGCTCGTCCAGGAAAATCACCTGAGGGTTGCCGATCAGACTCATCGCAATGTCCAGGCGACGACGCATGCCGCCTGAGTAGCTCGCTACCTTGCGGGACCCGGCCTCGGTGAGGCTGAACTGCGCGAGCAAATCATCGGCGATGTCACCGGGATTCTTCAAATGGCGCAGCTTCGCCACCAGCACCAAGTTCTCTTTGCCGGAGAGAACCTCGTCCACTGCCGCGAACTGCCCGGTGAGGCTGATGGATTGCCTCACCTTGAGCGACTCGGTGGCCACATCAAAGCCTTCGACGGTGGCCGAGCCCGCATCCGCTTTAAGCAGGGTGGACAGGATTTTCACTATGGTGGTCTTGCCCGCCCCGTTGGAACCAAGCAGCGCGAAAATACTGCCTGACGCTACCTCGAAGTCCACGCCCCGGAGTACGTGGAGGTCCTTGTACGACTTTTCAATGCCCTCTACTCGGATTGCTGCAGCGGTCATGATTCCGCCTCCTTCGCTTTATTGATTGCCTTGTTGAGGCGCTCGCGTTCTTTGTCGATCCAGCGCTTTCCGCCGTAGGCCTGGGCGAAGGATTCGGCGAACTCCACCGGATCTTCGCCCACGATCTCGCTGACTGGAGTGCCGTCTACTGCGGCGCGTTCCCACAGGTCTGCGAAGTCCGTGAGCATCTGGACCATGGTGTCGCCCTCGGTGACGCCGCCGTAGTACATCAGGTACCGGTTGAAGGCTGTTGCTACGGTGAGGTACGGCTCAGGCAGGGCATCGAGCCGGGCCTTTGCCTGCTTGTACTGCTTCTTCTGTTCGAGCGATCCGGTGACCAGTTCGATCCATTTTGCGGCCATGTTATTTTCCTTCCTTGCGGAGCTCTTCAATCCGTCCGGACAAGAAGCTCCAGGTGTTCCAGAAGTCGTTCAGTTCTTTTTCGCCCTGCGTGTTGAGCGTGTATACCTTGCGGGGCGGCCCTTTTTCGGACGGACGCTTCTCAACGTCCACCAGCCCCTTTTGCTCGATCCTGACCAGCAGCGCGTACACGGTGCCTTCAGCGATCTCAGTAAATCCCTGCTCCCGGAGCAGCGTGGTGATCTCGTATCCGTACGCTGCCTTCCCGGTGAGGAGGGCCAGAACGATGCCCTCCAATGTGCCTTTGAGCATCTCCGTCATTTGCTTGCCCATCGGACACCTCCCTCGCTACTCAGTATTACTAGCTACCACTACATAGTAGAACTAAGTACCGGTACTTAGCAATACTGAGTTCCGAAGAATATCGGACGGAGTGGCATGCTGGGGTGGTGACTACTGAAGCCGGCGCCGAACCCGCCCTGCTGACTGCCGCCGTCGAGCATGGAATCTTTACCCTCCGGCGCGCCCGCAAGGGCGACCTGCCGCGCATCCTCGCGTTGCTCGCAGATGACCAGTTGGGTGCCACTCGTGAGAATGCCGACGATTTAGCGCCCTACGAGCAGGCTTTTGAAGCGATCGACGCCGACCCCGCGCACCTTTTGGTGGTGGGTGAACTGGGCAGGGAAGTGGTTGCGACGTTCCAGCTCAGCTATATCCCGGGCTTGTCACGCAGGGGATCCTGGCGTGCGCAGATCGAGGCTGTTCGAGTGTCTGGTTCGCTTCGGGGGCAGGGTGTTGGTGCGTTGATGATTCAGTGGGCGATTGATCAGGCCCGGGAGCGTGGCTGTTCGCTGATGCAGCTCACTACGGACAAGTCCAGGATTGCAGCCCATCGCTTCTATGAGCGCCTGGGATTCGTCGCGAGCCACGAAGGCATGAAGCTCACCTTCTGACCCAACTGAGTAGCAGATCAGGTCGTTCCCAGCCCTGGGAACGACCTGATCTGCGACCTACTTGGGTGCATCTGCCGTTGACATTTAGGTACCCTAACTATTAGGCTACCTAAATATGAACACCTTTGATCCTCGGCTGCTGGACCTCGCCCAGGAATTCCGCGAATCGCTTCGGCTCGGCGTCTACATGTTCCGCCGCCTGGATCCCGAGGGTGAACTCACCGCCGCGCAACTCAGCCTGCTGTCCATGATTTCCGACGGCGGCCTCCGCGTGGGGGATATCGCCAGGAACCTGGGCATCAAAGTCCCCAGCGCCACGGAGCAGATCATCAAGCTTGAGCGGGCGGGCTTGGTCACCCGACAACCTGACCCTGACGACTCACGGGCCGTTCAGGTGGCAATCACCCGAGCCGGAACGGCCGCCGTCGAATCCGCCAATCAGCGGCGAAACGCCATGGTGGCCGAACTGCTCCAAGACCTCAGCAGCGACGAAATCGAGCATCTCGCGTCCGCGTTGCCCGTGATCGCCAAGCTCAACAGCTCGTTCCAGAACTAAACAGAAAAAGCACCGACAAGGAGCAATTGAATGTCACGCCAGTTGGCTGACGCTTCAGCAAGCGCCGAAACAACCATCGAAACCACCTTGGAAGCCGAGAAGGCTTCCCTCCTCAAGCAGCCCAAAGCGGTGTGGGCCACTGCGCTCGCGGCCGTTTTCGCGTTTATGGGCATCGGACTCGTAGACCCGATCCTCCCCGCCATTGCCAAGAATCTTGAGGCATCCACCAGTGAAGTCTCGTTGCTCTTCACCAGCTATTTCCTGGTCACGGCAATCGCCATGTTGATCAGCGGATTCGTGTCCTCAAGGATTGGTGGAAAGAAGACGCTGCTGATCGGCTTGGCCATCATTGTGGTGTTCGCATCGTTGTCTGGTCTCTCCGGCAGCGTTGAACAGCTGGTGGGATTCCGGGCAGGCTGGGGTCTTGGTAACGCGTTGTTCGTTGCAACGGCACTTGCAGTGATCGTCGGCGTCGCCAGTGGCGGAACCGGGACGGCCATCATCCTCTACGAAGCAGCGCTCGGCCTGGGTATCTCCCTCGGCCCGTTGCTGGGTGCCCTCCTGGGTGGCTGGCAGTGGCGTGCCCCGTTCTTCGGCACCGCAGTCCTCATGGCCGCCGCTTTCATCGCGCTGCTGGCGTTGCTTCCCAAAACACCGGCCCCTGCTGAAAAGTCCCGCCTCCGGGATCCGTTGCTGGCACTGGGTCACAAGGGCCTCCGGACAACCGCCGCCAGCGCGCTGTTCTACAACTACGGCTTCTTCACCATCCTCGCCTTCACACCCTTCATCCTGGGCATGGACGCCTACGGGATCGGGGGAGTGTTCTTCGGCTGGGGTGTTGCAGTGGCCGTCTTCTCGGTGTTCGTGGCTCCCGTCCTCCAGAAGCGGTTTGGCGCCGTAAAAGTCCTTACCGGCACCTTGGCCGCACTCATGCTCGACCTGATCGGGCTGGGACTGGCCGCCGGGCATTCGGTGACGGCCGTCGTCGTGCTTGTCATCGTGGCCGGTGCGCTGCTGGGCATCAACAACACGGTCTATACGGAACTGGCCATGGGCGTTTCTGATTCGCCCCGACCCGTTGCTTCCGCCGGTTACAACTTTGTGCGCTGGATGGGTGGCGCGCTGGCACCGTTCGCGGCGGCCCAGCTCGGCGAGCACTTCGGCCCGCAGGTGCCGTTCTTCGCTGGCGCGGTGGCCATGGTTATCGCCATCCTTGTTGCTTTCGGGGGCCGCGGCTACCTGAAATCCCACGAGCCGCACCTGGTCTAAATCTCCCGAAAACACGAAAAGCCCGGCGGAATCCGCCGGGCTTTTTTGTGCGCTACTTCGCTTCGTCCCTGGTGACTGGCAGGGGTGCCACCGGGGCTCCCTTGGGAACGAACAGGGTTTCGGCCTGTTCCAAGGACATGCCGTTGGTCTCCGGAACCTTGAACATGACAAAGAAGAACGACGCCGCAGCGAACGCCGCGTACATGGCGTACGTCAGCGGCAGCGAACCAGCCGCCATGATGGGGAAGCTGAGCGTGATGGCAAAGTTCGCGATCCACTGAGCCGCTGCGGCCAAGCCGAGGGCCCGGGCGCGGATCCGGGACGGGAAGATTTCGCCCAGCAGCACCCATACAAGCGGACCCCACGAGGCACCGAAGCTGATCACGAAGACGTTGGCTGCCACCAGTGCTACCGGCCCCCACGCGCCCGGGAGGCTGATCTCGGAGCCCGTACCAACTGCGGAGGAGAAGGCCAGGGCCATGACGCCGAGCGACGCGGCCATGCCGATGGAACCGGTGAGCAGGATGGGACGGCGGCCAATACGGTCCACCAGGGCGATGGCGACGAGGGTCACCAGGATGTTCGTGACGGAGGTGGCCACGGAGATGGTCAACGAGTCCTTTTCCTGGAACCCGACGGCCTTCCACAGGGTAGTGGAGTAGTAGAAGATCACGTTGATGCCGACGAACTGCTGCAGGACGGAGAGGATGATGCCGATCCACACCACCGGAAGAAGGCCGAACCTGTTGCCGCGGAGGGAGCCCTTCTTGGTGGAGAGCTTTTCCTCCTGGATGGATTCGCGGATCTCGCGGATGTGCCGCTCGATGTCGTCACCCGGGATGATCTTGTTGAAGATACTGCGGGCCTGGTCTTCCTTGCCGTTGAGTACCAGGAAGTGCGGGGACTCCGGCAGGCGGAAAGCGATCCAGCCATACACCGTGGCGGGCACGGCGCAGGCGATGAACATCCAGCGCCAGGCTTCAATGCCCAGCCACAACGTGCCACCGGCGCCGCCGGCCGAGTTGGCCAGCACCGCGTCGGAGAGAAGCGCTGCGAAGATTCCCGTGGTGATGGCGAGCTGCTGGAGCGAAGCCAAACGGCCACGTACGTGCCGGGGCGAGATTTCAGAGATATAGGCCGGGGCAATAACGGAGGCAAGCCCGATGCCCAAGCCGCCCACCAAGCGCCAGAAGATGAGGTCCCACACACCAAAAGCGAGGCCCGTTCCCACAGCGCTCACCAGGAACAGCAGCGCGCCGATCTTCATGGCGGGAATGCGTCCATAGCGGTCGGCGATCTTGCCGGCGAAGTAGGCGCCGGCCGCACAGCCCAGCAAGGCCACGGCTACGGCGAAGCCTGTGACCGCCTCGCTCATGACGAACTCGTCAGCCATCGCATCCACGGCACCATTGACCACGGACGAATCGAAGCCGAAGAGGAATCCTCCCACCGCGCCGGCGACGGCCAGGCCGATCACCTTCCGTGAAACTGGGGGCGCGCCTTCGGTGCTGGAACTGGACATGGGTCTCCCTTAGGGAATGTGGGTTTGGAAGCGATGTGCGGGACGTCGTCGGCTGCCCGACGGGGACGCCGGTGCACTCGCGCTACACAGTGTGGCACGTCATATCGCTCCAGTTCCAGTCAAGTGACCGACGTGACATGCATTCACGTTGTTAACGTATTTGTGCCTGTTTGTTGGCTGTGAGCTCGCTGGGTGTGGCCTCCGCATCGCTTTGGGTGGGTGAAATGACAATTATGGCGGAACTACTTGAACGCAAAGAACGGCAGGCAGTCCGGGGACTGCCTGCCGTTCTCGTGTAGTCAGCTAACTCGTTTAAACAGCTGGCAAGTGACCAGCCCTTTGCGAGCAGGCTCAATGCGCAGGAACGGATTCCTTTGCTGCGGCCTTAGGATCCGTGAGCTTCTTGTTGGGCAATGCGAAGCTGATCAGGAAGGCAATGATCATGAGTCCGGCGGCCGTCAGCATCACGATGTCGATTGCTTGGGCAAAGCCTTCGGTAATGGGCCTCGTGAGCGTGCTGTTGGCCGTGTGAAGCCAGCTGGTGTCGTTCAGGGATTCGTTGTTGGCGCCGTTCTTGAAGAAGTCGAAGAGCTTGGCGTTGGCCGGATCGGAAGCCACAGCCGGGTCCTTCATAACCGCCTGGTAGTCCGGATTGGCAGCGGCAGTCTTCATGCCGTCGGCGATCTTGTCAGCCGCCGTGCTGAAGAGCATGGAGATGAAGACGGCCGTGCCTACTGCTCCACCCATGGAACGGAAGAACGCGGCTGTTGAGGTGCCCACTCCCATATCCTTCGGCGGAACGGAAACCTGCATGGCAAGTGTCAGCGGCTGCATGCAGAAGCCCAAACCGACGCCGAAGAACACAGCGATCAGGCCGGGAACCCACAGCCCAGTATCGACGCCGAGGACCAGGCCCATCACGGTGGCGGCGGCAGCCAGCACTGCCGTGCCCATGATGGGGAAGATCCGGTATACCCCTGATGAGGAAATGGTCCGGCCGGCAGAGATGGAGCCGAAGAGGATGCCCACAGTGAACGTGATCATCATCAGGCCGGCCTCGGTGGGAGTAAGCCCCTTCACGAGCTGCAAGTACATGGGCAGCATGGCAATGGCGCCGAACATGCCGATGCCGATGATGAAGTTCAGCAGCGATGACAGCCCGAATGTCATGTTCTTGAAGAGGCGCAGCGGAATCAGTGCGTAGTCCCCGGCTCGTTTCTCGGCCAGGAGGAAGGCCACGATGCCGATGACGCCAAGGCCGTAGCAGAGCCAGGATGCGCCGGAAGCCCAGCCCCACGTGCGGCCCTGTTCTGCGACCAGCAGCAGCGGAACAATTGCGAGGGTGATCGCAGCGGCGCCCCAGTAGTCGATCTTTTGCTTGACATGCCGCGCCGGGAGGTGGAGGTACATGAAGACCACCACAAGGGCGGCGAGCCCAATGGGGAGGTTGATGAAGAAGACCCAACGCCAGCCGTCAAAGCCCAGGATGTTTGCCGAGCCCGCAAAGGCGCCGCCAATCACCGGACCGAGGACGGAGGAAATGCCGAAGACGGACATGAAGTAGCCCTGGTACTTCGCTCGGTCCTTCAGCGCCACGATGTCACCGATGATGGTCAGAGCCAAGGCCAGCAAACCGCCGGCGCCGAGGCCCTGGATGCCGCGTGCAATGGCAAGCTCGGTCATCGAGTGGACAGACCCCGCGTAGAGGGAGCCGGCAAGGAAGATCACGATTGCCACGAGGTATAGCGGGCGGCGGCCGAAGATGTCGCTGAGCTTGCCGTAGAGCGGGGTGCTGACCGTGGAGGTGATGAGGTACGCCGTGGTGGCCCACGCCTGGAGGGACAGGCCGTCGAGGTCGTTGGCGATGGTGTAGATGGAGGTGGACACGATGGTTTGGTCCAGCGAGGACAGGAACATGCCGAGCATGAGCCCCACCATGACCGTGAGTGTCTGACGATGCGTCAGGACCTCTCCGGCAGCCCGTACAGGCGCAGTTTTGGACATATCTTCTCCAGAGGTGGCAGAAAAGTGGATTAAGCAGGATAGTTGCTTTCAGTAACTATCTTACAGCCCGGTTGATTCCCGAAGGGAGAATATTTCTTCCACTTTCCCTCTAAGTCGGCAGCACCGGAAGGATCAGCGCTCGATCAAAATCCCGTCCGGATCGCAGAAGATCATCACGCCCGGCTGGATGCGGACGCGATCGATGACCAGCTGAACATCCGCCTCGCCCACGCCGGTCTTGGCGCTCTTCTTTGGGTTGCTGCCGAGTGCCTTAACGCCCAGAGGCAAGCGGGCAATCGCCTCGCGGTCTCGAATGGCGCCGTTGATCACTACGCCTGCCCAGCCGTTAGCCACAGCGCTTTCCGCAATCATGTCTCCCATGAGTGCGGTCCTCAGCGACCCCTGTCCATCGATGACCAGAACGGCACCTTCGCCGGGTGTATTGAGGATGGTCTTGACCAAGGCGTTGTCCTCGAAACACCGAATAGTGCGGACAGGCCCGCTGAAATGCGTGCGTCCGCCCAGGCTTTGAAACTGGATGGCGATGGATTCGAGTTCCTCGCCGCGCTCGTCGTAGAGATCGGCGGTATTTACTTGCTCGCTCACAATGCTGCTCCTCTATCGGTTTGAGGCCACACTAACCCTTGCTTCAGGGCCAGGGCAGGACATGTTTCGGCCTATGTGGATAAAAATCCCGACGGCGGTTCAGCGTCGCTCCGTCGCGCTAGGCTGAATCCAAACATTGAATGAGGGGGAACCTGCTATGAGCTTGTCCGATCTACCGGGCCCGGTGCCGGATCCAGCCGTAGTCAGTGGTGGAACCACCACGGCCCTTGCCGAGCCTGTTACCCGTGTCCGGCCGATCTGGGTCACTGGCGTGGTGCTGGTCAACCTGGGCATCAACGCAGCGTTCTTTGGCCCCCTCCAAGTGCTCTTGGGCCTGCAGGCAGCTCACTTTGACGAAGGCCAGAAGGAAGCGATCCTTGCTCTGGTCACAGGCTGCGGTGCGGCCGTCTCCATGGTGGCAAACCCGCTCTTCGGGGCATTCAGCGATCGCACTACCTCCAGGTTTGGTCGCCGTGTTCCCTGGGTCCTGATGGGCGCCATCCTGGGAGCCGTTGCGCTCGTCGCTTTGGCCGGTGCTCCCAACGTTGCGGCAATGACTTTGCTGTGGTGCCTTGTGCAGGCGGGAGCCAACGCCATGTACGCCGCTATTACGGCCGCCATACCTGATCGTGTTCCGGTTCCACAGCGCGGGACTGTCGGTGGCTTGGCCGCCATGGGACAGACTGTAGGCATTCTGATCGGAGCCGTGATCGCTGCGGTGGTTGTTGGAAACTTTGCCGCCGGTTACTGGCTGTGCGCTGCAGCGCTGCTCGCCGGCGTCGTGGTTTATCTCTTTAAGAATGACGACCAGCAGCTTCCGCCAAGCGAGCGACCACCGTTCAAGATGGCGAAATTCCTCAAAGGCTTCTGGGTCTCGCCCAAGCGCTACCCGGATTTCGCGTGGGCTTGGCTAACTCGCCTTCTGGTAAGCACCGGCAACCACATGGTCACGTTGTATCTGTTGTTCTTCCTGAGTGATGCTGTGCGTCTCAAGGAAACCGAGGGAATCGATCCGTCGTTTGGTGTCCTCATTCTTACCGGGCTTTACGCGGTCTCGGTCATTGTCACCAGCGTGCTCGGGGGCAGGCTGAGCGACAGGATGGGCAAGCGGAAGCCCCTGGTGATCGCTTCGTCGGTGATCATTGCGCTTGCGTCACTGATCCTTGCCTTCGCGCCGACGTGGATCGGCGGGCTTGCCGGTGCGGTGGTGTTGGGGATTGGATTCGGAGCGTATCTCGCCGTTGACTTCGCACTCATCACGCAGGTCCTTCCCACTGGGATGGACCGCGGCCGGGATTTGGGCGTTATCAACATCGCCAACTCCTTGCCCCAGGTGATCGCGCCCTTGATCGCGTCGCCGTTTGTCCTTTTCTGGGGCGGCTACGTCTCGCTGTACGTAGCCGCCGCAGTCATTGGGCTCTTGGGCGCTGTGTTCGTGGTGAAGATCAAGAGCGTGGACTAGGCCTAAAAGACGGCGGTGAATCCACCCCAGCCCCAGCCGACGACGGATTGTCCGTACCATCGGATGTCTGGTCGGCCGCTGGTCAGGTAATCGGAACCGTTGCCGTAGTACATGGTCAGCTGGCCTGCGGCATTGATGCTGTAAGCATCGATCTTGCCGTCCCCGTTGAAGTCGCCGGCTGAGCTCACAGTCGTCATGCCGCCAAACCCGGTACCGATGTGTTCTGTACCGTCAAACCACCCGTTACGGGAGGAGGTATGGAGCACTAGATCACCGTAGATGGTCCGGGAGACCACACCCAGTTTGTTCTTGCCGCCGAAGTGGCCAATGGCGAACACAGGATCCCGATTGATCCAGTAGGTATCCACACCGTACGGCTGGAGGAATCCGCCCCGGCCGTTGCCTGGGTACAGAATCGCTTGATGCCAGCGATCAACAACAATCAGGTCATTGCTCCCATCGCCGTTGAAGTCGCCCGCAGCTGAGACGGTCTTGAAGTCCTGCCAGCCCTGGCCGATCTGCAAGGCCTCCTTCCAGCCGCCTGTTCCGTTGCCCTGATACAGGAAGAGCCGCCCTTGTGCGTCCCTGCCGATGACGTCCACTGTGCCGTCGCCATCGAAATCTCCGGGTGAGAACAGAATGTTGAAAACGTTCCAGCCTGTGCCAAGAACTTGCGGCGGGCGCCAATTGCCTCGGCCATCAGTCGGGTAAAGAAGAAGCCGTCCGGCCGCGTCGCGGGCAAAGATGTCCAGGGTGTCATCGCCGTTGAAGCCTCGAGCCCGCGGTTTCGCAGCGATTCGCAGCGGATAGTCCGCTTGCAGCGTCAGCCGTGATTCGGCGTCGTACGAAACGGTGACGAGAACGGCGATTACCCGGCCGAGGTCCCCAGCCGTAGCCCGGTACGTTGAGCCCGTGGCACCGGGTATTGACTGGCCGTCACGGGTCCATGTGTAGCTGAAGACCGGAGTTCCGCCTGCGGGAACCACAAATGGTGCGTAGCCTCCCAACTCCGCGCTGAGCAGGCCTCCCACAGTGGGATCGCCGCTGAGCTGCGGCTGGCCCATGAACACCTGCCGGGGCGAGGCTGCCACGAGGGAAGCCGCCTGGGCCGGAGCGGCTGAGGGAGCAGCGATGGCCGGTCCGGCTGCAACGGGAGTGGCCAAGGTTCCGGCAAGCACCGATGTTGTCAGCAATACAAAGATGCGGCGCCGCCGGCTTGTCGCGGACGGTCGCTGGATATTTATATGGTCCAAAGTTTCCCCCAAGTGGTTAGAAGACGGCGGTGAGGTAGCCCCATCCGGTGCCGATCTGGTACGACTGCCGGTAGGAGTACCCTTCAGTACTCATTTCCTCCACGCGGAAATCGCCTTGGTCCGTCACCGCGAAGAAGTAGTTGTACATCTCTGCTGAGCTGAAACTGCCCAAGGGACCCATGTACCGGTTCGAAGCGTAGTTTCCTTGCAGGACCCGTGAGGAAGACCATCCCCCCTTGCCGTCGGGATAGTAAGCGTTCAACCGTCCGTCCGTTCCTCTGGCAAGAATGTCGGAGACGCCATCGCCACTGAAATCGCCCGGGGTAAATACTTTGTTGAAGATATTCCACCCCTGCCCCACCTGCGATGCCGGAAGCCATCCACCACGGCCGTTACCGGGGTAGAGGAAGAGCCCGCCTTGGGCGTCGCGGGCCAGAATGTCGCTGGTACCGTCGCCGTTGAAGTCACTGGCGGGAATGATCTCGCTGAAGACACCCCACCCGGTACCAATGACTGAGGAGCCCAGCCATCCGCCGCGTCCGTTGCCCCGGTAGAGCCACAGCTGTCCTGAGGTATCGCGGGCCAGGACGTCCATGAAGCCATCGCCGTCAAAGTCGCCGGGAGATGAAAGGGAGGTGAATCCGGCCCAGCCCCACCCAATGTCCTTGCTTCCGCTCGCGAAACCTCCGGGGGCTCCGGAAAACAGCGTCAGGGTGCCATTCGGCTTTCTGGTGATCACATCCGGCTGTGAGTCACCGTCGAAGTCGCGCAGCAGCGAGTGCATCTTGACCGTCGGGTCTGATGAGCTACGGAAGATACCCACCACACTGCCGCCGTAACTGACCACCGCCGCGACGCCAAGCTGCTTACCGACCTCATAGGGTTTGGGGACGTACGTGTCACCGGTGGCCCCCGCTACGGGCTTAACCCTGTCCACCAGCCACTGGTAGCTGACCGCTGGTTTGGCTCCTACCGGCAGTCCTTTGATGGTTGAGGCATCGAAGACTGCTTTGGTGGGAGTGCGGACCGAGACATTGGGAGTCAGGAACGGTTCGGTGGCATCTACCAGATAGAAGGGTGCAGTTTCCACGGTTTCGGGAAGGCGTCCCGGTGCCATGGCTGTGAGCTTCAGGGTCAGGCCGGACCCCGTTCCGGCATAAGAGTCCGGAACGTAGAAGTCCCCGGCGTTAGCGTTCTGCCGGACTCCATCCCTGAACCACTCGTAGCTGTACGACGACGGCGGAGCCGACCATGTCCCATGATCAACTGAGAAGGACGAGTAGGAGTACCCAGCCTCTTTGCGGATGCCAAGTCTTGGTGGAACCAGATTGGCATTGGGGAGCAGGACACTGCCGGGGTTGTTCACGGTGAAGTCAAGGCTCTCCCATGACACCGGCAGGGTGGGTTGAATGGTGGAACCGCGGTAGTACGCCAAGGTGTCGGACCCGTAGTAGATGACCACGCTCTGCAGCTTGTGCAGCCCATGGGAGAAAGCGCCGGCCGTGACAGGAGCTGATGCGGTTGCCGTGAGAGGACCGGCAGCCGGCGCGCCGGTCCATTCAAGGCGGTTTTCAGTGGCCAGGGATCCGTCTTTGTAAACGAAGACCACCCGCTGGGCGCGCTGGGCCAGAGTGAAGTTGAACTGAAGTGTGGAGCCGGGGGAAACGGTTTCAGGCGAAGTCCATTTCACGGCGGTGACCTGCGGCGCCGGCTGATCGGCCGCCATGGCCGGCGAGCCCGACAACACGAGTCCTGGTGCCAACAGGACTGCGGTCATTGCCAACCCCGTGAGGAGTCTATGAAGCCGATGCCCTGAACGTTTACGTCCAGCCTGCGGTGGGGTGGTTATGGTCAAGTGATCCCCCGGGGATGAGAAGTTGATGTGGGCTGGTGGTGGGTTAGAACACTGAGTTGAAGGCGTTCCAGCCCCAACCGATGGTGGCTTGGCGTTTCAAAGCGATGTGGCCCAGCCCGTAGAACATGGTGAGCCGTCCATCCGGGTGAATTCCGAAGACTTCCGGAACGCCATCGCTGTCGAAGTCACCGGGCGCGCCAATGCGGCTGAAGCCTCCCCAGCCATAACCCGCGTAAGCACTGAAGGCATTGGGTGTCCACCCGTTGTCAGCGAAGTATCCATTGCCGGCTCCCGAGTACTTCCTGAGGTTGCCGTCGCGGTCACGGGCGAAAATGGAGCTGGTTGATGGCGAGATGAACGCGTTGAACTCACCCCATCCGCCACTGAGCGTGTAGGGAGTGAGGAAACCTCCCCGACCGTTTCCGGGGTACATCACCATGGTGTTGGAAGCATCCCTGACAATGAGATCGGCCGTTCCGTCGCCGTTGAAGTCGCCGGGGGCCACGATGTCTTTCACGGCGCCCCACCCTTGGCCAATCTGGTAAGAGCGAAGCCAGCCTCCTTGGCCGTTTCCTTGGTAGAGGAAGAGCTTTCCGGCGCTGTCCCTCGCCATGACATCAACGTTCCCGTCGCCGTCGAAGTCGCCTGGCGAGAGCAGGGACGTGAAGCCGCCCCATCCCACGCCGATTTTCTGCGCCGACAACCATCCGCCGCTTCCATTACTGGGATACAGCCAGAGATCGCCGCCGGCGTCACGCGCGAAAATGTCGCCAGTGCCGTCCGCGTTGAAGCCCTTGCCGCGGGTCTTGTCTGCGACGAGACCCCTGAGATCCACCACTTCGGTGACCACAGTGCCTGCGTCGAAGCGTGCTGTGACCCCGGCTGTGATGATGACGCCCTTGTCCTCCAGCGTGGGCTTGTACTCCCTGGAGGTTGCTCCGGGAATGGGTGTTCCGTTGCGCTTCCAGACGTAGGTGTAGCTGGGCTGTCCGCCAACGGGGTCAACACCGGCGGGCCCATGATCCAGCCTCAGCAGTCCGCCAACAGATGCATCGCCGTTGATGTTCAAATTACCCACCCAGGCACGGCGCGGCATGGGTCCAACGGGGCTCAAGGAGACCACGGTGGGTAGATACCCGGCCGCTCGGGCGGTGAATCGCACCCAGATCATGCTTCCTGGGTCCACGGTCATATTGGACTGGTAGGTGTCCCGGATGCCGTAGTCGATGGGATCGCCATTCCTGTACCACTGGTACTCGGAGAGGGCAGTTTCCACCGGCCACGTCCCGGGACTAATGCCGAGGACCGTGTTGTAGACCAAAGCTCCACTGATGCTGGGGGCCACGGTAGGAGTGAGTTTTTGCAGTACCTTGGCCGGGTTGCTGACTGCGAAATTACATCCAGCGAGTTCTGCGCGGCTCACAGTGCCCGTGGGCACAGCTGATGTCCGCTCCAAGGATCCGTCACGGTGGTAGGTGTCCTTAGCCAGCCCGTCGAAATACGTGATCTCCACGCGTTCCAGAGTGTAGGCACCTGCAGCCTGTGCGGCCGTGACCGCCGCTGTTGCCGTCACCGTTTGCGGGCCCGGCGCTGGATTCCCTGCCCACGCCAACTCGAAGGTGGTTACCTCGGATGCATCGCGGAACACCAGCTTCACAGCCTGGGCAAGCTGCGAGAGCTTGACCTGTACTTGAGCCGTCTGCCCGGGAGCGAACGTGGCCTTTAGGGGAACCAGGGAAACGGGAACCGGTGTCACATAGGGGAGCAGTGGGTTCTCCATTTTGAAGTCCTGCGCGGCTGGATCCCCGAAGGGCGTGGTTCCTGTGCCGGGCGGATAAATGCTGCCGCCCCGGTAATAGACCTGGGAGGCGCCCGCTGTCGTAATTACCTGGACGTAGCTGACCTCGATCGCCCCCGATGGCCATGAGGAAGCAGAAGCCACGCCTGACACCAGACCCTCCTGGGCGCCCGTCGGTTCAACCCATGTAAGGGTGTGGCTGCCGGCTGCGCTCCGCAACCCGACTTCCACCCGTTTCAGGGGCACAGAGGCGGCGAAGCTGAAGGTCACAGGAGCGCCGGCATCCACGGTGGCCGCCGACGTCCGCGCGAAGGCGGAGAGAACGGGACCGGCCGCGTGCGCAGGCGGTACCGGTGTCAACAAGAGCGCGGTCAGGGTGACCATCAGGGCGATCAGCAGAGTACGGGCTGATGTGGGCGCAGAATGAGAGCGCGCAGCACTAAATTGCGCAGCAGGATAAGACCCCAAAGATTCCCCCAGAAGTACAGGCCAACACGGCCTGTAGAGGCCAATTGAAATGAGGATACAGCCACGCGGTCCGGGGAAACGCAGATGAGAGTGAAATACCGAAATTGACATCAATGTGACGCACGTCAAGCGGGAAATGCAACCGAAATCGGCTTAGAAGACGGCCGTGAACCCGCCCCATCCCCAGCCGACAACTCCAGCGCCCTTCCATCCTCCGGCACCGTTGCCGTAGTACATGGTCAGTTGTCCGGCGGAGTCGATGGCGAAGACGTCATGGAATCCGTCCCCGTTGAAGTCGCCGGAACCCCCGATTCTGGACATCACGTTCCACCCGGTCCCTATGCCCTTGGCAGTGGTCCAGCCGCCCTGGCCGTTGCCGCCGTAGAGCCGGAGGTTCCCGGCCGCATCCCGGCCCATGACATCCGGGTTCCCATCGCCGTCAAAGTCGCCGGGGGAGAAAATGTTGTTCAGTGCTTCCCAGCCTTGGCCCACTGCTCCGGGGGCCTTGAAGCCGCCAACGCCGTTGCCCGGGTACAGCACCAGTGCGCCCGCGGGAGTCCGTGCCAGGAGATCGTTGTTGCCGTCGCCGGAAAAGTCGCCGGCAGCAATGATGGAGTCGAAAACGTCCCAACCCCAGCCAATTTCCTTTCGGGGCAGCCAACCGCCGGTCCCGTTGCCGGGGTACAGGTAGAGGGTCCCGGCATCGTCCCGGGCCACGACGTCGTTGAAGCCGTCGCCGTTGAAGTCACCGGCGGAAAATACCAGGTCAAAAACATCCCAGCCGTAGCCGATCGTCCTTGCTGCCTGCCATCGGCCGGCGCCGTCAGTCGGGTACAAAAGAAGGTTTGCCGACGCATTCCGAGCGAACAGGTCCAAGGAGGTACCGGCGTCGAATCCTGCTGTGTGGGCCTTGTTCCTCACCACCGACTGGCTGAAGGCGGTGTATGGCCGGGTAGCGGTGACCGGCTCACCGGCCTGGATCACCGCGCGGAAGCCGACGACGGCGCCACGGTCCGCCGCGGTCAACATGTAGTTTTTGTCGGTGGCACCGCTGATCACGGTTCCGTTCCGCACCCATTCGTACCTGACACTGGTGGGACCGCCGGCTGTTCCTGAGGAAATGCTTCCCTCGTTGAAGACGCCCGTGAGCTTCTCGCCAACCGTCAGCTTCCCCGAAAGCGTGGGGGCTGTGGCGGTGATGGGGGAGGTTGGCGTCAGGGGCAGGGAGGATGCCGAGACTGCCCGGTACCCGGCACGGGTGGCCGTGACCTTCACCGATAGGGTCTGGTCGAGGTCCGCTTCGGCAACCCGATAGTTGTTGGTGGTGGCGTTGGCGATCGGTTGGCCGTTCCGCAGCCACTGGTAGGCGTACCCGGTGGGAGTGTAGGTCCACGCTCCGTTGTCGGTGGTGAGGATCTGGTCATAACGTGCCACTCCGGAGACCACGGGGGCTTTGGTGTTGGGGTTGTCCACCAGCGGGAAGTTCGGGTTGTTGACGGCGAAGTCCACGCCGTCCAAGGCGCCAGGCCGCTGGGTGGGAGCGCTGAGCCCGGGGCTGAGGAACGTGACGTTGCCATCCCGTTCGTAGCGCACTGTCCCTTGGCCGGAGACGAGCACGATGCTGACGGAAAGGAGCTTGTACCTGCCCGTATTCTTGAACGCGCTTCCGTTCACGGGCACCGTTGCCTGGGCGGAGTATGGGCCTGCGGCTTGGCTTGTGGGGCCGTACAGCGTGGCCTGCTCCAGGGTGTCCTCATTGACGAAGGTGAAGCCCACTTCCTGGGCGGGGCCGCTGAGGGTGAAGGACAAGGAAATGGTGTTGCCCGGGCCCACTGTGGCAGGGGACGTCCTGGCTACCACGGTGGGGAGGGGGACGTCCGGGCCGGCGGCAAATGAGGGCGGGGGAGGATTAGCCAGGAACAGGGCAGAGCAAAGGATTGCCGCTACGAGAAACCTCAGCGGATTCCTTGCTTGCAGCTTTTTTGTCCTGAGTTGTGCTGAGAATGTTGCCACGCTAGCCCCCAAACCTTGGATCTGCACCACCGAACGGTTCCGTGGAACCGTATGCCCCCTCGTTAGAACAGGCCGTTGAACCCGCCCCAGCCCCAACCGACGGCTGCGGCACCGTTCCATCCGCCGTCGCCATCGCCGTAATATGCCAGCAGCTGCCCGGAGCCATCCACCGCGTAGACGTCCACATTGCCGTTGTTGTCAATGTCGCCCGCAGCGCCGATGGCGGTCATGCCGGCCCAACCTTGGCCGACGACGGCAGTCCCGGACCAGCCACCCGCTCCGTCGCCGCTGTAGAGCCGCAGGGCTCCGGAAGTATCCCGTGCCAGGAGGTCCACGTGGTTGTCACCGTTGAAGTCGCCGGGGGTGATGATCTTGTTGACAACATCCCATCCTGTTCCGACCAGCGACCGGTTGAGCCAGCCTCCTAGGCCATTACCCGGGTAGAGGTACAGGCGGCCCCCGGCGTCCCGGGCCAGGATGTCGTTGTGGCCATCGCCGTTGAAGTCGCCGGGGGAGACCATGGTGTTGAAGGCATTCCAGCCGCTGCCAATCTGTCTGGCCGCGTAGAAACCGCCGTTGCCGTTGCCTGCATAGAGGAAAAGGTTCCCGGCCGCGTCCTTGGCCAAGATGTCGTTGGTGCCATCGGAGGTGAAGTCGCCAGGGGAAAGTACGGTGCTGAAGCCGTTCCATCCGGGGCCGACAGTCCGGGGTGACTCCCACGCATCGGACAAGCGAGGGTACAGCATGAGAGTGCCGTCGGAGCGGCGCGCAAGTAGCTCGAAGTTGCCACGGCCGGTAAATCCGTTGGCCCGGTTGGATGCTGAGATAGGGGCGGTTTCTTCACTGCTGACTTCCAGCGGCTCGCACCCGTTTTGGCTTGCTTGGACGTGGGCAGCGATGGTCTTGCCGCGATCTGATTCATCGAGCTCGTAAGTCCACCAAGCCCAATGGTCGTCGGCCCGAACGCCATCCCGCGTCCAATAGATGCTGTAGTCCGGGCCGGCAGCGGCGCCGCAGCCACGGTAGGAAGCAGGATCTATCTCAAGCGTGAGTGTTGAGCCTACAAAGGGCGCGCCGTGAACCACGGGATCCGAGGGGTCCATGGTGGCCATGGCAGGCGCTGGCGCGATGGCGATGGCTGCAACCACTGCCGCTGCCAGTCCTGCAACCATTCGGCGCACACCGGACGTAGGGCGCATTGGTGCATTCATGATGTCCTCCCCAGACTTTATGGGGCAATTCTAGCGCGGCTGGGCTTTCCCTAGAAGATCGCTGTGAAATTGCCCCAGCCGTTTCCGGTCACTTCCGTGCCACGCCAACCTGTGCGCCCGTCACCGTAATAGATCACCAGCCGTCCTTGCTGATCTACGCCGTACACATCGTTGAAGCCGTCACTGTTAAAGTCGCCGGCGGCGCCTGTTGCTTTCAGCACGTTCCACCCGACCCCCACCAGCCAGGACCTTGTCCAGCCGCCAGCGCCGTTTCCGCCGTAAAAGTACAGGTTGCCGCTGCGGTCCCGGGCAAGGACGTCAACGTTGCCGTCGCCGTTGAGGTCGCCGGGCGTCAGCAATGCGTCCATCACGTTCCAGCCGGTTCCGACGGCGGTGCGTGCAAGCCAGCCTCCGGAACCATCGCCGGGGTACAGGTACAAGGCCCCGCCGGGCTCGCGGGCCAGGATGTCATTGTGTCCGTCGCCATTGAAGTCCCCGGGGCTGACGATGGCGTCGAAGACGTTCCATCCCTTGCCAATGGTCTGCGCGGGTTTCCATCCACCCGTTCCATCACCCGCGTAGAGATACAAGCTCCCGGACGCATCCCGTGCAATGACATCGCTTTTGCCGTCGCCGTTGAAGTCTCCGGGAGCGAGGACCAGAGTGAAGCCGTTCCACCCCCAGCCCACCGTCCGGGCAGGGTCCCAGCCATTTCCGGTCCGCCCATACAAGAGCAGGGAGCCATCGTTGGTGCGAGTCAGCAATTCAAAGCTTCGGCCTGTGAAACCCGCAGCCCGGTTCACATCTCCCACGGGCTTGGTCTCGGCGCTGTGCAACGTTTCCGCGGTGCAGGCCGTCTTGCTGGCGGTAACGTGGACAGCCATCCGCGCCCCTGCGTCCTCGGGTTCCAGGATGTAGGTCAGGGCTGTTTCGCCGGCTACAAGGAAGCCATCCCGGGTCCAGTAGACGGTGAAGTCAGGACCCTTGCCGCCTCCGCAGCCGTAGAACGTGTAGGGGCCGATGTCCGCGGTCAGCGTCTTCCCCACAAACGCTTCACCGTTGAGTATCGGGTCCGGGCCGCTGCTGGGAGCGGCCGACGCCGGCAGGGGGCTAAGTGCCACCGCCGCCACTGTGGCGGCCAGCAGCGTCGCTGCAATCCGGCGTCGTAATGTCCCCATGCGTGTTCCTCCTGAGTGGCTTCCAAACCTGCATGAAGTGTATGTCTGCAGGCCCGGATAGGCGGCAAAGGCGTGGCTTGTGGAAGCAAAGCGAGCTCTCAGGAAACGGTCATTTTGCTCCCGTATCATGGATGCGATCGGCCAGCCGCGGTCTTTGACCCAGCGGGCCGTTTCCTTGTCAGCCTGCCAAGAGATCGCCGGAAATGCCCGCATCAAACTCACTGGAACCTTACTCCCTTGACCTGACCACGGGGCTGCCCCGTATGGCTGCCGCGCCCACCACACCGCGGCAGCAGTTGCGCTATGCCCGCATCCTGAAAACGGCGGCCGGTTTTGCCCAGCGGCAATTCGACACCCTGAGCCTTTCCGACGTCGCGGCGCGGGCTGACATTCCGCTCGGCACGCTCTACCGCTACTTTCCCTCCACAGCGCATCTCATGCTGGCGGTCTACAGGCAACAGTTGCGCGAACTCCGCGACGGCGTCCGGCTGCGGGAAGGCAAAGGCCACGCCCTCGCTGGTTTGATGATGGAGATTTTCCACCTGCGGGTCATGCAGCCGGGTGTGGAACACTGCCTTATCCGTCCTGCCGGCAAGGACGATGACACGGCTCAGCTGCTGCGTGAGATTGACGCCCTGTCCGAGGAAGTAGTGGGCTCGTTGAGTAAGGACCCCGGAAAGGACACCGTCAGGGCCCGCATCCTGTTGCACCTGGTGAGCGGGTTGGTGCAGGCGGTCCGCTGCCGCCGGCTGTCCCTGTTTGAGGCGGAGAAGGATCTGAAGAAAGCGTGCACGCTGCTCACCGGGGAGTAACAAAGCACGTGCTGGTCTAGACCGATGGGCCCTCGGAACACCGTTTTTGGCATGACGCGGATCACACTTTGGCTTGGTTGAACGTTTTACTCTCGAATCGTCTCTGTTGGTATTGAATCTTGTACCCTCAATGCTTCCCTAGGCTGGAAACACCGAAGCGGCTAGCAGCCCCCTATCTGCAGAAGCAATGCCGGACCAGTCACCCTTGGCCCGCACCAGCAGTTCTGTTCCTGCCCGAAATCGTGCCGTGGGTCCACGGCTAGCCTGAGGAGACAAAGACGTGTCCATTGAGACAATTGCAACTGATAACGAAGCGTTGGTACTGAGCGAAGAAGAGATCTTCGCAGCCCACGAAGGCGGCAAGCTGACCATTTCCAGCACCGTTCCGCTCAACAACAAGCGCGACCTTTCCATCGCATACACCCCGGGCGTTGCCCAGGTCAGCCGTGCGATCCACGCCAACCCCGAGCTTGCCCGCACCCACACCTGGGCCGAACGCCTGGTTGTTGTGGTCAGCGATGGCACCGCGGTGCTGGGGCTCGGCAATATTGGTCCGAGCGCTTCCTTGCCGGTCATGGAAGGCAAGTCCGCCCTCTTCAAGTCCTTCGGTGACTTGGACTCCATCCCGCTGGTCCTCAACACCACCAACGTGGACGAGATCATCGAGACCCTGGTCCGCCTCCGCCCGAGCTTCGGCGCCGTAAACCTCGAGGACATTTCGGCTCCGCGCTGCTTCGAACTCGAAGAGCGCCTCATTGAAGCCCTCGATTGCCCCGTCATGCACGACGACCAGCACGGCACCGCCGTGGTGGTTCTCGCCGCCCTGACCAACGCAGCCAAGGTGACCCAACGTGAACTCGCCGGCCTCAAGGTTGTTGTTTCCGGCGCAGGTGCCGCTGGCATCGCCATTGCCGAGATTCTTCTCGCCGTAGGCATCAAGGACGTCATCCTGCTCGACTCCAAGGGCGTGGTCAACGCCGATCGTGCCGATCTCGTGGCAGATCCGGGCAGCGTCAAAGCCCGCATGGCCCAGCGCACCAACCCCCGCGGCATCAGCGGCGGTCCGGGTGAGGGACTGACCGGCGCCGACGTCTTTGTTGGCGTCTCCTCTTCCAAGCTGGATGAAGAACACCTGAAGCTCATGAGCGATCAGTCGATCGTCTTCGCCCTGTCCAACCCGGACCCGGAAGTTCTGCCTGAGGTAGCCCAGAAGTACGCAGCCGTTGTCGCCACCGGCCGCAGCGACTTCCCCAACCAGATCAACAACGTGCTGGCCTTCCCCGGAATCTTCCGTGGCGCACTCGATGCCAAGGCCCGCCGCATCACGCCCGCCATGAAGATCGCCGCGGCCAATGCCATTGCTGAGCTCGCGGCAGAAGACCTCTCGGCCGACTACATCGTGCCGAGCCCGCTGGACGCCCGAGTGGCGCCGGCAGTCACCGCGGCAGTTGCTGCCGCCGTTACCGAGTAGCGGCTACTTACGCAAGACTGACGACGGCGACGCCTCCCGTGCAGGGGAGCGTCGCCGTCGTTCTTGCTTGAGGCGCGTAACGGGCTAGCGGTCCAGCGTTACCTGGTCAACGGTCCAGAAGGCGCTGTTGGTCCCGGTGTAGCGGAAGCTGACTTTCGCCTTCTTTGCGCCCTTGGGGACTTCCAAGGCCAAGTTTTCAAAACCGTTGAAGTTGGCGGTGTAGGACTTCACCAGCTGTGGGGCTGCGCCGTCGTAGCTGACCAGGACTTCGCCGCTCTGGGGCCCGTCAATCCTGTAGTTCGAGGCGAAGGAGAGCGTTGCGGTCTTGCCGCCCTTCACCTTGAACTCGGGGCTGATGAGGGTGGAATCGAACTGCCCGGCGGCGTGCACCTTGTCATCCCATTCGTCCGAGTCGGCCACGGCGAACACGTTGCGGTTGCGCACGGAGGTTTCGCGGCCCTGATTGCGGTCCACGTTGGTCCAGAACTCGTCAGTGGCGAACGACCACCCGCGCCATTCGGTCACACCGCCGGCCGGCAAGGCGGAGTTGTCGATGGTCCAGCCTTCGGGTGCGGCGCTGGTCCAACCCTTCACGTCGGCTGCAGGGGCGGTCTCATCAACGCGGGTCTGCAGCTTGTCGCGGAGGGAATCGAACGCATCCGGCTCGATATCGCTGAAGGCCTGTCCGTCCAGGTTCCAAGCGTCTTCTGCCTTGACGCCCTCGTGCTTGAGCACAGTGGGTGCGATGTCAGTGATTTTGACGTCGTTGCGGACGGTGCCCGGCTCGATGCCTTTGCCTTGGGCGATCACGAAGGTCTGGCGCTCGGCCGGGGTGCTGCCACCATGGCCGCCGGTGGGGGTGTGCCCGTGGTCGGCAGTGAGGACCACCAGCCAATCCTCGGATTTATAGTTTCGGCGGTTCTTCACAGCGTTGAGAATCTCGCCCACTTGACCGTCCACCTTGCGGAGCGCAGCGAGGTACTCCTCCCGCTCTGTGCCGTAGGAGTGGCCGGCACCGTCAACTTCGTCCAGGTGGATGAACGTGCTGTCCGGGTTGCCGTTGGACAAATAGTCCACGGCCTTGGCCGTGGTGCCGGCGTCGTTGCCGCCGGCAATTCTCAGGTCAACGTTTTCACCAAAGACCGTCTCGGGGATGGGCGCCCACGTGCCCACAACCAGCGTGGACGCGTTGGGCCGGGCCGTTTCGAGGCGGCTCAAGTAGTCGGGGTACTGGCCGTAGTTGGGGGCCGTGAAGTTGTTGTCCACCACGTTGTGCTTATCCGGCCATACTCCCGTGGCGATACTCGACCAGCCTGCTCCTGACACTGTGGGGGCCATCGGGTTGGCGAACAGGTTGCTCTTGGCGGTCATGCCGGAGTCCATGATTCCCTGCACGTTGGGCATGCCCGCAGTGCCGAATTTGGCGATCGATGCGCCGTCGATGCCAATCACCAGCGTCTTCTTGCGCTTGGTGCCATCGGGAAGGCCTGCGTAAGGCGCTTGGGCCGGACGGCTGGTGGCGTCCGATGCGCTTGGTTCTGCGGGTGCCGCGATAGCGGCTGAGGGAAGCACGGCGGCGGCTGCGAGCGTCAGCGCGGCCGTTGCCAAGGCTCTGCGGAAAGGACGGGCGTTGTCCAAAGGTATCTCCATGTTCGGGTCCGAATGGGAGCCGTTGGCACAGTGCGTGCCCACGGCCTGACTCCTCAACCCTGTCGCTTCACCTGCCAGCAAGCAACGGAAATCGCTACTTGTCTATACAAGTTATCTGGACGTTAATCTCTCGTTTTCTTAGTCTTCGAGGGCCCGCACCGCTCTGCTCTGTTTGTTGCCGCCCAGTTGTTCATACAACGATTCTCCGCAGGGCCCGCTCTGCAAGCCAGCGCTTGCTCTTCACGGAGCCCACCTAGACTGAGGACCATGAACGCCGAACTTATCGTGACCATCGTCTGCGGCCTGGCCATTGCGGTAGGTGTCGCCGGGACCATCATTCCTGTACTCCCGGGCAGTATCCTCATTGGCGCCAGCCTGCTGGCTTGGGCTATCTGGGGAGGTGCCGGTCCGCTCGGCTGGGTGATCTTCGCCGTCGGAATGGTGTTTGTGGTGGCGGGAATGGCCGCCAGCGCCGTGCTCACCGGACGCAAGTTGAAACAACACGGCATCCCGAACAGGTCGGTGCTGATCGGCGTGGTCCTGGGCGTAGTGGGAATGTTCGTTATCCCTGTAGTGGGGCTCTTTGTGGGGTTCGCCGTGGGTCTTCTCCTCAGCGAAGTCCAGCGGACCCGTGACTTCCGGGTTGCTGTCCGCTCCAGCGGTGCGGCGCTGAAAGCGACCGGAATCGGCATCCTGGTGGAGTTCGGGCTCGCGTGTGCCGCTGCCAGTACATGGATCATCGGAGTGTGGATCAACGCCGTGAATGGCTAAGGAGCTCACAATCCACCGCGAGATGGCAAAAGATGACAATCCCGGGCCCCGGGATTGTCATCTTTTGCCATCTCGGCGGAGGTGGGTGGACTGGCGCGGCGGAAGGGCTAGTGCAGCGAGGGAACCTTGACCTGCGCCGGGCGGAAGCTTGCGCCGGCCCCTGGGAACATGGGGACGTCAATCCGGGCGTGCGTGTGGATTTCATGAACAGTGGACTTGGTGTGCTGCGCGATCTCGGCCAAGGTGGTCACCCACATTCCGTCCAGGTTCTTGACCCGCTCAATCAGCTGCTCAAGCGCCACGGCGCGGGAGGGCCGGCCTGAGATGAAGGGGTGGTTGGTCAGGACAAAACAGCTGCCTTGGGAATGGTGCGCCTGGGCTTCAAGTGTCCACATTTCCAGGGCCTTCGCGGGACTCTCGATCACTCCGCTGCCAGTGACTCCGGGGTAGAAGCCGTACTGCTCCCAATCATCCAGCGCCCAGTCCACGGGGATCTCCACGATGTCCCGGGAATCGCCGTCGGCCACGGCCATCCGGTAGGGGGCATCGCCGTCGAGCAGGCTCGAATCGTAAAGGAAACCACGATCCGCCAGCAGGGCGGGCGACTGCCAGTTCAGCTCCCACCATGGCGCCCGGTAACCCACCGGCCGGATTCCCGCCACGCTGGCCAGTGCTTCAAGGCCTCGGTCCAGGTAGCTTGCCTCGGTGGCTGCGTCGATTCCCTGCATGGGCTCATGAAGGTATCCGTGGTGGGCGATCTCGTGCCCGGCATCAGCGATCCTGCGGACCACGTCCGGGTAGCTCTCCGCCGTGAAGCCCGGAATGAAGAACGTTGCCTTGATGTTCTGGCGGTCCAGGATCTGAAGCAAGCGCGGCACAGCGATCCTGGGGCCGTACGACTGGTGGCTCATGAGGGACATCCGCCGGGTGCTGGACGGATCATGGGCGACGGTGCAGGACTCGGCATCGACGTCGAAGGTGAAGGACGCTGCGGCCTGGTAGCCCTCAGGCCATGTGATCTGGTGAAGCGAATCGGCGAAAGCGGGCTGGTTCATGCTGTGGTCCTTTCGGGAACTGCGGGGGCGGCCGGAGTGGACGTGGCAGCCTGCTGGTTTGCCGACACATGGTTTGAGTCCGCCAGGAGATATTTCTTGTGGGCCCGCGGGCCGAGTAGTGCGTAGCTTGCCGCGCTGGTCAGTCCACCAGCCAGCCACGAGAGGTCCCAGCCGCCCAAGGCCACGGCGACGGGGCCCTGCATGGCGGGAACCAACCCGTACATGAACAGCCAAGTGGAGAAGATGCCCACCAGCAGGGACACGATGCCGGCCCAATTGATGACTGGCAAACGGTGAGTTCCAACGGGGTCGAAGAGGCGGTCCACCTTGGCTGGCCAGCGCTTTTCGAGCCAGAAGTAGTGCACCAGCATGACCCCACCCCAGGCGGCAACCCAAGCGACCAAGCCGATCAGCCAGGCATCGAGAACCGCTGCGAAGTCCTCTTGGAAGATGAAGAACACCACGGCGATGAGTGAGAAGACGCCGACAAACAGGTTCAGCTTGCGGCGGCTGATCTTGATATCCAGGGCCTGCGTGGCTACGGAGAAAGTGTAGATGTTCAAGATGTTGGTGGCGATGGGGCCGTGCAGGACCATGAGGAGGACCGGGAGGGCCAGGACTCCGAAGTTCTGCACGATCAGTTTGCCGGGGTCGATCTCGCCGCTGTTGGTGGCGAGGCTTGCGCCGAGGACGCCGAGCCACACAACGGGGATGAACTGGCCGAGGACCGAAGCGAGATAAACCTTGCGCTTGGGAACCGACGTGCTGACGAAGCGGGAGTAGTCGGCGGCGTAGGTGAACCAAGTGATGCCCCAGCCGATGCCGATTGCTGTCATCACTGCGCTCATGGCGGCAATGCGCTCGGAGCCTTCAAGAATGTTGCCGGCGGGTCCTGCGTAGCCCCAGTCAATCTTCATTCCGAACCAGGCCACGCATGACATGACGGCCAGGATGATGATGGTTGGCGGCACGGTCCATTTTTCAAAGGCCGCAATGGCCTTGTAGCCGAACCAGGCGATGGCAACCTGGGCCGCCATGATGGCTGTGGCGACGCCGATCTTCCAGGCGTAGTTCTTGGCTTCCGGATCTACCCAGCCAAGGGTTCCGAAGAGCGCCATGACCAAGTCCAGGATGATCCACGTGTTGACGGCGCACCAGCCGATCACCAGGAGCGCTTGGATGGCGGCAGGGAGGTAGTTGCCTCGACGCCCGAAGGCTGCGCGGGCCAACACCATGCCCGTGGCGCCGGTCTTCTGGCCGAGGAGGACAAAGCAGCCGAAAAGCAGCATGCCGATCAGGTTTCCCAGGACCAGCACGATCACCGTGTCGGCGAAACCGAGGCCAAGGTGGATGCCGAGGGCGCCGAGCACCCAGTTGATTGGTGCAAGATTGGCGCCTGCCCAGATCCAGAACTGTCCGGAAACTTTGCGGGTGCGGTCTGCTTCGGGGATGGGCTGAAGCCAGGCTTCACTGTCATGACCCGGCGCCGTTGCCGGACCTGACTGCGATGCACCTGAAGGTGGGCTTGAAGGCGTGGGGGAGAGGTTGTCTTGCATGGGGAGAGCCTCCGTGGTTGAAAGGGACTCTTTCAGCGTATGTGCCGTGGATCACAGCAACAAGATACGATGTGTATAAGCAAATATCCGCTAACCATACGGAGTGTCATGTCCATCCTTCTGGGCGCGGCTTTGGAGTATCAAAGCCTCACATCAGCAGAACCCCGATTACTCAACAACGTGCCTGACGCACTCACCCGGGCCGTCCGGTGGGTGCACTCCAGCGAGGTCCTGGACATAGCGCCGCTCCTCAGTGGCGGCGAATTGCTGCTGAGCGGGGGTCAAGCGCTCGCCGGTGTCACGGCCGATCGGCAGGCCGAATACGTCCGTGAACTGGCAACACGGGGGATCGCGGCGTTGGCCCTGGAAACCGGTCCCGCCTTGCCCGAAGTGCCTGCGGGAATGCTGGAGATAGCGGAGGCTGCCGGGTTGCCGGTGATCGAGCTGCGTCACGTGGTTCCGTTCGTCGGGGTCATGCAGGAGATCAATTCGCTCTTGGTCAGCGAATCCGTGGAGCACCTCCAGCATGGCGACCAGGCCAGCCATGCAATGGCCGCCGAACTTGCCCACGGTGGCGGGCTCGACCAACTCCTGGCTGTCTTGTCCGAGCGGACAGGTGCCAGCGCGCGGCTGGTCTCGCCGTCAGGCCTCACCCTCGGCGCCGCCGGTTCGTTCGACGACGACGGCACGGTCACCACGGTGGATGTGCCGGTGCGCGGCGTCCTGGCCGCGCGCCTTGAGCTGGAAACTCACGACGGCGCCGACGGTGGGCTAGCGCGCGTGGCCGGCGAACGTTCCGTGGACATTCTGGGCCTGGCGTTGCTGCAGCGGATGCCTCCCGGACTGAAAGAATTGGCGGGCATCGAACTCATGCGTGCCATCAATGCAGGAGGCCAGCACTGGCAGCTCCAGCAACTCGGACCAGCGTCGGGCTTCCCGGTGAACGGCCTGGTTGCCGCCGTCGTGGTTCGGTCAACCGGCGCAGGGCATTTGCGTCCGGCTGTGGACGCGTTGCTCCGGGAGCGTGTGCCGCACAGCGCGAGTTACGCCAACAACGCTGAACTGATCGCACTGGCGTCCTTGGACGGCGCATCGCTGGCTGGGGGTGCTGCCGCCCGCCGGGAATTGATGGAGGCGCTGCGTCAGTTAGAAGTGCCAGCCGGATCCTTGGTGGCCGTCGGGCCGCTGGGCCGCGGTATTGCTGAGGCACCGTGGTCCCTGGCGGAGGCGCGCAGGGCACTTGATCTGACCCCGGCTGGCAACGGTGTTGTGGATGCAGACACGCTTGCAGTGGAGCTCCTTGCCCAGGAGTCGCTGGAACCGGGCACCCGTGAAGGGTTCGTGCAGCGGCAGCTGGGTGCCGTCGTCGAGCATGATCGCCTGAAGAAGTCAGAACTCATGAGGACGCTGACCGTATGGCTGGATACCGGCTGCAACACGGCCCAGGCTGCACGTGAGCTGCACTTGGAACGGCAGTCACTGCATCACCGGCTCCAGCGAATCTTCGAGCTATGCGGCGGTGACCCGCGGGGTAACGGCCGGCTGGCAGCGCTGCATCTGGCTACGAGGCTGGCCCGGGTGTAGCTCCTGTTAAACGCCAATTCGATGGTTCCCTGCACACAGTGCCGTTCGCAACAGCGTATGCGCAGGGAACCATCGAAATGGGTGCTTGCAGAGCCCTACTTCAACACGATCGTCCTGTTCCCATTCAGGATGATCCGCCCCTCGCAGTGCCAGCGAACGGCGTTGCTGAGGGCCTTGCATTCGGTGTCCCGGCCGGCGGCTACGAGATCGTCCGGCCCGAACGTGTGGTCCACTTCCACTACCTGCTGGGCGATGATGGGACCTTCGTCCAACTCGCCGTTCACGTAGTGGGCTGTGGCGCCCACAGTTTTCACACCACGTGCGTATGCCTGGTGGTAGGGCTTGGCGCCCTTGAAACTTGGCAGGAACGAGTGGTGGATGTTGATGGCGCGGCCATCGAGTTTGCGGGCCAGGTCGTCACTGAGCACCTGCATGTAGCGGGCCAGCACAATGAGTTCCACGTCCAGCTCGTCAATGATCTCCAGCAAGCGCCCCTCGGCGGCAGGTTTGGTGGCTGCGGTGACAGGGATGTGGAAGAACGGGATCCCATGCCACTCCGCCAAACCCTGGTGGTCGGTGTGATTGGACACTACGCCCACAACGTCGATGGGCAGCTCGCCAATCCGTGCCCGGAACAGGAGGTCGTTCAGGCAGTGCCCAAACTTGGAGACCATGATCAGCACGCGTCGCTTGTGTCCCTGGCGTTCCAGTTGCCAGTTCATGCCGTACTTTTCGCCAACGGGGGAGAAAGCGGAACGCAGCGCTTCCACGGTGGATTCGTCGCCGGAGGAGGCGAAATGCACCCGCATGAAGAAGTGGCCTTCGGCGCGGTCACCGAACTGCTTGTTGTCGATGATGTCGCAGCCGTGGTCCAACAGGAACCCGGACACAGCGTGCACAATTCCGGGACCTTCGGGGCAGTCAAGGGTGAGGACGTGTTCCACTGTGGTCTCCGCGGAGGAGGCGGCAGCGGTTTCGGTTTGGATGGCAGTCATGGCTAGCACTCCACTACGTTGACGGCGAGGCCCCCACGGGAGGTCTCTTTGTACTTGGATTTCATGTCTGCGCCTGTCTCGCGCATGGTTTTGATGGCTTTGTCGAGGGAAACTTTGTGGCTGCCATCGCCGTGCAGGGCAAGACGGGCGGCGTTGATGGCTTTGACGCTGGCGATCGCGTTGCGTTCGATGCAGGGGATCTGCACCAGCCCGCCCACGGGATCGCACGTGAGGCCCAGGTTGTGTTCAATGCCAACTTCGGCGGCATTTTCCACTTGCTCGGGCGTTCCACCCAGGACTTCGCAGAGGCCGGCCGCAGCCATGGAGCAGGCGGAACCCACTTCACCCTGGCAGCCCACCTCGGCACCGGAAATGGACGCGTTGATTTTGAACAAGATTCCGACGGCGGCCGCCGCCAGCAGGAAGCGCACGACGCCGTCGTCGTTAGCTCCCGGAACAAACTTGGTGTAATAGTGCAGCACTGCCGGGACAATTCCGGCCGCGCCATTGGTGGGCGCAGTGACGATCCTGCCGCCCGCAGCGTTTTCCTCATTCACTGCCAAGGCGAAGAGGTTGACCCATTCCATGGCGAGGAGCGGGTCCGCTGAGATACTACCGTTCAGGTCGGCGTCGGTTTCGGAAAGCTTTTTGAACAACGACGGCGCCCGTCGCCTGACCTTCAGGCCTCCCGGCAGGATTCCCTCGGCAGAGCAGCCGTTGTCCACGCACTCCTGCATGACAGCCCAGATGCCCAGCAACTTCTCACGCAGTTCCTCCTCGGAACGCCACACGAGCTCGTTGGCCAGCATGATGTCCGAGATGGACTTGCCCTCGCGGAGGCAGATGGCAAGGAGTTCGTCTGCTGTGGTGAAGGGGTAGGGGAGAACGGTGTCGTCGGCTACCACTTTGTCTGCGCCGGAGACGTCCCCGTCCACCACAAAGCCGCCACCGATGGAGTAGTAGCTGCGTTCCCGGAGCACGCCGCCCGTGTGGTCCAACGCGCGGAACGTCATGCCGTTGGGGTGTGCAGGCAGCGACTTGCGACGGTGCAGGACCACGTCCTCGTCCCAGTTGAAGTCCACCCGGTGGTTGCCGCCCAGGCGCAGTTCGGCGTCGAGGGCTGCAGCTGCAACCTGGTCGTCAGCGGTATGTGTGTTAACAGTTTCGGGGGAGTGGCCTTGCAGCCCCAGCACCACGGCTTTGTCTGAGCCGTGGCCCCGGCCGGTGGCGCCCAGCGAGCCGAAGAGCTCAGCCTGGACGCGCACCGTGGCCGGAAGCTGGCCGGACGATTCAAGACCGTCCGTGAACTGCTTTGCCGCGCGCATGGGGCCAACCGTGTGTGAAGACGACGGCCCGATGCCAACAGAAAACAGATCAAGCACACTCAGTGCCATTAGGGGACCTCAGGTGAGGCGTACTCCCGCATGGCGTCCAGGAGCCAACGTCCCAGGAAATCGGCAAACGAGGCCCGGGGAAAGATCCGGTAGGACTCCTCCGAGGTCTTCCAGAGCATCACCGGGATGTGGGCGAGTTCCGTGGAGACAGCCGTGCCGGCCTTGAAGACGCGCGGGTGCAAGTCCAAAGCGCAGGTCTTCTCCAGCACTGCGCGGGCGTGGCTGCCGGAGAGCTCGAATGTGGTGCGGTTGGCGGACAAGTCCACCACCTGCCCGGAGTCGCCGCCCAGGGCTGCGGTCAGATCGCTGACCAGGGAGCCGCCCAAGGAGTCGTGGGCTTCTTCCGGTGCCACCACCATGAACTCGGTGGGGCCGAGCCACAGGGTATGAACGGAACCGCTGCCCGTCACTTCACCGCAAGCGGCTGGCAAGCCGCCGGTCACGGACGCAACGCGGGCACCGGCGTCGGACGTTCGGTCCACCCGAATCCCCACCATGGCCTGGTACGGAATCTCGGTGATAGTCACCGTGCCCGGCACGGAGCCGGAGGTGAAAGCGTCAGCCAGGTGCTCGGCCGGGCTGCGGCGGGCGCCCCGGACGCGGTCGACGTGTGCGGTTTCTGCTGGTGTTGCTGTTTCAGCCATCTTTGCGGGTCCCTTCAGCATCGAAAAGTACGGTTTCGCCAACAACCACGTCCACCAATTGGTCTCCCAGCGAGGCCACCAGGGTCTCGCCGATGCGGTTGCGGCCGTTTTGAATGAGAGCCAGGGCGAAGGAACGGCCCAGCGCGGCGCTGTGGTAGCTGGAGGTCACGAAGCCCTCCATGGGGACGGGTCCGTTGGCCGGGTTGACCGGGATGCCCTTTTCCACCAGCTGCGTGCCTTCGGGCAAACGGAGCGAGTGGTCCACGGGAAGGACACTGACCAAGTGCTTGCGGTCCTCGCGGCTTGCATCCTGCCGAAGGTAGGAGCGCTTGCCGATGAAGTCCTTGGCCTTGGAGACAATCCAGTCCATGCCGGCGTCCTGCGGGGTGACCGTGCCGTCGGTGTCCTGCCCCACGATCGGGTAGCCCTTTTCGGCGCGGAGCACGTGCATGGTTTCCGTGCCGTACGGGGTGATGTTGAACTCGGCGCCGGCGGCAGCAACTGCTTCCCAGGTGTTGAGTCCGTACCAGGACGGGATGTTGATTTCGTAGGCGAGTTCACCGGAGAAGGAGATGCGGCAAACGCGGGCCTGAACTCCGGAGGCCAGTGTGGTTTCGCGGAAGGTCATGAACGGGAAGTTCTCTGCCTCCAGGCCACCGTTTTCGGCGAGCTGGGGTGCAACCTTGGCGATCACTGCACGGGACTTCGGGCCAACTACGGCGATGGTGCTCCACTGTTCCGTGACGGACGTGCAGACCACATCGAGTTCCGGCCACTCTGTCTGGTGCCACTCTTCCAGCCAGTCCAGTACCTTGGCTGCGCCGCCGGTGGTGGTGGTCATGAAGTAGCGGTCATCGTCCAAGCGCAGGGTCACGCCGTCGTCGAAGATCATGCCGTCCAAGGTGCACATCACGCCGTAGCGGGCGGATCCCGGGGCGAGCTTCTTGAACGCGTTGGTGTACACGCGGTTCAGGAATTCGCCTGCGTCCTTGCCGCGGATCTCGATCTTGCCCAGCGTGGTGGCGTCCATGAAGCCCACGGAATCGCGGACCGCTGCGCATTCGCGCAGGACTGCCGTGTCCATGTCCTCACTGCCCTGCGGGTAGTACCAGGGGCGCTTCCACTGTCCAACATCTTCGAACAGTGCGCCTTGGGCCACGTGCCACGGGTGGATGGAGGTGACGCGGGCGGGGTCGAACAACTCGCCGCGCTGGCGACCGGCCAGGGCTGCGAAGGCGACGGGGGTGAACGGTGCACGGTACGCCGTGGTTCCGATCTCGCCGACGCCCGGGATGCTCTCTGCGCCGCCGAACTTCAGTGCTGCGGCAATGACGCCGATCGCGTTGACGCCTGACGTCTTGCCCTGATCGTTGGCCGTGCTGATGGAGGTGTACCGCTTGACGTGCTCCACGGACCGCATGCCTGCTCCGGTGGAGCGAAGGACGTCGGCCACGGACTGGTCGCGCTGGAAGTCCACAAAGTGGTGGTGCCACTCGCCCGGCTCACCGGTCTGGCCGGGAACCAGCCAGAGCTGGCGGCTCGGCGCGCTTGCCACGGGTTCCTGGAGCACCGCCGGGGTGGTTGCGGACTCGAAGCCGGCAGCGATGGATGCGGCCGCTCCGGCGGAGATGCCCTCTGCCAGGCAGTCCTGGAGTTCGTAGCTGCCACGGCCTGCGCCAACAACCTGCTGGTCGCGGACCGGCTTGGTGGGGATGAAAGCAGCGAGCTCGTCATCCCAACGCAGCTTGCCCTGGCGCTGGCTGTGGAGGTGGACCACGGGGCTCCAACCACCGGAAACTGCAAGGAGATCGGCAGCCAGCTGTTCGACGCCCGAGGTGAGTTCGCCGTCGTCGTTAATACTGCGGACGGTGACGCCGCTCAGGCGGCCATTCTCATCTGCGGAGGTATCCGCAACGGCGCTGCCGACGAGCACCCGGATACCGGACTCGACGGCGGCAGCGGCCTTCGCGCTGATCTGCGGACGGGCATCGACGACGGCGGCAACCGCCACGCCTGCTGCCTTCAGATCCGCGGCAAGAGCGTAAGCGGAATCGTTGGTGGTGCTGATGACCACGCGGGATCCTGCTGCCACGGCATAACGGTTCAGGTAGGTGCGGGCTGCCGAGGCGAGCATGATGCCCGGGCGGTCGTTGTTCTCGAAGACCAGCGGACGCTCGTGGGCGCCCGGAGCCAGGACAACCTGCTTGGCACGGATGTGCCAAATACGCTGGCGGGAGACACCCGACGCCGCAGGAACGCTCAAGTGGTCCGTGCGGTTCTGGGCTGCGATGAAGTAGTTGGAGTCGTAGGAGCCGAATGCGGTGGTGCGGTTCAGCACCGTGCATTCTGCAGCGGAAACCAGCTCGGCCTCCACGTCAGCAACCCATTCCAGGGCCGGCTTGCCTTCAATCTGCTCGGCCAGTTCGGGGACGGTGGAACCGGAGAGCAAGGAGCCACCGAGTTCGGGCTGGTCATCGATGAGGATGACGCGGGCGCCGGTGCGGACAGCTTCGCGGGCCGCGGCAAGGCCTGCGATACCGCCGCCGACCACCAGGACGTCCGTGTGGACGTACTTCTTGTCGTACTCAGCCTTATCCTCGTTGGGATCGAGCTTGCCCAGGCCGGACAGGAGTTCAATGTTCATGCCATCCACCAGCGATACGGCGGTGGCGGGAAGCATGGACTCGGCAACGTGTCCACGGAACCGGGGTGCGATCTTGACCAGGGCGTTGGACTCTTCCACGCCGGCGGCCATGATGCCGCGGGGGCGGTCCTCGTAGAGGGAGTTACCGGCGTTGATGTGGCCATTGGCCAGCAGCGCCGAAGCGATGGTGTCACCCGGGTGGCCGGTGAATTCCTGGCCGTCCACGGTGAAGCGCCAAGAGATGCTGCGATCGATGCGTCCGCCGGTGGCGAGGCGTGCGTTCTTGCTGGTCACTTCTAGACTCCTTCCGAGGAGATGGGGGTGGTGGCCGTAGGTGAGGCGGCGCCGGGGGCGAGGCCTGGTTCGCCGGCTTGGCCGAACTCGCCAGCCTGGGTGAACTCGCCTGGCTGGTCCGGTTCGCTTCTTTGGCCGGGGGCTTTGATGTCCGGCCGGGGCTGGCCCATCCCGTAGATGGAGTGAATCTCGTAGCTCACGGTGTCGCGGAGCATGTTGAACCACTGGCGGCATCCGGTGCTGTGGACCCACCGTTCGGCGAAGGTTCCCTTGGTGTTCTCGCGGTAGAACAGGTATTCAGCCCATTGGCGGTCCGTGAGGTCATTCGGGCTCTCCGGGTAGGCGACGTGTGCCTGGCCGCCGTAGTGGAATTCGGTTTCGTCGCGAGGCCCGCAGTTGGGGCATGAAATGAGGAGCATGTCTTGTCCTGTCCTGGCTAGTGGGCTACGGCTGCGGCGCCGTGTTCGTCGATCAAGGCGCCGGTCTCGAAGCGCTCCAGTGCGAAGGGCTTGTTTAGCTCGTGCGGAGCGCCCGTGGCAATGGTGTGCGCGAACGTCAGGCCTGCCGCCGGAGTGCCCTTGAAGCCGCCGGTTCCCCAACCACAGTTGACGAACATGTTCTCCACCGGGGAGAGGCCGACGATCGGCGAGGCATCCAAGGTGGTGTCCACAATGCCGCCCCAGGTCCGGAGCACGTGTGCCCTGGCGAAAATCGGGAAGAGCTCCACGGCTGCTGCCATCTGCTCCTCGATCACGTGGAAGGAGCCGCGCTGGCCGTAGCCGTTGTAGGAATCGACGCCGGCGCCCATCACCAGTTCGCCCTTGTGTGCTTGGGAGACGTACACGTGGACGTGGTTGGACATGACCACCGTGGGGTGGACGGGTTCGTGCAGTTCGGACACCAGTGCCTGGAGCGGGTGACTCTGGATCGGCAGGCGGAAGCCGGCCATTTCTGCCAGGACCGAGCTGTGGCCGGCGGCGCAAAGACCAACTTTTTCGGTGTTGATGGTGCCTCGGGTGGTCTGGACGCCGGTGACCCGGTTGCCGTCCTTGATGAAGCCGGTGACTTCGCAGTTCTGGATGATGTCCACGCCCAGTTCATCGCACTTGCGGGCGAAGGCCCACGCCACATGGTCGTGCTTGGCGATGCCTGCTCGCGGCTGGTACGTGGCGCCCATGACGGGGTAGCGGATATTGTCGCTGATGTTCAGGATGGGGCAGAGTTCCTTGACCTGCTGCGGGTCAAGCCATTCGGCGTCCACGCCGTTGAGCCTGTTGGCGCCCACGCGACGAACGCTTTCGCGGACGTCGCCCAAGGTGTGGGCGAGGTTCATGACGCCGCGCTGGCTGAAGAGGAAGTCGTACTCAAGTTCCTCGGGCAGGATTTCCCAGAGCTTCAGCGCGTGCTCGTAGATGGCTGCGCTCTCGTCCCAGAGGTAGTTGGAACGGATGATGGTGGTGTTGCGGGCCATGTTTCCACCGGCCAGCCAGCCCTTTTCCAAGATGGCGATATTGGTCATGCCGTGGTTCTTCGCCAGGAAGTACGCGGTGGCCAAGCCGTGCCCGCCGCCGCCCACAATCACGGCGTCGTAGCTTTTCTTCGGGTCCGGGTTGCGCCAGAGGAAGTCCGGGTGTTCGGGGAGGTGGTCTGCACTCACTTGGCTGCTCCAATCAGTTCTGCTTCGGTTGCGGTTGCGGCGCCATTGCCGTTATTGGAAAGGTGCGGGTACAGCGGGAACTTCTCTGCCAGGGCGGTGACGCGGCGGCGGAGTTCGACGGCGGTGGCGTCGTCCAGGGTCACGTCACCTTCGGTGCCTGCTTCGGTGCCGCTGGTGGTTCCGCTATTCGCTGCGGCGATCAACGCCGTCGCAATGATGTCCGAGACTTCAGTGAAGTCCTCAGCCTTGAAACCGCGTGCGGCGAGGGCGGGGGTGCCGATGCGCAGGCCCGAGGAGACCATCGGCGGGCGGGGGTCGAAGGGGACGGCGTTGCGGTTGACGGTGATGCCGATGCGGTGCAGGGTGTCTTCAGCCTGCTGACCGTTAAGTACTGAATTGCGGAGGTCGGCGAGCACCAGGTGGACATCAGTTCCTCCGCTGACAACGGAGATGCCGGCTGCGGCCACGTCTTCTTGGAGGAGGCGCTGGGCGAGGATCTTGGAGCCTTCAAGGACGCGGACCTGGCGTTCCTGGAACTCGGGCTCGGCAGCCATCTTGAAGGCCACGGCCTTGGCGGCGATGACGTGTTCCAGTGGACCACCCTGCTGGCCGGGGAACACCGCGGAGTTCACCTTCTTGGCGATGTCGGCGTCGTTGGTGAGGATCACGCCGCCGCGGGGGCCGCCGAGGGTTTTGTGGGTTGTGCTGGTGACAATGTGCGCGTGCGGGACCGGGCTCGGGTGGAGTCCTGCAGCCACAAGACCTGCGAAGTGGGCCATGTCCACCATGAGGTAGGCGCCCACCAGGTCCGCGATGCGGCGGAATTCAGCGAAGTCCAGCTGGCGGGAGTATGCGGACCAGCCGGCGACGATCAGCTGTGGCTTGCTCTCCAGTGCCAGGCGCTCAACTTCGGCCATGTCCACGGTGTGGGTATCCTCGCGAACTCCGTAAGGAACAACCTTGTACAGCTTGCCGGAGAAGTTGATGCGCATGCCGTGGGTCAGGTGCCCGCCGTGTGCGAGGTTCAGGCCCATGATGGTGTCGCCCGGGGTGATCAGTGCGTGCATGGCCGAGGCGTTGGCCTGGGCGCCGGAGTGGGGCTGGACGTTCGCGAACTCTGCGCCGAACAGGGCCTTCAGGCGGTCAATGGCGAGCTGTTCGATCACGTCAACGTGTTCGCAGCCGCCGTAGTAGCGCTTGCCGGGGTAGCCCTCGGCGTACTTGTTGGTCAGTACCGAGCCCTGTGCCTCCATGACGGCCGTGGGAGCGAAGTTCTCAGAGGCGATCATTTCCAGCGTGGACTGCTGGCGGATGAGTTCCTGGGCGATCGCCTGATCGACCTCCGGGTCCGCCTGTGCAAGCGGGCGGATCAGCGGTTCAACCATGGTGTTCTCCTTCAAAGGCTTGTCTAGTGGCCGACTGTTAGGCAACTGATATATTAGAACTATTGCCATAGTATGTTGAAGATCACATGGTCGTCAACAGGTCCGGGAAACTCATCCGTGGGACCGTGGTTGTGACAACGGGAGAGAGCAATGAGCGCAGCACTGGAAGCACTGGAGTCAGCTCCGCAGGGCACGTCCCTCGCAGAGAACGCCTACCTGCTGCTGCGCGACAGGCTCATCATGCTGGACGTCAAACCCGGCGACCCCATCAACGACGGACAAATCGCCGCCGAACTGGGAATCGGGCGCACTCCCGTCCGCGAAGCCATCAAACGCCTCGAAAGCGACCACCTTGTGGTGTCCTACCCCCGGCGCGGCACGTTCGCCACCGGCGTGGACATCACCCAGCTCGCCGAAGTCTCCGAAATCCGTGAACTGCTGGAACCGCTCGCTTCCAGGAAAGCTGCCCGCATGGCCAGCCCCGCCATGCGTTCCGAGCTCCGCGCCGTCGCCGCCGCGATCCGGGATCTTGAAGGTCAGGACAATTCCTCCCAGGAACTGATGCGCTACGACATCCAGGTGCACAGGCTCATCTACAAAGCCTCCGCCAATGCGCATCTTGAAGACGTCCTCATCCGCTACGACAACCTGGCCACCCGCATCTGGTGCCACATGCTCGAGAAGATGCCCTCCGTGTCCGGGCACATCTCCGAACACGCAGACCTCCTCACCGCCATTGCCGACGGCGACGAAGACCGCGCCGCCGAGCTCGCCCTGCACCACGTGGTCAGCTTCGAAGAGACCATCCGCAAGGTCCTCTAGGCTTCCTGTTCCGCCGCACTCCCGCCTTCCGGCGGCGGGCTCATCCTCTGCGCGCTCGGTCGTTCCTCCCTTAGACGCGCGCTGCCGGATAACCCCACCCCCCCGATCCTCTCTCACGTCCCTCGTGCTTGGGCGTGATCCTCTCTCACGTCCCTCGGGTTTGGGCGTGATCCTCTCTCACATCCCTCGGGTATGAGCCCGACCCTCCTCTCCTTTTGGGTGTCTTTCGGGTGCTTACTCAATCGCCCGTGTGCACTTGGGCTGAGGCGTCGATGCTGCCGGTGCCTAACGACGGCGAACTTTCTTCAAGGAAGTGAGAGAGCGATTGGTTGAAGGGCTAGGGACGTGAGAGAGCGGTTGGTTGAAGGGTTGGGGAAGTGAGAGAGCGTCGGGGGGTGTAGATGCGGTAGGCGCAACGTCGATGCGTTCATTACAACAAACTTCGTTCGCACTCTTAGTGCCTGTCCAGCGCAAGTAACTTCCGGAATCTCTCAAAACAACCCTTGACCGTGGCGCCGCTCACACATACTCTGGTGCAACAGCGTTGCGTTGAATGCAACCCCAATGATTTTGGTGGACACATGAGCAATGAATCCTCTGTGGCAGCCGAGCAAGGCACAGCACCTGCTTCCGGCGCCAGCCACAACCACAGCCACAACAGCCAAACCCCCAGCCCCAACCACACAGTCAGCAAGGACACTCGACGGCGAGTGGTCACTGCCAGCTTCATCGGCAACTTTGTTGAGTGGTTCGACTACGCCGTTTACGGCTACCTGGCCGGCATCATATCTACAGTTTTCTTTCCGGAGTCGGACCGGCAGACAGCTCTCCTGGCAACCTTCGGTGTCTTCGCCATCAGCTTCTTCGTGAGGCCGCTTGGTGGGTTCATCTGGGGCCATATCGGTGATCGCCTCGGACGAAAGCGGGCGCTCTCCCTCTCGATCGTGCTGATGTCAGTGGCCACGTTCTGCATCGCACTGATACCGGGCTACGCCACCATCGGCGTGATGGCGCCGATTCTGCTCCTGCTCGTCAGAGTCGTCCAAGGTTTCTCCGCGGCCGGCGAGTACGCAGGGGCGTCCGCCTTCCTGGTGGAATATGCGCCGGCGAACCGGCGCGGACTCTATGCCGCCGTCGTGCCTGCCAGTACCGCAGCGGGACTGCTGCTGGGATCCCTCCTGGCTGCCCTGCTGAGTTCAGTCCTGACGGCGGAGCAGCTCAACGAGTGGGGCTGGCGGCTGCCCTTCCTGCTGGCGGCGCCGATGGGCCTGATTGGCCGGTACATCCGGACAAAGCTGGAGGACACCCCGGCGTTCCGGGAACTGGCCGAGAAGGACGACGGCGTCAAGGCTCCCGCGCTGGCCATGTTCAGGACGTACCGGAAGCAGCTCATCATCGCTACGGGCGCGGTGCTGCTTAATGCGGTGGGCTTCTACGTGATCCTCAGTTACATGCCCACGTACTTGTCGGAAGAGTTGGGCTTCGGTGCAACGGAATCGTTCCTGGCCACCACCATTGCCCTGGCCAGCTACATCGGATTCATCTTCCTGACGGGCATCGCCTCGGACAAGTTTGGCCGCAAACGCATGCTGATCACCGCGTCGGTCCTCTTCATACTGCTGACGGTGCCGGCGTTCATGCTCCTGGACACCCGCAACTTCCTGGTGATCGTCCTGGTTCAGATCCTTCTGGGCGGCATGCTCACCCTCAACGATGGCACCCTGCCCAGTTTCCTCGCCGAACTCTTCCCAACGAAGGTCCGGTACACGGGCTTTGCCGTCAGCTTCAACCTCTCGAACGCCTTGTTCGGCGGCACCGCGCCGTTCATGGCAACCCTCCTGATCGGTATGACCGCCAGCAAGCTGGCACCCGGCTGGTACCTCGTGGCCGCCGCCGTAGTTTCCCTCATCGCAGTCCTGTTCGCCGCCGAGACTTCCAAGAAGCCTCTGCTGCAGGACTAGTACAACCCACCCATTGAAAGGAACCACCATGACCATCACCCAGAACGAGGCCGTCAACGATGTGGCCAAGCTCGAGCGCACCAAGGTCCTCAACAATGGCGACAAAGTTTCGCTGACCTTCTCCGATGCGGAGTTCGAGCGCCGCCTCGCCGGCCTCCGCCGGATCATGGCCGAGAAGGACCTCGACGCCGTGGTCCTCACCAGCTACCACTCCATCAAGTACTACTCCGATTTCCTCTTCACCTACTTCGGTCGCTCCTACGGCATGGTGGTCACCAAAGATGACACGGTGACCATTACGGCAAACATCGACGCCGGTATGCCTTGGCGGCGCAGCTACGGCGACAACCTGGTGTACACGGACTGGCGCCGGGACAACTACATCCACGCCATCCAGGAAGTCCTGCGGACCCGCGGCATCAACCCGCGCCGCATCGGCGTCGAAGATGACTCGCTGCCCCTGGACAACCGCAACAAGATCCAGGCAGCCTTCTCCGGAGCGACGCTGGTTGACGTCGCGCAGGCGGCGATGCGTCAGCGCATGATCAAGTCGGATGAGGAGATCGCGGTTATTAAGCACGGCGCCCGCATCGGCGACTTGGGCGGTGAGGCCATCCGCAACGCCATCACGGCAGGCATTACCGAGTACGAGGTTGCGTTGATCGGCACCGAAGCCATGGTTCACGAGATCGCCCGCACGTTCCCGGACTCCGAAATCCGCGACACGTGGGTCTGGTTCCAGTCGGGCATCAACACCGACGGCGCCCACAACTGGGCCACCACCCGGAAGATCCAGGAACACGACATCCTGTCCCTGAACTGTTTCCCCATGACCAGCGGCTACTACACGGCGCTGGAGCGGACCCTGTTCTACGGCGAACCGGATGCCCGCTCCCTGGAACTGTGGAACATCAACGTGGAGGTCCACAAGCGCGGCCTTGAACTCATCAAACCCGGCGCCGTCTGCAAGGACATCGCTGCCGAGCTCAACGAGATCTACGTCAGCCACGGCTTGCTGGCCAACCGCACGTTCGGATACGGCCACTCCTTCGGTGTGCTGAGCCACTACTACGGACGCGAAGCCGGCCTGGAACTGCGCGAGGACATCGACACCGTGTTGGAGCCGGGCATGGTGGTTTCCATGGAACCGATGATCACCGTGCTGGACGGGCAGCCGGGAGCCGGCGGTTACCGCGAGCACGACATCCTGGTGGTGGGCGAGGACGGTGCGGAGAACATCACCAAGTTCCCGTTCGGTCCCGAGTACAACATCATCGGAGCCTAGTGGTCCGGCCGGTGGACACAGCGTAGTGTCCACCGGCCGCACGTCCCTTCCCCAGCAAAATCCCGTGCCCCGGCGAAATATAGTGAACCCATGACTCCCACTGAATCCAGCGAAGCTCCTGATACCAGCAACGGCAACGGCGACAGCAAAAACACCTCCGTCATCGTCAACGCCATTGCCGTGTTGAGGAGCTTTACAGCCGATGAACCGCTTCTGGGAGTCACCGAAATCGCTGGGCGGATCGGCCTGCACAAGAGCACCGTCAGCCGCATCCTGGCGACGCTGGAACAGGAAAACCTTGTAGAGCGCGACGTCGATTCGCGCAGGTTCCGCTTGGGCTTGGGGATGATCGCCATGGCGGGCCCCCTCCTGGCGGAACTCGAAGAGCGCCGCGTGGCCTACCCGGTACTGCGCGAACTTACTGAGCGGACGGGGGAGACCAGCGCACTCATGGTGTGGAATGGCAACGAGTCCATGTGCGTGGAACAGATTCCCAGCCGTCACCAGGTCAAGCACCTCACCCCCTTGGGTGCCCGGTACAACGAAGCACTGAGCTCCTCGGTGCAGGTGTTCCTTGGCTCGGAGAACGAGGACCGTGTGCGTCAGTTGTTGCGCAGCGGTTCCATCACCCTTCCCGGTCTGGACGAGGACGCTATTGAGGCATATCTCGCCCGGGTGGGGGAGTCCATGAAGCGCGGCTGGGCCGTGAACTTCGGGGAGACGTCCATTGAGGAAGTTGGCGTCGCCTCGCCCGTTTACGATCACCGCGGCGACATCGTTGCGTCCGTCCTTATTCCGGCGCCGAAATTCCGTGTTTCGGAGGACACCCTGAACAGCCTCGGTGAAGCCTGCGCCGCAGCTGCGGCCAAGGTCACCACACGGCTGGGTGGCCGCGCGCCGCGCTAAGCCGCAAACCGCCGTCGAGTTGGCATTTGATGACAATCCCGGGCGCGAACATTGTCATTACGTGGCATCTCGGCGTCAGGGGGACGCCGAACAAAGCGGCGGCCGTCCCCTCACAGGGACAGCCGCCGTCGTTGTTCTATAGGGCGTGCGGAAGGGGCTTAAATCTTCCGTCGCGCTGGGGTTTCGTCCATGGCATCCCTGCCCAACCAGGCGCCCAGACCGATCATGGCAACACCAAGGATGAGGTGCAGCCAGTTGTCAGCCGTGTTGAACGGGACAAAGTTGGCACCTGTTTCCTGGTTGATGACCAGGCCATAGATCCAAAGAACGATGTATACGGCGCCGCCGCCCAACAGGAACAGGCGGGCCATGCGTGCGTTCCTTGCCATGGCCAAGCCGGCCACGCCAAACAGCAGATGAACGATGTTGTGGAGTACGGACACTTGGAAGACTCCAAGCAGCATGGCGCCGGATTCATGTCCCGCAAAGGTCATGGCGCCGAAATTGGTGGTGATCCCCGGGATGAAGCCCAGGACGCCTACCAGCAGAAATACAATGCCAACGCCCATGGCGGTGTTGTGAAGTGTCAACCCCATCATGTGGTGGTGTTCGGCGGGGTGCGAAGCGGTGGTCATCAAGTCCTCCCTTTCACGCTGTTACCCGGCTCTTCTCATGGAGAGCCGACCTGCGGCAAGGGGTGTGGCAAAACCTTGCCGACGCCGCCATAATACTCCTGAAATGGCTCCGATAGCAGGGGATGTGCCCAGTTCAGCGGCGGTTAGCATGGATTTATGAGCCAAGCTCCCAACGGACGTGTGCACACGATCTTCCATGACACCCGGGATTTGACGCCTTTCCGCGAGGGCTATGTTCGTACGCCTGTGCGCGGACTGGCTGACGGCATGAATGACGTGCTTTCCGGCGTGCTCGGTGGTCGTGACCATGCGCGGCTCTCCCTGGTGGGAAATGTCCCGCGGTTGAAGATGTTGTCCTCCAAGACGGTGAAGTCCATGCACGAGGCCGTGTTTACGTCCACCGAACCCGATCCTCTGTTGGCTTTCGGCCGCATGAATCCCGGATGGGCGGGGCTGTGCCACGTCATGGCGGGCCTGCTCGCCTACAAACACGGCGGGTTCCTGCGCGCTTCCGAGCTGCTGCAGCGCGGTTTAACAACAAGGATCGACGACGACGCCAGCCAGTTCTCGGCGATGTACCTTGGGCAGGTGGTCACCCGGGTTGAGGTGACCGAGCGCATTGAGGTTCCGGTCCTGTTCAGCGAGGAGTCCGTGTTCTTGGCCTTGTCCCATTGCCTCCGCGAAATGGGCATGACCCAGGCGGCGTTGGAAGCGGTGGTGACGTTGCCGCCGTCGTTGCCTTCTGCGTTGGCGCGTTGCACGGCGGCGTTCGCTGTGGAGCGCCACCGCGACGTGGTGCTGTGGACGGAGGGTTTGCTGAACACGGACGATCTCTCGGCGGCGCTTCTGTTAATACGTGCGCGGTCACAGCGGGCGAGGGGTGACTTCGAGTCGGCCCAGGTGGCCTTGAAAGAAGTACTCCGGCGCAGGAAGACCAATCTGGCGTTGAAGAATGACGCGTTGACTGACCGGGCGTTGTTAGCCCTTGACCAGGGCCGCCGTACTCTGACTCCGCGGTCCAAGCGGCAGGTCCCGCCTGCTGAGTTGGAGACCTTGGAAGTGATCCGCAAGGACGCTGAGATGCGGCGTCTTTGGGAGAACGACTTCCGGAATCTGGGCGGCGAGTAGAAAAGCCATTGTGCCTTTCATGGGAGAGGCGTAGTCTCTTAATCAACCAATCAGTTGATCAACGATTTAGTTGATTACGGATTGATTGCTATGAAAGGCGAACGCGGCAATGGAATCAGATACTCAGGGCCCGGACACCCTGGACAGGGCGTTCATGGCTTTGGCGGATCCGGTGAGGCGGGCCATGGTGGCCCGGCTGTCCCGGGGGGACGCCACGGTCAACGAGCTCGCTGAACCATTCGCCATCACCAAGCAGGCGGTTTCCAAACACATACAGGTCCTTGAGCACGCAGGATTGGTCACCCGATCGCGGGACGCCCAGCGCAGGCCTGTCCATCTGGATGCAGCCGCCTTGGAGCGGTTGACCGCCTGGATTGACCAGTACCGGCTGATTGCCGAGTCCCGCTTCCGGCAGCTGGACGAGCTGCTGGGTGCAGGCATCCCGCACGAGGAACAAACAAGGAAAGAGGAACCGAAATGAGCAATCCAACAACCATCACCGCTGATAGTGGCGTGCCGTTCGTTGACACGGTCCGCGAATTCGACGCTCCCGTCAGTGCAGTTTTCAAAGCCCATGTTGACCCGGACCTCCTGGCCAAGTGGCTGGGCCCGCGCAGCACGACGACCAAAATTACCGAGTACAACGCCTCCACAGGCGGCAGTTGGCGCTACGAAAGCGGTGACGACAGCGGGATGTACGGCTTCCGCGGCGTTTTCCACACCGTTGAATCCGACGCCCTGATCATTCAGACCATCGAGTTCGAGGGCGCACCCAACCAGGTGGTCATCAGCACCACCACCTTCGAGGAAATCGATGGCAGGACGCGGATGTCAGCCCACGAGGTCTACCCCTCCGTTGAAGCTCGGGACATGGCTTTGGCCACGGGGATGGACTACGGCGTGATCGAAGGATACGAGCGGTTGGATGAACTGCTTGCCGCCTAAGCTCCCGCCGGCTGTAGAAGCGGTAGGAGTTGCTCCGACAGCAGCACTGTCCCCAACCCGATCATGATGATCCCGCTGACCAGGGTCACCACGCGGGCGGCGCCGGGCCGGGAAGCCAGCAGCTTCCTGGACGTCAATGCGACGGCCGTGTAGACCACCCCTGCAAGGACAACGAAAGTCAGGCCCAATAGGCCCGACTGGACCGGAACGGGCAGTGCTGCCTCGGGGCTCACGAACTGTGGCACCAGCGCCACGAAGAAAAGCAGGCCCTTGGGATTGATACCGCTGGTGCCCATGCCCTGAAGGAACGTGCGGAGCTGGTTATCGGACTGCACGACGCCGCCGTCCGCACTGAAGCTCGCGCCTCGCCAGGAGCGGATGGTAGCCACGCCGAGCCACAGCAGGTAGGCGGCTCCCGCGATGGTCAGCCACCCCAGCAGTCCCGGAACTCCAGCAAGCAGGGCCGCCAACCCAGCCGCCATCAGCAAGGTGTGGATCACGTACCCGCTGCACAGGCCGGCGACGGCGGGGACGAAGCTGCGTTGCTTGAGCCCGGCTGAGATCGAGTAGGCCCAGTCGACGCCGGGCGTGCACGCCAAGCTGACGGCAACAATCATGAAGGCCAGGAACAGCTGCGGGTTCACGTTTTCTCTCCAGGGCTAGATGGTAGGAAAACTCTAGGGAAAATCAGCCCATAAGTGTTCCCATATTTAGCCCGCTATCCGCTGTTCTGGGTAGGATTATTGCGTGATTGACGGAATCGACAGAAGTATTTTGCGCCACCTCCGAGAAGATGGCCGGATGACTGCCACGGCTCTTGCCTCGAAGGTGGGTTTGACGGTGGCTCCATGCCATCGGCGTCTCCGTGATCTGGAGTCCTCGGGGGTGATTCGCGGCTACCGTGCGGACATCGATCCCGCGGCTGTGGGGCTGGGTTTTGAAGCGATTGTTTTTGTCACCCTCAAGCAGGTGGAACGCACCATCATGGCGGAGTTTGAGGAGCGTGTGGCAAACAGCCCCAACATCGTGGAAGCCCAGCGCCTTTTCGGATCCCCGGATTACCTGCTCAAGGTCATCGCGGCGGACCTGCCCGCGTACCAGCGGTTCTACGACGACGAACTTGCGGCTCTTCCCGCGGTGGAGCGCCTCACGTCAACGCTGGTGATGAAGAATTTGAAAACCAACGTCGGACCTCCGGTCTAAGGCACTACTCCGCGAGCAAGCCAGTGGTCCGGTATGGGATCACTTCCCGGAGGAACATGCTGGTGGATGTGCGCACTATCCCGGGGCACAGGCGAATCTCTTCGGAGACCCGGTAAAGATCGTCCGGACTTTTGGCCACCACTCTGATGATGAGGTCGGTATCTCCAGCGGGGGCGTGGCATTCAAGGACTTCGGGGATTTCCCGCAGGGCCGCGATGGCCTCGTTCAAGTGGCTTTGGTCCAGTTCGGCGCTGACAGCTGCAGCCACACCACGCCCCAAGGCCGAGGGCAGGACCCGGCTGCTGTTGGGGCGCAGGGCTTCGGACGCAGTCATTCGTTCCAGGCGCGACTGAACTGTTCCGCGAGCGAGGTGCAGCTTCTGGGCCAGCACCATGATGGGCACGCGGGGATCCTCGTCCAAAGCAGCGAGGATCCGGCGGTCCGTGGCGTCGAGTTCCTGCAATGTGACCACTCCCTGACTAAGTTTTCGCACCAGACTGGTCAGATCGACCAATGATTGTGATGTCCGTTGCACCAACTGTATGTCTCCTGCTCAAATGGTGACAACGAAGCAGGACGAGGCTACCGCCGAAACCCGCAGGCGCCAGGACCCCGGAACACCACCCGGAGCCCTGCACAGGTTTCCCGCAAGGAAGCAGCCGCTGATTGACTCTTGTTCACAGCATTGTCATTCTGCACCCGCCCCTTCACCCGGGCATCACAGCAAGAGCCCCTGAGCTACCGGATCGTTGCGGTAGCTGAGGGGCTCTTGTGGTTTCTCAGGACCCGTTCGCCGGCCTCTTCTGCCCCGCCGCATAGGCTTGGATCATGACTTCTGCTGGCCGCTTCGCCCCGAGCCCTTCCGGCGAATTGCACGTCGGCAACCTTCGCACAGCAATTCTCGCCTGGCTGTTCGCGAAGTCCAGTGGCCGGGACTTCCTGCTGCGCGTCGAGGACCTGGACCGTGCCCGGTCCGGCGCTGAGGCGGAGCAGCTCCGCGATCTGCAGGCTGTGGACGTCAGGTGGGACGCCGCCGTCGTACGCCAGACCGAGCGCGCGGACTTGTACGCCGCGGCGATTGAGCGTCTTACCGCTGAAGGCAGGACCTATGAGTGCTTCTGCACGCGTCGCGAGATCCAGGAAGCGCCGTCCGCGCCGCATGCGCCGCAGGGCGCCTACCCCGGGACGTGCCGGCGACTTTCGCACGCCGAACGCGAGATCCGGCGATCGACGCGCCCGGCATCCATCCGCCTGCGGTCCGACGTTTCAGAATGGGCTGTTGAGGATCAGTTGCGCGGCCAATATGTGGGCGTCGTGGACGACTTTGTCCTGCGGAGAAATGACGGCGTCACGGCCTACAACCTCGCTGTAGTTGTTGACGATGCCGCCCAAGGAATTGACCAGGTGGTGCGGGGCGATGACCTCCTCCCGTCCACCCCGCGGCAGGCATATTTGGCGCAGCTCCTCGGGCTGCCGGCACCGGAATATGCCCACGTTCCGCTGGTGGTGAACCACGACGGCGTCAGGCTGGCAAAGCGCGACGGTGCCGTCACGCTGAGCGACCTCGCCGCCGTCGGAATTCCCGCCGAGCGCGTGCGTGACCTGATCCTTGAGTCCCTCCGCTTGCCTGCCGGAACACTGGAAGAGGCCTTGCCGCGATTCCGCCCACAGGAGCTCCCCGGAGAGCCTTGGGTGTGGAAAACTCCCCGGGTCTGAACCCGCTGCGGCGTAGGCTGTCTGGATGCAGTCACAGCTGATCGCCCCAGGTTTCGAACCCGTCGCCGAGCTCTTCGGCCGTTTTCTCGAGCAGGATCCGGAATACTCCGCGCAAGTCGCGGCGTACCACCGCGGCGTGAAGGTGGTGGACCTCAGCGGCGGTCCGCACATCCGACCTGATTCGGTCACGGGCGTCTTTTCGTGTTCCAAAGGCATGGCCGGACTGGTCATGGCGTTGCTGGTTCAGGACGGCCAGTTGGATCTTGAAGCGGAAGTGGTTAAGTACTGGCCAGAATTCGGCGCTGAGGGCAAGTCTTCCGTGACGGTTGCCCAGCTTCTTTCGCATCAGGCCGGGCTCCTTGGCGTGGAAGGCGGCCTGACCCTCCATGAGGTCAACAACTCCGAGCTCGCAGCCGCCAAGCTCGCCCAACTGCCGCCGCTGTGGAAGCCCGGCGCCGCGTTCGGATACCACGCGCTGACCATCGGCATCTTCATGGAAGAGCTGTGCCGCCGCATCACTGGTTCCACGCTGCAGGAAGTCTTCGAGCAGCGGATCCGTGCCGTGACCGGCGCTCACTTCTACCTTGGCCTGCCCGATTCCGAGGAGGCCCGCTTTGAGCCGTTCCGCTGGGCGGCTGATCCCTCGTGGCCATGGGTGGACCCGGCCAGCCACGTGGGCATGGCTGCCAACGCGGCCGTGGGCGACATCCTTGATCTTCCTAACATCCGTGAAGTCCGGGCTGCCGGCATGAGTTCGGTGGCCGGCGTGGCCAGCGCGGAAGGCATGGCGAGGATCTATGCGGCGGCCCTGACCGGTTTGGAGGGCGAATCCGCCATGCCTCCCCTTCTGACGGAGGAGACCATTCGGAGCGTTTCCGCTGAGCAGGTCTTCGGCATCGACCGCGTGTTTGGCGAGACGGGCTGCTTCGGCACCGTTTTCATGAAGTCCCACTCGCGGATGCCGTTTGGCAGTTACCGCGCATTCGGGCACGACGGCGCCAGCGCATCTCTGGGGTTCGCGGACCCTGTGTATGAACTCGGCTTTGGGTACGTGCCGCAGGCGGCGGAGCCCGGTGGATTGGGGTGCCGAAACTTCCAGCTGAGCTCGGCCGTCAGGGAAGTGATTGCTGGCTTCGGGGCTTAGTGGAGCTGGCGCTGTGCGGCCGGGACTCCGGACGCCATTCCTGCCCACAAGGTGTCGGTGGTAGCGGTGATGACGTCCTCCACTGAATTTCCGTCCAACTGCCCGCCAGCCGCAAGAAGGGCTGTGCCATGGAGGCTCACGAAGCACACCATGGCCAGTGTTTCGGGGTTGCCGGCGGCCAGGGCACCGGCTTCCTGCGCCTCGGCGATCATGGCTTGGGCAACGTGTATTCCTTGTACTCCGGTGTTCCGCAGCTCATCGCTGGAGTCTGGGTGGTGCTTGGTGGAGTACATCACCGTCAGCAGGGCGGGGTGTTCAACGGCGAAGTGAACGTAGGCCTTCCCAACGCTGACGAAACGGCCGCGGAGGTCTTCGCCCGACTGGGCGGCGTCCTGGATGAGGCGGTTCATTGACTCGAAGCCAGCCAGTGCCACGGCGTCGATCAGGGCCTGCTTGTCGCGGAAGTGCTTGGCCGGGGCGCCGTGGCTGACGTTCACGTCGCGGGCCAGCTGCCTCAGGGAGAGTCCATCCACGCCAGCTTCTTCGATGGTTTCCATGGCGCGTTCCAGGAGGGCTTCCCGGAGTTTGCCGTGGTGGTATGGCTGGTCAGTCATGGCTCAAGTCTAGGCCAATGTAGTCATTGACAACAAAGTAGACACTGCCTACCATGTAGACAGCGACTACATCAGGTACGCCTCAACCGATGGGATCCACCAATGACCATGACCTACGCAGGTACCACTGCACTCATCACCGGTGCCAGCTCCGGCCTCGGCGCCGAATTCGCCGGACAATTTGCTGCCCGGGGCTCCAACCTTGTCCTGGTAGCCAGGCGTGCAGACCGTCTTGAGGAGTTGGCTCAGGACTTGCGCTCCAGGCACGGTGTCACCATTACTGTCCTTCCCCTGGACCTGGGCCGGGCCGGTGCCGGACGCGAGCTCTTCAGCGAACTGTCCGGGCGGGGAATCACCGTGGACACCTTGATCAACAACGCGGGTTTCGGAACCCATGGTCCGTTGGTGGAGGAAGACCCGGACACCATTGCCTCTGAGATCTCGCTGAATGTGGCCGCCCTCGTGGATATTACGCGTGCATTCCTGCCAGATCTGCTCGCCTCCGGAAAGGGTGCGCTGGTGAATGTCGCCAGTACCGCTGCTTTCCAACCCATTCCCGGCATGGCCGTGTACGGCGCCACCAAGGCCTTCGTCCTGAGCTTCACCGAAGCCGTGGCCCACGAAACCAGAAACTCCGGGCTCAACGTCCTGGCCCTTTGCCCGGGTGCGACGCGCACCGAGTTCTTCGACGTCCTTGGCGGCGACTCAGCAGCCGTGGGCAAGATGCAGACCTCTGCGCAGGTTGTGGGAACAGCGCTCAAGGCGTTGGATCGCAAGGACACCCCCGGCAGCGTGGTCTCCGGTTGGGTCAACCGCGTCGCTGCCGGCTTCGCGCAGCGTTTGCCCAGGGCCGTCACCGTGGCCATCGCTGCGCGCGCCGTTCAGGACTGGTAGGGCTGGCGGACCGGTCAAGACGGGCAGTCCGGTGTTTCGGGTTCCGGAACAGCGGATAGCCTGAAGGGGAGGACCGATCCCCGACGGTCCCTCTTCAAGCCGGAGGCCAGCATGACCGAACCACGCTTTACCGTAGAGACAGCCCAGGTTTTGGCCGAGGTGGCTCACAACCGGCAGAAGGACAAGCTCAAACGGCCGTATCGGGAACACGTTCTGGCCGTGGGTGATGCGCTCGCCGACTTTGATGAAGACATCCAGATCGCCGGCTACCTTCACGACATCGCCGAAGACACACCCATCACCCGGCAAGCCCTGCTGGAAATGGGGGTGTCCGAGCGTGCGGTAGACATCATTGAGCGCGTCACCCGCCGCTTCCATGATGATCCGGACGATTACGACGCCGGTATCCGCTTCGTTGCGGAGGACCACGACGCAACGTTGGTGAAGATCGCGGACAACGCCCACAACTCCCTGCCCGAGAGGGTCAAAGCGCTTGCCGAAAAGTGGCCGGACAAGCCTCCGGTAACCCGCTACGCCGATGCCCGCCCTGTGCTGTACACGGCCGTTCCGCGCGAAGAGGTCCGGATGATCCTGGAGCGGATCAACCCGTACCTGATCCCGGAGCTGGACGAGATCGTTCCCGAGTAGCCTTAGTTGCCCTCAGCCGCCCGTTGTGGGGCCTGTTTTGCGTGTTTGAGGGGGGATTTGGGGCGTAGAGCGGGCCCCGCAACGCAGGGGAATGGCTTAGCCCGCGGCGGTTTCCAGCCGACGGAGTGCCGCCGCCCTGCCTTTGTGCCCGCGTCGTTCGTCGTAGGCGATGGACAGGCCCAGGACCAGCATCATTGCCAGCATGCAGATCGGCACGGAGGCGCCCGCAGCTGCCATGGCGATGCTTGAAGCCAGGCCCAGAACCACCAGCGTGGAGCTCCAGAGGTGCTCGCGGTCCGGTCCGAGCATGATGCCGTACAGCGTACTCAGCGAAACCTTGAACAGAATGATGGGGATGGCGATGGATGCTACTGCCGCCGCTGCGGAGATATGCGCTTCGTGATCGATGAAGTACGCAGCAACGTGGAGCCCGGCGCCCGTCGCCGCGATGGCAGCGAAGATGAAGATGTGCCCGTATCCAAACACCCAAGAGCGGTGCCTTTGGAGATGGAGCGCAGTGCCTGAAGGCAGGATGAAGTAGATCCACCACATGGCAAAGGCCAAGCCTGTGCCGCTCAGGCCAACCAATGCTGCGTCAAGTGTCCACCCGTGCAAGGCAACGATCGCCCGCAGGGTTTCAATGGCTCCGATCAAGCACTCACCCAGGGCAATGATCGCCAGAAGGCCGTACCGTTCAGCGATGTGATGCGCGTGCCAGGGAGTGCGGATCTTCCGTTCCGCGAAGTACGGTGCTGCCATTTCCATGACGAACAGGGGTGTGGCCATGAGGAACGTGGTGAGGACGCTCGCGTCCACCAGCAACACAACAACCCAGCCCACTTGGACGATCGCCACGTACTTGGCGTAACGCAAACAGGTTTCACGGCGCTCGGGATCCTGCCGGGCTGCGCGTAGCCATTGGAAGATCAGGGCCACCCGCATCACGATGTAGCCGAGCACCATGGTGACGTTGTCCACGTGCTTTCCCTCGATAATCGAGTGGAATACCGGCTCAATGCCCATGGCCAGGACCAGGACGCCCACCATCTGCACCATGGTGACGACGCGGAACACCCAGTCATCGGTGTCATAGGCGCTGGCAAACCAGGTGAAGTTAATCCAGGCCCAGATGACTGCGAACATGGCGAAGGAAAAGGCGAGGAGACCCGGCCAGAAATGCGCTTCCGCCACAGCGTGGGCGAACTGGTTGCCGGCAACACCGAAGGCGATAACGAAGGTCAGGTCGAAGAAGAGCTCCAGTGGAGTCGCGGTGCGGTGCTTTTCATGGGGATCACGGCCACCCATGCGGGAGAGCGCATGGCGAAGGGGATTCGAGGACATGGCTCAAAGATTACCGCTGACCATGTCTCCTCGCCGAGACCGCCGGAATGCGTCGAGACCGCTGGATAGTTCCGGCGATCTGACACTGTTCCGGCGAACTCGCGGAGGGGAACCCTATACACGCCCCAGAACGTCAATGTCTTCCAGGAAATCCTGATGCACCTCAGGACTCACCGTCGTGCGGGTGTCGCCGATTGCGTCGAGGTAGTCCTGCGTGACCGGCCCCTTCCGCCCGTTGGACGCGAGACCTGAGCCGTCGTCGTCGTACACGGCTTTTTCCAAAGCCCGTTGGGAGGCGCTGCGGGCGGCGAACTCGATGTCCGCGGGTGAGAAGCCCTCGGTCCGTTCCACCAGCTGGGCAATATCAACCGAGTCCACCACGGAGGCAGGGATGAATCGCTGCCACATGGCTTCGCGGGCATGGACGTCCGGGAGGCCGATGGGGATGACGTAATCGAACCGGCCGTGGCGCAGGAACGCGGTGTCCAGCGCGCGGATGAAGTTGGTGGCGCACACCAGCAATCGGCCGGGTTGTTCGCGGAAGGCCGGGATGATCTTGAGGAGCTCGTTGGTGACGCCCTGCAACGGTGACGGCGGATCACCGGCACGTTGGGACGCGATCTCCTCCACCTCGTCGATGAACACTACGGCGTGTTCCAGCTCGGCGATTTCCAGGAATGTCTCTCGCAGCGCACCCGCCAGGCCCTTGGGATCGGCGGCCAGGCGCGACGGGAATACCTCAACGAACGGCCACTCCAAGCGGGAAGCGATGGCCTTGGCGAACGTGGTCTTGCCCGTGCCCGGAGGGCCGAAAAGCACCACGGCCCGGGGTGGAACCACACCGTATTCGTCGGCGAGGTCTGCCTCTGCCAGGGGGAGTACCAGGCGACGTTCCAGGAGTTCCTTCTCGCGGCGCATGCCTGCCACGTTCTCCCAGAGATCGCGGGCAAGGATGCGTCCGCCGAGCAGCCCCAAGGCTCCGAGTTCCTGCCTTTGCACCGGGATGGTCCGCTCGAAGTAGCGCAGGTTTTTCTTCACCACGAATCCGCGGCCCAGGAACGCTTCCACCCGCGTTTCCGTTTCCGGCATGAGCGCGGAGAGTTTATTGAGTCCGTGCGGGGCCATACGATTCTCGACGGCGGACAGCAGCGAGGTGCCGATGCCGCGGCCGCGGAACTCGGTGAGGGTGGCCAGGAAGACGATCCAGCCTTGGTCGTGCGCGGCGCGTCCGACGGCGGCGCCCACCACCTGCTCGCCCTGCACCGCCACCACGGCATGGTCCTTTTCGCAGGACGCCAGGACCTCCGACAACGCGTACACAGGCTCCACGCCGTCTGCCTTGAGTGACTCCCAGAGGTGCAGGATGCCGTCCAAATCGGACGAGTGAAAGTCCCTGATGCGCCAGTTGCTCATGGCTGTATCTCCTGAGTCTGCTAAGTGAGTCGCCGTTGATCTCTTGGAGTTGAGCATAGGCGAAGCACCGCTGCAGGAGGTTGCGGGCCCGTTGCGTTACGCAACGGAGGCCGTCTTGGGCAATAACGCACGACGACGGCCTGTCGCCGCCCGCGTTCGTCCCACCGTCGGGCGGGCCTCCTAGGATGGGCCCATATGGCACTTTTCGAGGGAGAAACGTGGGCCTGTTATCCGGGAGAAGAATCAGCGCGGCGGGAGTAATGGCTGCGTTGCTAGTGGGCGCAACGTTGGCGCCGGCCGCGCAAGCACCGGCCGCTCATGCGGCGGACGCGCAGGACGTGACGGTCTATGGCCACCCGATCGTGGGTGCGGTCCTGTCCGTGGAAGGGGCTCCGGCCTACTTCGCCAACTGCGGCGGTAGTGGCGAGCCCAGCTATTCCATTCAGTGGCTCCGGGACGGCGAACCTGTGGAGACCAGCCCGCCCTATTCCCCATACCTCTACTCCCTGGAAGCTGATGACCTCGGCGGCCGGATCTCTGCGATCGCCACGGGGTCGCCCACCAACTGTGCCGGCCAGGAAGTGGTCACCGGCGAGTCGGAGGAGATCCGCAAAGAACCCATGCGGGCAGAGGGCTTTACCGGCAGGGGTGTCTTCGAACTGATGGCCCGGAAGCATGACGGAACACTCATGATGTATCTGGGAAGGGACCAGGTCCAGGGTTGGCAGGAAACCCGGCAGGTGGGACCCGGTTGGGACGTGTTCACCAGAATTTTTGCCGCGGGTGACTTCACCACGGATGGCATCAGCGATCTCATGGCCACGGACACTTCGGGCACGCTCTACCGCTTCCAGGGAACAGGCGACGGCGGGTTCTACACCTTCCGCCATGCCGTGGGCTGGGGGTGGAACAGCATCGACAAAGTGGTGGGTCCCGGCGACTTCGACGGTGATGGCCTCAACGATCTCCTGGGCAGCGAGGCGAACGGGGACCTCTACGTCTTCCCCTCTCACCCGTGGGGAGGTTGGAGTCCCAGGATGAAGGTGGGCCACGGCTGGGACGTCATGGATCTCCTGATCGGTCCCGGCGACTTTGACGGCGATGGCAACGTGGACGTCCTGGCCAAGGACAAAGCCGGACGACTTTATTTCTACGGCGGCGATGGTGCCGGTGGATGGACCAGCTCACGCCAAATTGGCCAGGGCTGGAATGCCCTGACCAGCATCGGGAGCGCCGGAGACTTTAACCGCGACGGCGTTAATGACGTTCACGGTGTCAACGCCGCCGGGGATCTGGTGATGTACTACGGCGACGGGCACGGCGGCTGGAAGGGCGTCGAAACCGTGGGCTGGGGGTGGAACATCTTCAACGGGCTCTACTGATTCACCCCCACCCACCGGCTACTGAACCGGGCGGAGGCGCAATCCTTGCATGCCGCCGTCGACCGCCAGTGAGGTCCCCGACGTCGAACCGGACAGCGGGCTCGCCAGGTAAGCGACGGCGCCGGCCACCTCAGCAGGGTCCACCATCCGGCCGTGCGGTTGGCGGGCGTTAAGGGCAGCGCGCTCGCCGGCGGGGTCGGCTGCGGAGTTGAGCAACCGGCCAACCCACGGAGTATCCACGGTGCCGGGGTTCACGCAATTCACGCGGATGCCCTCACGGACGTGGTCCGCGGCCATGGCGAGCGTCAGCGACAACACTGCACCTTTCGATGCCGAGTACAGGGCACGCTGCGGGAGTCCGGCCGTCGCCGCGATGGAGCAGGTGTTCACGATCGCCGCCGCCGGGGATCTGCGCAGGTACGGCAGGGCTGCCCGGCTGACGCGCGCTATGCCCACCACGTTGACGTTGAGGACACGCAGCCATTCGTCGTCATCGTTGGCCGAGATGTCGCCTTGCGCTCCGATGCCCGCATTGTTGATCACGATGTCCAGGCCACCGAAGTGCTGCACTACGTGCTCGACGGCGGTACGCACCGACGAGTCGTCGGCTACGTTGCACTGCACTCCGAAATGCGGGCTGCTTTCGGGCGCGAGGTCCAGGACCGCAACCTGTGCACCCCCGGCGGCGAGGCGGTCCGCGATGGCTGCCCCGATTCCGGAGGCGCCGCCGGTAACAAGTGCTGTCAGTCCGTGGAACTCGTTGCCCGCCGAGGGTGCCATGGCGGGCTCAGGCGTTGATGCTGACGGGAGCGGTTGCCCCGGATCGGGAGCCGGCCTGTGCGCGGAAGTACTCCTGCCGCTGGCGTCCCAGTCCTTCAATTTCCAGCTCCACCACATCGCCGGGCTGAATGAAGGGGAAACGGCCGGACATTGCCACGCCCTCCGGGGTGCCGGTGATGATCACGTCGCCCGGTTCCAGGACCATGTATTGGCTGAGGTGGTGGACGATCGTGGCGGGGTCGAAGATCATGTCCGTGGTACTGGAGTCCTGGCGGCCCTCGCCGTTGACCAGTGTCTTGAGGCGCAGGCTGCTGGCGTCGACGTCGGCAGCTGGAACCAGCCACGGGCCCAGGGGAGTGGAGCCGGGGAGGGATTTGCCCTTGGTCCACTGTCCTGCAGCGCCAGGAATCTGGTAGTCGCGCTCCGAGAGGTCGTTGGCCACGGCGTAGCCCGCGATGCAGTCTTCGGCGTCGGAGACGGAGGAAAGGTATGACGCTTCCCGGCCGATCACGATCGCCAATTCCACTTCCCAGTCGTACTTTTCCGACGACGGCGGGATGGGGGCGGCGTCGAAAGGGCCAGCGACGGTGTTGCTCGGCTTCAGGAATACCACGGGAACTTCGGGCGGGGTCGCGCCGGATTCGGCGGCGTGGGCCGTGTAGTTGAGGCCGATGGCTACCACGGCGCCGGGACGTGCCACGGGCGCGCCGATGCGCAGGCCCTCCGGTGAGATTTCGGGAAGTTCCCCTTTGTCCAGGGCTTCGCGGGCCCTTCCGATGCCGTCGGAGGCGAGGAAACCGCCGTCGATGTCGGTAGTCAGGGCAGAAAGGCTGAAGTACTTCTCGGTGCCGTCGGCGTCCTGGGCAATGACGGCCGGTTGTTCGTTTCCGGCTGTACCCAGCCTGGCGAATTTCAAGGTCATGGCTTCCTCCGTGCGTTCGGGACTAACATCCGAGCTCTAGTGTGGTGTTTTCCCCCATAATACGGAAATGTGACCCATTGACAAGGTAGACATCGGATGTTTAGGCTCGGTGAAGAATCGTGACGCACTTCAGGAGCCGCATGAGCACCATCACCGCCATGGATACGTTCGATATCCGCTTCCCAACATCCCTTGAATTGGACGGCTCGGATGCCATGAATCCGGACCCGGACTATTCCGCCGCGTATCTGATCATCCGCACCGATGCCGGCGATCACCTCGAAGGCCATGGCTTCGTGTTTACCATCGGACGCGGCAACGAGGTGGAAACCGCAGCGATCGATGCTTTGCGCGGTCACATGCTCGGCCGGTCAGTTGAGGCGCTGCTCAGTGACATGGGCGCCACCTGGAAGCTGCTGGCGCACGACTCCCAACTCAGGTGGCTGGGGCCCGAGAAGGGCGTCATGCACATGGCAATCGGCGCCGTGGTGAATGCGCTGTGGGATTTGAAAGCCAAGCGTGCAGGACTGCCCTTGTGGGAGTTGCTGGCCGGAATGACACCGGAGGAGCTCGTAGCCCTGGTGGACTTCCGCTACCTCACGGACGCGCTTACTCCGAACGAAGCGCTGAACATCCTTCGCGCCGCCGAGCCCGGCAGGGAAGCGCGCAAAGCGGCACTTCGCGCTGAGGGCTACCCCGCATACACCACGACGCCGGGATGGCTTGGTTACAGCGACGAGAAACTGACGCGGCTGGCCAAGGAAGCCGTGGCTGACGGATTTGCCCAGATCAAGCTGAAAGTGGGCGCCTCCCTGGAGGACGACATCCGCCGCGTCCGGGCAGCCCGTGAAGCCGTGGGGCCAGACGTCAAGATCGCAGTGGACGCCAACCAGCGCTGGGATGTCCAGGACGCCATTGACTGGATGGCCCACCTTGCCCCCTACGACATCGCCTGGATCGAGGAACCCACCAGCCCGGACGACATCCTGGGCCATGCCGCCATCGCACGGGGAGTGGCGCCAATCCCCGTGGCAACCGGCGAGCACGTCCAGAACCGGGTGGTGTTCAAGCAAATGCTCCAGGCAGGCTCACTCCAGGTCCTCCAGATCGATGCCGCCCGCGTTGCTGGAGTGAACGAGAACGTTGCCATCCTCCTGCTCGCAGCCAAGTTTGGCGTGCCCGTGTGTCCGCATGCCGGTGGCGTTGGGCTATGCGAGGCCGTACAGCATTTGTCCATGTTTGATTTTGTTGCCGTGTCCGGAACCAAAGAGGACCGCATGATTGAGTTTGTGGACCACCTCCACCAACACTTCACCACTCCCGTGGTGGTCCACGACGGCGCGTACTGGGCGCCGTCGAACCCTGGCGCTGGAAACGAAATGCTCCGTGAAACACTGGCCGCGTACAGCTTTCCCCACGGCCCCGTCTGGAAGGAATCCCGTTGATCCGGCACGCACCTTGGTTTGAAGAAGCACGCCTTGGCATGTTCGTGCATTGGGGCCTCTACGCGCTCCCGGCACGGCACGAGTGGGTGATGAACCAGGAAGAAACCACTGTGGAGGAGTACTCCAAGTACTTCCAACGCTTTGATCCGGACCTCTATGATCCCCGCGAATGGGCTCGTGCTGCCCGGGACGCCGGCATGAAGTACGTAGTCCTCACCACCAAGCACCACGACGGCTTCTGCCTCTGGGATTCCGCGCTGACGGACTACAAAGCCACCAACACGCCCGCCGGCCGTGACCTGATCGCACCCTATGTGGAGGCACTCCGCGCCGAAGGGCTCAGAGTGGGCTTCTATCACTCGCTGATCGACTGGCACCACCCGGACTTCACCATTGACGGGGTACATCCGCAACGGAACAGCGCCGACGTCGAAAGCCTGAATGCCGGGCGCGATATGGCACGCTACCGCGAGTACCTGCACGGTCAGGTACGGGAACTCCTGAGCAACTACGGAACCATCGACTACCTGTTCTTCGACTTCTCCTACGCCGACACCAGGATCGCCGAATTTTGGGGCGGCAAGGGCAGCGATGACTGGGACTCCGAGAAGCTGCAGGCGATGGTACGGGAACTTCAACCCGGGATCGTGGTCAACGATCGCCTGGGTATCCCGGGGGATGTGGTCACACCTGAGCAGTACCAGCCCACCGAACCCATGATGCTCGACGGCGAAGCGGTCACCTGGGAGGCCTGCCAAACGCTGAACGGGAGCTGGGGGTACCACCGCGACAACCTCAACTACAAGACCGTGGACCTGCTCATCCGCATGCTGGTTGACGGGGTCTCCAACGGCGGGAACCTGCTGCTCAACATCGGACCCACGGGACGCGGGAGCATCGATCCGCGTGCGCTGGCCTCTCTGGAGGGCATCGGGGAGTGGATGAAATTGCACTCCCGCTCCATCTACGGAGCCGGTCCCGCCCAGTTCATCGCTCCGCCGGATGCCCGGTACACGCAGCGGGGAAACCGGCTCTACGTCCACCTGTTCGCCTGGCCCTTCGAGTACATTCACCTCCCCGGGCTCGCAGGGAAGGTGGAATACGCCCAACTCCTCAACGACGCATCCGAGGTGTTCCTCAAGGAAGTCGACCCGGACCAGGAAGCCTTCAACACCATTCCCGGGGGCCAACCGCCGGGCACCCTCACCGTGAAACTCCCCGTTCAACGGCCGGATGTGGCGGTTCCCGTCTTGGAGCTCTACCTCAAGGACGCGGCTCGTGACTGAAAGCATCGCCCTCCACACCCGCCTGAAGGCAGGAACGGAGGCGGAGTACGCCGACGCCCACGCCAACATTCCCCCTGAACTGGTAGCAGCGCTCAAGGAAGCCGGCGTACGGAACTGGCGGATCTGGCGCAGCGGACTCCATCTCTTCCATGTGGTGGACGTGGACGACTACCAAGCGATGCGGCATGCCCTCGCCCACCATCCGGCCAACGTGCCGTGGCAAGCGCGAATGGCTGAACTTTTGGAGGTCCAGGACGATTACTCAGGGGAGGATGCGGGTATCCAGAAAGTATGGGAACTGCCATGAACTCACACGACCACGGCAAGCTCGGCAAGCTCGGCAAGCTCGGCTTCGGCGGGGCGGGCATAGGAAACCTCTACCGGGCCATCCCCGACGGAGAGGCGCTCGCAACTGTGCTGGCAGCCTGGGACGCCGGAATCCGCTACTTCGATACCGCGCCCCACTACGGCCTGGGGTTGTCGGAGCAAAGATTGGGTGCCGTTCTCCGGGACAAGCCCCGCGAGGAATTCATCATCTCCACCAAGGTAGGCAGGATTCTGGAACCCAACGCCAGTGGTGGACAGGACTCCGAAGGATTCGACGTCCCCGCCGCCACCCGGCGTGTATGGGACTTTTCCGAAGCGGGCATCCGGCGCAGCATCGAGGACTCCTTGGAACGGCTCGGTTTGAACCAGGTGGACATCGCCTACCTCCACGATCCCGACGTCCACGATCTCCACGCCGGAATCTCTCAGGGCCTTCCTGCTCTGGAGAAGCTGCGCTCCGAGGGATTGGTCCGGGCCATTGGTGTCGGCATCAACTCCGCCGAGGCTGCCCTGGAATGCGTCGAAGCCGCCGATCTGGACCTCGTGATGCTCGCCGGACGGTACACGCTGCTTGAGCAGCCCGACGTCCCGCTGCTTGAACGCTGTCTGGAGCGCCGCACCGGCGTCGTCAGCGTTGGCGCCTACAATTCCGGCCTCCTGGCCAGGCCCGACGTCCCCGAAGACGCCCATTACAACTATGATCAGGCCCCGCCGGAGGTACTGGAACGGGCGCGTGCGCTCGCGGCCCTCTGCCGCGATTTCGGCGTGGAACTCCCGACGGCGGCACTTCAGTTCCCGTTGCGGCATCCGGCAGTGGTGAACGTGACAGCCGGGGCGACTTCCCCTGAACAGGTGGCCGCGAACTCGGCCCGTATGGAGGTGCCCGTACCGGAAGGGCTGTGGGAGGCTTTGGAGCGTGTTGGGCGGTGATTGATTCGCACCTCCACTTGTGGACCCTGAACTCTTTCGTCACCGGCGGTGTGCGGCACTATTCGTGGCTTGGTCCGCAGCATGGTGCTCTCTTCCGCAGTTTCGGCGAAGAGGAGGCGCGCGAGGCGTTGGACGCTGCCGGGGTCAGGGGAGCCGTACTGGTGCAGGCCGACGACACCGTTGCCGATACCGAGAGCATGCTGGCCATTGCCGCGCGGAATCCCTGGGTGTTTGGAGTGGTTGGCTGGATCAGGTTGGATGCGCCGGCCGAAGCTGCGGAGCAGCTGCACCGGTTCTCTGCTCACCCGGTTTTCAAGGGAGTGCGGCACCTGCTCCACGATGATCCGCGAAGCGACTTTCTGGATCTTCCCGCTGTCCGGGATTCCCTGGTGTTGGTGGCTCAGCGCGGGCTCACCCTGGACATCCCGGATGCGTTCCCCAGGCATCTTGGTTCGGCGGTTCGGCTCGCCCGCGAGATGCCGGAACTGACCGTTGTGCTGGACCACTTGGGTAAGCCGCCGCTGGCTGATCCTGACCTCATGGACTCGTGGCGCGCGGACTTCACGTCGCTTGGACGGGAACCGAACTCGGTGGCCAAGCTTTCCGGACTGCACCTGCCCGGAGTTGAGTACACCCCGGATGCGTTGCGGCCCCTGTTCGAATCAGCGTTGGAGGCTTTCGGGCCTGAACGCTTGATGATTGGCTGCGACTGGCCAGTGAGTACGTTGGGTGCACCCTATGGCCGGACGCTGGATGTGCTGCTGGAACTGGTGTCCTCGCTGAGTCCCTCGGAGCAGGAGCTGATTCTGGAGGAGACGGCCATCCGGACCTACGGCTTGGGAGTCACCCTTTTGGCCCAGGGTTAGAGCGACTGCCGCAGCCAGTTCTCCACGCCGCTGATGTGCACGGTCACCAGGGCTCGCACCAGTTCGGCGTCGCCTCGTTCCAGGGCGTCCGCGATCGCGTGGTGTTCGGCCAAGGTGTGCGCCACCGCTTTTTCCTGCGTCAGCCCACGCCAGATCCGGGCCCGCACGGTGCTGCTGGACAGGGCTTCCAGGAGGCTCCCGAGGTAGTCGTTTCCCGCGGCCTCGGTGATGATGCTGTGAAAGCGCAGGTCATGGGCCACGAGCTCCTCGACGTCCGTGTTCTCGTCGATGCCGTCCATGGTGCTTCTCAGCGCCAGCAACTCGACCGGCGTGATTTTGCTTGCCGCCAAGTGGGCGGTTGCGGGTTCCAGGATTCGCCGGACCTCAAAGAGTTCCAAGATGGAGCGGTCCTGGTGCAGGTCCACCACAAAGGCCACGGCTTCGTTGAGCAGCTTCGCGTCGAGGCTGGTCACGTAGGTGCCGTCGCCGCGGCGAACATCCAACACGCGTATCAGCTCGAGGGCTTTCACGGCCTCGCGCAACGAACTCCTTGAAAGACCGAGCCGTTCGCTCAGTTCCTTTTCCGGCGGAAGTCGATCGCCGGCCTTGAGTTCGCCGCGGATCAGCATGTCTTTGATCTTGCTGATCGCCTCGTCTGTGACAGCCATGGACCAATAGTAGCCACGAATGATCGGATGTCTGTTTCCGACGCCTCCGCACCCAACTGAGTCGCAGTTGAGGTCGTTCTCAGCGCTGGGAACGACCTGATCTGCTACTCAGTTGGGGGCGTTAACGCACGACGGCGGCACCTGGGTTCCGATTGTTACGGAACCCGGGTGCCGCCGTCGTTCGCTACTCGGGGCTTAGCTTATTGCAGCTGTTACTTGTCGCCACCGGGCATCGGACGGTTGGCAATCACCGGCGCGCTGCCCGTGTAACCGTCGCGGGTGGCGGCAATCTCGTGAATTTGCTTGCGGCACAGGTACCAGCCCCACACCATGAGCCCGCAGGCAACCGCGGTGACCAGCATGGTGAGCGGCGATTCGATGAATACCATGATCAGGACGGCCAGCAGGAAGACCAAGGACAGCCAGCCCGTGTACGGGGCGCCGAACATCCGGAAGGAGGGGCGCTTCACCCAGCCTTTGTCGGACCAGCGTTTGAGCTGCATCTGGCACAGGACGATGGTGGCCCAGGTGACGATGATGCCCACTGATGCGACGTTCAGGACGATTTCGAAGGCGTCGGACGGGACCAGGTAGTTCAACGGGACACCGAGCAGGGAGACGCCGGCCGTGATGGCGATGCCGCCGTACGGAACGCCGGCCTTGTTCATGCGCTGGGCGAACTTCGGGGCCGAACCGGCCACGGACATGGAGCGGAGGATGCGGCCGGTGGAGTAGAGGCCGGCGTTCAACGAGGACAGCGCCGCGGTGAGCACCACGAGGTTCATGATGACATCCACGCCCTCAACACCAATGGAACCAAAGAACGTCACGAAGGGGCTCACGCCCTTTTCGTAAGCGGTGTACGGGAGGAGGAGCGCCAGCAGGATGACGGAACCAACGTAGAAGACGGCGATGCGGAAGACCACGGAGTTGATGGCCTTGGGCATGATCTTCTCAGGATTGGCAGTTTCACCAGCAGCGGTTCCCACCAGTTCGATCGAAGCGTACGCGAACAGAACACCCTGCATCAGGATGATCATGGGCAGAATGCCGTTGGGGAAGATGCCGCCGTTGTCCGAGATGAGGCTGAAGCCCACTTCCTGTCCATCCACCGGGGTGCCGAAGATGACGAAGTACGTGCCAACCAGGAGGAAGGCCACCAGGGCGGCCACCTTGATCAGCGCGAACCAGAACTCCATTTCGCCGAAGACCTTCACGGAAACCAGGTTGAGGCAGAGGACTACCACCAGAGCAATGAGCGCCCAGGCCCACTGCGGAACGGCACCCATCCAGGCGATGTATTTGCCGAAGAAGTTCATGTACAGGGCCACCGCGGTGATGTCCACGATGGTGGTGGTGGCCCAGTTGATCCAGTAGAACCAGCCCGAGACGAACGCGGCCTTCTCGCCGTAGAACTCGCGGGCATAGGAAACGAAGGATCCCGACGACGGGCGGTGCAGAACCAGTTCACCGAGGGCGCGGAGGATCAGGAAGGCGAAGAAGCCACAGACTGCGTAGGCGATGACAAGGGAAGGACCAGCTGCGTTGAGTCGGCCACCGGCGCCAAGGAACAGCCCGGTGCCGATCGCGCCGCCGATCGCAATCATCTGGATCTGGCGGGGCTTGAGGTCCTTGTGGTAGCCGGAGTCCTCCTTGTGGAGGGCTTTCTCGCTGGCGTGCGCTTGGGCCGGGACCGTGTGGTCCGTGATGGGGTTGGTCATTGGAATCCTTAAGGGTGTCCTGTTGGGGGTGTCCTGGGCGCGTCCGGGGAAGGATTCGGGCACGCAGAACTAAGCCTCGTGGGGGTATGCCTCATGGGGCGGGACGGCTGGTCGGTGCGCTTACAGGCTAGTTTCGGCCTATTTGCTGAGATTTGCCAGACGTTCGGGGCTCAGCAGTTCTTCAAGCTGGGCGGCGGTCAGGAGACCGTGCTCCAACACAAGTTCTGCAACGCCCTTGCCCGTTGCCAGCGCTTCCTGGGCGATAGCGGTGGCGGAGGCGTAGCCGATATGCGGGTTCAATGCCGTGACGAGACCGATCGACTGCTCCACGGTAAGCCGTAGCCGTTCGGTGTTTGCTGTGATGCCCCGGACGCAGCGTGCCGTAAGGGTGCGGCACGCTGCTTCCAGGTGGGAGATGCTCTTGTGCAGGCTGTGCACAATGATCGGTTCGAAGGCATTCAGCTGAAGCTGGCCTGCCTCCGCGGCCATGGTGACGGTGACATCGTTGCCGATGACTTCGTACGCCACCTGGCTGACCACTTCCGGGATCACCGGATTGATCTTGCCGGGCATGATCGACGAACCGGACTGAACGGCCGGAAGGTTGATCTCACCCAAACCCGCACGCGGTCCGGAGGACAGCAAGCGGAGGTCGTTACAAATCTTGGAGAGTTTCACTGCCACGCGCTTCAGCACACCGGACAGGTGGACGAACGCGCCCACGTCCTGGGTGGCCTCAATGAGGTCAGCAGCAGTGAGAAGGGGCAGGCCCGTGATGTCGGCCAGGTGGCGGCACGCGGCTTCCGCGTATCCGGCCGGCGCATTCAGGCCCGTGCCGATTGCCGTGGCACCAAGGTTGATCTCGTGGATCAGCATGTGGGATTCGTCCAGGCGTGCGCGGTCCTCACCGATGGTCACGGCGTACCCGCCGAACTCCTGGCCGAGAGTCATGGGAACCGCGTCCTGCAACTGCGTGCGCCCCATCTTCACTACGGTCCGGAACTCCCGGCCCTTCTCAGCGAAGGCCAGCTCGAGTTCTTCGAGGGCCTCAAGGAGTTCCTTCACGGAGAAGATCGTGGCCAGGTTCACCGCCGTCGGGTAGACGTCGTTGGTGGACTGGCTGAGGTTGACGTGGTCATTCGGGTGAAGCTTGGAGTAATCGCCCTTGGGGTGACCCAGGATCTCCAGGGCACGGTTGGCGATCACCTCGTTGGCGTTCATGTTGGAACTGGTACCGGCGCCGCCCTGGATCACGTCCACCATGAACTGCTCGTGAAGCATGCCGTCCATGATGTCCTGGCATGCCTGTTCAATGGCACCTGCCTTTTCGGCGTCCAGCAAGCCAAGCTCGTGGTTAGTGCGTGCGGCTGCCTGCTTCACGGCGGCCAGACCCCTGACCAGGTGCTTGTTGGTGGAGAGGGGCTGCCCGGTGATCGGAAAGTTCTCGATGGCGCGGAGGGTATGGACGCCCCAGTAGGCATCCGCGGGTACATTGCGGTCGCCCAAAAGGTCGTGTTCGGAACGGAGGGGGATCGCCTGATCGACGGTGGTCATAGCTGTCCTTGGTTTAGTTGCTGAAAATTTGGGCTGCGCGGAGCTCGCCGACCGGAAGGCCGCCGCCCAGCACAGGTGGGCTCTGAAGCGTGTCCAGGCTGCCGCCGTCGACGCCCAACCGGCGAAGAACCTCAACGGTGATGGGCATGCGGGCGCGATCGCCGCCGTCGGAAATCTTCACCGCGACGCCGGTGCCGTCCGGGAGGCCAACCAGCTGGAGGCCTTCGAAGCCGTCCTTCGCGAGCAGGCCGGGAACGGCACGCATGAGGGCGGTGATGTCTCGGCCTTCACCTGCCACCATCTCCGGGAATCGGCGCATGGCGTGGGCAACTTTGCCTTCGTCGGTGTTTTCGTCGGCAGCGGCGAGACGGCCATAAGCGCGCGCCATGCCATGCAGGGTGTGGGCGAAGAGAGGCGTTCCGCAGCCGTCCGTGCTGACAGCAGCGGCTTCCTCGCCTGTGAGGTCAGTGATGGTGTCGCGGACCAGGACCTGCAGCGGGTGCTCGGGGTGCAAGTACCTCTCCACAGGCCAGCCGTTGATGACGCAGACGGCGGTCATGGACGCGTGCTTGCCGGAGCAGTTCTGCGCGACTTGGGTGGGGCCGTTGCCGGCGCGCAGCCAATCCTCGCGCTCCTTCACTCCATAGGGGAGGTCCGTGCTGTTGCCCAAGGCCGCTTCGGTGAGGCCGTGCAGTTTCAGGATCTCAGCGGCACCGTCGCGGTGCATCGGTGCGCCGGAGTGGCTGGCAGCGGTGAGGGCAAGGAGGTTTTGGGGGAGATCCAGGCCCGCCTTGAGCAGGGCTACAGCCTGCAACGGCTTGAGGCTTGAACGCGGGTACATCGGCGCATCCGGTTCGCCGGCCTCGACGGCAGTGCCGCCGTCTTTGTGGAGGGCGATCAGCGATCCATAGTGGATGCTCTCCACCAAGCCGTCGCGGGTTACCTCTACGAGCGGGACGTGGTGGGGCGTTTTCAGGCCCTGTGCTGTTGCGGGCGCGGCTGCTTCGGGCGTGGCTTCTCCGGGCGCGGCCTTGTGGACCGGTGCTTCGGGGACGGGCATGGTGGCGGTGACTGGCATGCTTTCCTTTGGATGTGTCATTTGCTGAGGATCGTGTCCAGTGCCACGCTGACGGCCTGCAGGTGAGCGGCCATAGCTTTGCTTGCGGCTTCGGAGTCGCCCGCTTCGATGGCGTTAAGTACGGCGACGTGTTCCTCATCCGAGCGGTGTTGCCGGTCTGCGACGAGGTTCAAGGTTTCGGACTGGTGGGCCAATGCCTCACGGATATCCGAGACGACGCTGGCAAACACCCGGTTTCCGCTGGCGCGGGCAACGGCCGAATGGAAGCTGGCGTCCAGGTTCACCCAAGCTTCGGGATCGTTCTCGGTGAGCATCTCCTGAACGATGTCCTTCAGGTGCTCCAGTTCTTCCTCGGTCCTTCTTTGAGCCGCAAGTCCCGCTGCCGGGATCTCGATGTGAGGACGTGCTTCGTTAAGATCACGTGCACTGTACTGACCCAAGGTAAGGTCATTAGCAACCTTGTTGGCCACAATGAATGTGCCCTTGCCGGTCTTGGTCACGGTGAGGCCCAAGGTGTTACAAGACCTCAGCGCTTCACGTATTACCGAGCGGCTCACGCCGTACTGGCCTGCAAGCGTTGCCTCGGAACTCAGCTTGGTGCCGATATCGAACTGGCCGCCTTCAATGGCGCGTCGAAGTGCCGCAAAGACCGCCTCCGCTGCGGAAATGCGAGAGATGGGCGTATGCCCACCCTTGGGATCTTGCTGTCCGGCTGTCCGGCTGTCTGACAGGTTCACGCTTTGAATATGGCACGGGTCACAAGTGCGTGTCAACGCTGAAAGAGTCGCTTCACGCTTTGGGGTCACTGGCCGCTCTTTGGCCAGTCTTTGGGCCGCCCGTTGCGTCGGTCTTTGGGCCGGGCGATGCGCGGTCCCGCACAATGGACCATGCTCTTCACCAAAAAGTCCCTCACGGAGGACGGGTTCACTGGATTCCGGCCGATCGACGAACTCGATCCCATGAGGATTCCCCAAGGCCCCGGCATCTTCGCGATCCTTCGTGCCGCCGATTTTGAGCCCGTGTTCCTCAGCAAGAGCAGTGCTGGCACGTTCAAGAAAAAGGACCCCTCGCTCAAGCGCGAAGCCCTGGAATCCGAATGGGTGCCCGACGCTTCTGTGCTGTACGTAGGTAAAGCCAGCGCCGGAAGCCAAGGCAACCGCGGGCTCCGCAAGCAGATCCAAGAGTTCCTGGACTACGGCCGCGGACGGCCCACCGTCGTGTGGGACGCACGGCTCATCTGGCAACTCCGTGACGCGATGGACCTCATCATCGCGTGGAAGGAATTCCCGGCTTCCGAGGTAAATTCTGCCGAGGCCGCCTACCATGCAGTCTTTGTTGCCACTCATGGACGCCTACCTTTCGCCAACCTGGTCCAGGCCCGCTCCAAGAAGTAGAACCCGGCACAACGCCGAAAGCAGTACGACGGCGGCGGCCGGGTTCCGCCGTCGGCCTCCCGCTCGCAGGGCGTTCGGCGCATAATGGCAACCATGACGGGCAGCAATGCCACTGCAGGCAAACCGCATGGACCTCGGATCACTGTTGAGGTGCCCGTCCTGCGCGTGGGTGCAGGTCCTTCGGAGTACGAGGGGCTGAACCGGTTCGTCGACTCCCTGCGGAAGCCTCAGGGCTTGCACTTGACCCTTATGCACGTCGGCATTTTCGAAGACTTGGGCGGGGACATTGCTGCCTGGACCAAGGGGTTGTCTCCTCCGGAGAAGACACTTCCGGAGATCGCCAGTTGGTTGACGGAGTTGCCGGTGTTGCAGGGCTTTTTGGGGAAATCGGACAAACTGATCCCTCTGGGCGGTGGACGTCTGATGGGACTCGAAGTGGACGTGCCGCAGGAAGTGCACGACTACCAAGCGCTTTTGGTGCAAGGGCTGCACATACTCTTTGACGATCTGGGCTTGGACAACATTGACGACTTCATCCTGAGCTCACCCGCACTCGGCTACAGGTCACCCCGGTGGTTGCCCCACATCGCGGTGGGCAAGGCCCGCACCCGCCACGAGCCGGAGATGGAGATCGCTCCCGTGGCCATTGAATTTGGAGACTCGCGGATCCGCAACCGGGAGGCGCTCCCAGTGTCGTAATGACTCGGTTCCTGACGCGACGCCTTTTAAGTTCTACAGCCGGTAAAATAGTATGTGTCTCCCGTTTTCTACCTGAGGACCTCCATGCAGCCCCGCACCCTGTTTCGTACCGTAGCTTTTGCCGAGGCCGTGACATGGACGCTGCTGTTGATCGGGCTGTTCCTCAAGTACGTCACACGCACCACGGACGTTGGTGTGAGTATTGCCGGAGGCATCCACGGCTTCGTGTTCCTCTGCTACGCCGCGACGGCCGCCTTCACCTGGATCAACCAGAAGTGGTCCACCCGGACGGGCCTGCTCGCCATTGGTTCAGCAGTTATCCCCTACGCCACCATCCCCACGGAGAAGTCGCTCGACCGCCGCGGTCTCCTTGACGGCGGATGGCGTTTGGCTGCCGGAGGCGAGAAGCCTCAAGGGGGCTTCGAGGAAGCCCAGGCTTGGGTTCTGCGGAACCCGGTTCTTGCCGTAGTTGTCACCCTCGTTGCAGTCGGAGCCGTCTTTAGCTTCCTGTTGTTCATGGGCCCTCCAGGTACCTGGTTCTCCTAGGGTTCGGCAGGCGAAAAAGAATCGGCTCTTCGGAACTGGTTCTTTTTTCACTTAAGGCGAGGGATCCCTGCCTTCATGGTCCGTCGCCGCCCACTTTGACTCATGGGTGGTGCCGTCTGTCTATCTGCTCTCTGCTCCGGGGCAGCCCCAAGAGTTGGGGTTTTCTTGGCAGGTGTCGGCGACGAGTGCTTTTTCTGTTTTCCAGACGTGGATGGTTTTGGTGGGTGTGGTGATGTCGAGGGTGCCGTTGATGGGTAGTGGTGGGCCGTTGTTGACGGAGTAGGTGCCGGTGAAGCTGGTGGTGATGGTTGCTGGGTAGTTGCCGGTGTTGGTGTAGCTGTGGCTGGTGCGTGTTTCGGTGGTGAGCCATTCGGTTTCGGGGATGGGGTAGCCGGCGGCTGGTGTCGGTCCGAGGGTGGTGCCGTCGCCGAAGGTGTAGCTGTAGTTGGCGGGTGTGGCGGTGAGGTGGACTGCTTGGCCGAGGATGGTGAGGTCGAAGGTTTGTTCGTTGGTGGTGGTGTAGAAGTTGGTGGGTCCGCCTTTGAGGGTGTGGGGGAAGGGTTGGGCTTCGAAGGTTCCGGGGTTGATGGGTAGTTGTCGGAAGTCGTTGAGGATTCGGGCGGCGATGTTGGCCAGGACGTTCTCGGGTTGGGGGTCGTAGAGGCAGGTGGGTCCGCTGACTGCTGGGTAGTCGGTCCAGGTGGGGTTTGTGATGGATTTCGGGGCTTGCCGCCAGATCACGGGGGTGCCTTCTTCTCCGTCAGGTGTTTTGGCCGGGCATTCCATGGTGAGGCAGCCCCTATCTGGCGTGTCCGTTCCGCCGGACCGGCAATGAACATCGGCCATGTACTGATTCGGGTCCTCAGCACCCGTGCTGCTGCCTTCAACGAACGGTATAAAACTGCCGGTGGCGGGGTCTCTTGTCCACTGGGTCGCACTGAGGTTCAGCCCATTGTCGACATACCCAATATCTATCTTTGGGTCTTTGGCACTGGCGATTCCCCATTGCATCGCCAAGGCCATGAATGTGGAGGCGAGGAGAGCGGCGGTGACACGCTTGAAAGTCTGCATAGCTAACGGATCAAACCCAGGTCAGTTAGTACCCACCGCTGATTCTCGAACGTCAGGGCTGCTCGACTTGCTGAATTCGTTGCCGCGGTGGGGTCCTGATAAAGCGATCCGCCAGGCATCCTAATTTCAATAGGTTCTTGGATGACCTGCACGACGGCGACCTGGGTGGAAATCGATGGATCGAAGTCAGCCTCAATGGTCGCTGACTTGATAGTTGCCCCGGCGATCCACCGCCCGTCCAGCCAAGCGCTCTCCACACCCTTGCGGAGGGACGCGCATAAGACGCAAGTCGTACTACTCAGCGCCCTCAGTTGTTCGGTAGAACCCGTCTCGTAGCTGTAGCTCAGTTGCGCGTACCAGTACCCGATAAACGCCTCCAGCCCGGCCTTTGAGTTCTCTTTCGCCAGCTCCGGCATCACGGGAACGGGGACGTTCTGTGCCTTCCCCGTCGCGTCGGCGGGCTTGTATACAGGGGAGGCAGCCGGAGTAGCCGAAGCCGCCGGAGACGAAGCGCTCACGGTGGGCGACGCCGTCGTCGAGCTGGTCTCTGACGGTGGGCTGCTCGGTGCGGAGCCACCCTGGCAGCCGCTGAGGAGGACGACAGCGGTCAAACAAAATACTGCTGTTCGGGCGTGAACAAAAGGAAAAGTGGCAAACGAAAGGCGTGACATGACGAAGCTCCCCAGCAGCTGTTTGGCGGTGTGCCGGTCAGTCTAGGCCGGGGTCGGGCAACTATTCATGTCGGAAAACGAGACCTGTGGATAACCGCCATTAGGACCGGCCTAGCCCCGCAGCTTCTCCATATCCCGGCGGTCCTTCTTGGTGGGCCGGCCGGCGCCGCGGTCGCGCTGGGGGAGTCCGAGCTTCGGGGCAACGGGGCGCGGGGGAGTGTGGTCAGTAAAGCAGTGCGAGGCCGCTTCGGCGCCTACGCGCTTGGCGATGAGCCGCCGGACCTCCAGGATCCGTTCCCAGCCGGATTCCCGGACGCGGATGGTGTCTCCGATGATCACGCTCTGCGATGCCTTGACCGGGTTCCCGTTGACGCGGATGTGCCCGGCCCGGCAGGCGGCCGTGGCAGCGGAGCGGGTCTTGTACGCGCGGATTGCCCACAGCCAAGCGTCGACGCGGACGTTGGCCGGGGATGAAGGCGGGATACTCATGATTGGAACGAGTCTAACCGGGGCGGGGCGGGCTGGCGAGAACGCGGGAAGCCTCCGAGAACGCGGGGAAGCTGCCGAAATCGCTGGAGACTTCCGGCGATCACGCACCGTTCCAGCGATCTCGGCGAGCCCACCAAACTACCGCACCGTCACCTCAACCACCTGCGCCATGTTGTTCCCGATGCCCTGGTAATTCCACACCTGTTCAGTGGGCTGGAGCGCGCCTGACGAATCCATGGCCCGGCACCGCAACACATGCTCACCGGGGCTCGCCACCCACACCATTGACCACGAGCGCCAGGCAAAGTCGCCCGGAGCAGGCTCGAGGTGCGCCGGCATCCACTCGCCGTCGATCCCCACCTCCACGCGATCCACCTCACCGTGCCCGGACCAGGCGCGCCCGTGCAGCATCACGGGCCCAGCATCCACCACACGACGCCGAGTGTAGAAGTCTGGAATTCCGGGCGGAATCATCAGGGAGCGGACGCGAATGTGGGACACAGGCAGGCCCGGCCCATCGGGTCCTTGGAGATAGTGGTACGCGACGGCCTGCTGGAAACCCATGAATCGCGACGTCACAGCTTCGATCGACGTCAACCACTTCACACTCGCCATGCCATACCAGCCCGGCACCAGCAACCTGAGCGGAAAGCCGTGCTGGATAGGCAGCGGACTGCCGTTCATGGCGTAGACCAGCATGACTTCGGGATGCATGGCTTCCGCCACCGAAAGGCTGCGCGCGTACGGTTCTTCGACGCCCCCTTGGATGCCGTTGTCGGCACCGGTAAAGACAAGTTCGACGGCGTCACTCGCCAAGCCTGCTTCCTCCAGCAAGGGTGCCAACGGGGTTCCGGTCCACTCTGCCGTGCCCACCGCACCGAGAACCCAGGGTTGGCTGACGGGACGTGGCTGCAGGAGCGACCGTCCGTTTCCTGCGCATTCAAGGGTGACGGGCATGGTGACTGAGGGCCGCGCTTTGATGTCCTCGAGACTCAGCTCGAGGCTCCGGTCAACGGCGCCGCCCAGCCGAAGCCGCCACGTCTCAGCGGCAACATGCGGGATGTCGAAGTGGATCAGCAGGTAATGCAGCCCGGCCGGCGTGATGTCGTCGTGGAGGGCCTCAAGCGGCATGGAGTGGTTCCGCCCGGAGAGTTGCAGTTCTTCGTGAGTCAGCGGACCTTGGGTTGGCTGCCCTGGGTTGGCTGCTTTCGTTGCTCTTTGTTTGACGTGGTGCTTGGACATGGGACGGCGGCGTTCTACTGGAAGCTAAACGCTGCGGAGTGCCGCAGCACTTAGGTCAAGGATCACGCCGCGGCCGAACCCGCGTCAATACCTTGTTGCGGGGCCCGCTCTGCGCGCCAAACCGGGCGCGAGGGACGCAGAGGAGGCCTCGCAACTGAAGGTGGCTACCGGCGTCGTAGTTCCGGGTATTCAAGGTGGGGTGCAACTGTGCCGGCGTCGCGCTCCAGGAAGTTCACGGCCGGGGCCACGATGTCGTCGATTTCGTCAAGGATCGTTTCGCTGAGCACCACATCTGCGGCTTTCAAGTAATCGGTGAGGTGATCCTCGGTCCGCGGTCCAATGACCACGCTGGTGACCGCCGGGTGGTTCAGGGCGAAGGCGACGGCCAGCTGTATCAGGGTCAACCCATGGCGTGATGCAAGCTGCGCGAGGGCATCAGCGGCGTGCAGCTTGCCCTGGTTAAAGGGCGCGTTCACATCGAATCGGCCCGGAACCGCTGCCGATCGCGAACTCTCCGGCTGGCCCCCGCCGACGCGATAACCGCCGGCCAGCCAGCCGCCGTCGAGCGGGCCGTAACTCAGAACCCCGACGCCGTATTGCTGGGTGATGGGGAAAACGTCGCGTTCGTTGGCGCGCACCAGCAGGGAATAGGGAACCTGATCCACCACGGGCGGCGTGAGGTGGTTGGTGTTGGCGATCCACTGGGCCTCAACAAGCTGGGCCGGGCTGAACACGGACGTGCCGTAATAGAGGATTTTGCCCTGCCGGATGAGGTCGTTGAGCGCGGTGATGGTCTCAAGGAGATCGGTGTTGTAGTCCGGACGGTGCGCTTGGTAGAGGTCGATCCTGTCCGTGTTCAGCCGCCGCAAGCTGTCCTCAACAGCCCGGACGATCCACCGGCGTGAGTTGCCGGCGTGTGCCGGGTTGGATCCCATCTGGCCGTGGAACTTTGTGGCCAGGAAAACGTCGTCGCGCCGGCTGTGGATGGCCTGGCCAACCACGGTCTCAGCTTCGCCCTGGGAGTAGATGTCTGCGGTGTCAACGCTGGTGATACCGGCGTCGAGGGCGGTCTTGATGATGCGGATGCTCTCGGCCGGGCCCGTGGGTGCGGCGCCGGTGCCGAAATTCAGGGTGCCCAGCGTGAGGGGGCTGATCAGGGCGCCAGTGCGTCCAAGCGTTCGTAGCTCGTTGAGGCTCATGTCGGCTTCCTGTGGTGGGACAGTGCTGATGTCCAGGCCTGAGTCGGTGGCCGTGGATGTTCAATCGAGGCTACACACGCCCGCCGGAGGCATAAACGCAAGCGGTAGAACTTCTTCGTTTTTCGTCTTGCGAGGTAATGGAACAGGCCTTACTTCGCGATATTTCTTGACACGCAGCAACACAAATGTCTTGTGAATCAACAAATATTGCCGTTCCCGGAAGCAGGTGAATTATGGGGAGGGAACTCAAGCAACGCACGAAGGGGACAGCGGAATGACACAGACCACAGTGGAAGAAACGGCGGCCATCAAGGCAGCATTTGCGCAGTTCCCATCCGGAGTTGCTGCCTTCAGCGCGATGGTGGATTTCACGCCGGAAGCGTTGGTGGCATCTTCCTTCACGGTGGGCGTATCACTGGAGCCGCCGTTGGTGATGTTCGCGGTGCAGAACTCCTCCACCACCTGGCCGAAGCTCCGCCAAGCCCAGCGCTTGGGTGTTTCGGTGCTGGCCGAGGGACAGGAAGGGGCAGCACTCCAGCTGGCCTCCAAGACCCGTGATCGTTTTGCTGGCCTGGACACCAGCGTGAGCGATTCAGGTGCGGTGCTGATTGACGGCGCCGTGCTGGGCTTCGAATGCGAAGTTGTGTCGGAGACGCCTGCCGGGGATCACGCCATCGTCGTTCTGGAGGTCAAGGCGACCACCATCAACCTTGAATCCAAGCCGTTGATCTACCACGGTGCCGCGTTCCGGCAGTTGGCTGCCTGAGTGGTCTCGCGACTCTTGGCATAGCCCTATGGTGTCCTGATGGGCAGCTATTTAGAGTTGACCCCATGGAGACCGATCGTTCGCCTTCTCTACTGAAGATGGTGGTGATCCTGCCACTGGCCGCCGGCATTATTGTCGCTGCGGCGGTGGCCATGGCGTCCCGCCTTCAGCTGCCCGAGGGGCGTCCAGGGGTGCTCATGGTGACCGTTCCTGTGCCGGCGCTCGTCTTCTGCTGGTCGCCTTGGTTTCGGCTTTCACGGCTCGATCCTTCCGCCTTGGACTCTTGACCGGCCTCTGGGCCCTCGCCGCCAGCTCTGTAGCTTTGCTGGCCGTGCTCGCCGTTGAGGGGCCGGTCTGGATGGACCGCCACGGCGTGTTCATGCTCGACGGCGACCCGCCCCGGAATTCTGCCAGCACCGTTGAGGTGGTTATGGACATTTTCTCCACGGGGATGTGGAGTGGCCACTTGATTCTGTGGGTCCCGGCAGTCCTGATGGGCGCTGCGCTGGGTGCTTGGATCGGCGGACGCCGGTCGTCGCTGGGCCGGGCCCGGCAGCTGGCTGCCTAGCCGGGAACTACGAGTTGCGGCTTGCGCCGCTCAGGGAGCCTTTTCGAATCGGGCTCGGAGACTTTCCAGTCTTGGAAGTGTTCGGGCCTGGCTTCTTGGCCCCGTTGCCCGAGGCAGTGCTGTTGGCATCGCCGGCCTGTGAGGGTCCGTGATCCGGCCTCTTGGGTGGGAAATCCGGACGCTTGGGAGACGGAGTTTGGCCATTGGAGGATGGCGTTGGCTCGTCAAGGTCGCGGACAGTGACCTTGATGGCCGGCGGCTGTTGCGCTTTGGCGCGTGCGGCCGCACGTTCGTCTGCCTCTGCCACGGCGTCCGCCCAGTCCTTCGCGAGGACGGGCGGTTCCTTGGCAGCAGCAACAACGATCGGGTGGTGCGCCGTCTGATGTTCCACCACTGACTTGACCTCAGCAGGTTTCGGCAGGTTGCGCGGGTCTACTTTTGCCTTCCACGAGCCTTCCTTCAGCGCAGAAGTTGCACCCGAGAGTCGTCGTCGGGCGCCTCCCAGGAAGTCTCGCTTGGGCGCAGCCGGCGTAGCAACATCAGCGGGAGCGGAAACAGCAGCCGGTGCAGCAACAGCAGCCGGCGCCGCAACAGCAGCAGGCTCCGGCAGTGCGGACGGCTCGAATTCGTCGCCAGCAGCGGGATCAGGCACGCGTGCAGGGTGCTGAGGGAGGTGAACGATGGGGGTGGTGGCCTTCTTGGGGAAAATTCCCACCATGGCCAAGAGGATGATGGAGAGTAGCCGTCCAACTCCGGCGATCACCAGCGTGATGATGACGATCAACATCAGACCCAGGAACATCAGGACCGCGAGTCCCAGTGTCCCCAAATACGTCAGGTTGATGGCGAGTGTTGTCGGATCCTCCACGTTAGCCTCCCCTGGCCGTCGTTTTGTGATGCGCCCATTGCCCACCCAGCTTGCTTATATAGCCTAAGGTCCAGCACCGACGGAATCACGCCCCGCCCCACCCTCTGGCGGGGTTGTTTCGAAGCTGTTATATGACGTGGGAAAATATGTTGCCCAGCTCTCATTTTCAGCCTCAGATTGGGACCCCGTGACCCCTGAATTAGCCCGACTCCGCAACGGCGCCTGCCCCTGCCTCTCCGGGGAGCAGTACCACGATTGCTGCGGATGCTTCCACCGCGGCGACGCCCATGCGCCTACCGCTGAGCAGCTGATGCGCTCCAGGTATTCGGCCTTCGTGCTTCTGGACCCGGCGTACCTGCTGCGCACGTGGCACAGTTCTACCCGTCCCACGTCCATGGACCTGGATTCGGGCATGCAATGGCGGAGGTTGGACATCATTTCCACAGTGAACGGTGGCCCCTTGGACACGACGGGAACCGTGGAGTTCGCTGCGCACTACAGGCTCGACGGCGAACGCGGCCTCCAGCGCGAAATCAGCCGCTTCGTCCGCGAAGACAAGCGATGGTTCTACGTGGACGGGGACGTTCGCTGAACGCGCTCCTTCCCACTTGCCTCCAACTTTCCGGCCGCGATTAAGGAAGTTCCGCTGACACACGTGTGGTCCTCACGTTGTTCTCGGGACTAACCGGGAGGGAACGCAGCGGAAGCCCTCACCGGTAGCTGCGGTGCAGGTTCTCCTTGGTTGAAGCGCCGGGGGAGGCATCGCCGATCCATGGGCCGGTGCCTTCGGATTGATCCAGCACTCCGGCCTCCAGCCAGGCGTAGTCACCGGCCAGGACCTTCCGCGAAAGGTGGTGATCGCCGTCGTCGGTATTCCTCCACAGTTGGTCGAAGTATTCGTCCACCCGCACGCGTGCCTGCTCACAGAACGCTTCGGCGAGCTCGAAGGCGGCCGCGCCTTGTTCGGGATGGGTGCGGAGCAGCATTTCGGCCCGCGAGCAGCACGCTGCCATGGCGAACAGCTCTGCCCCAATGTCCACAATCCTGCCGAGGAAGGCCTGCTTGTGCTCGAGCTTCGCTTGCCACCGCCCCATGCCGTAGAACGTCTGCCGGGCCAGCCGCCGCGACGAGCGTTCAACGAACCGCAGCTGCTTGGCCAAACGGCCGAATTCCGCGTAGGAACGCGGATCCATGCCCGCGCCGGCCACCAGTTTGGGCAACCAGCGGGCGTAGAAGCCAGAGGCCCCGACGGCGGCCCTCGCCTTATCCTGCAGGCTCGCGTCCGCTGAGGCGAGGTCGCCCGCGGCGGCAAGGTGGGCATCCACGGCCTCCCGGGCAATCAGGAGTTTCATGATCTCGCTGGAGCCCTCGAAGATCCGGTTGATGCGGAGGTCCCGGAGAAGTTGCTCGGCCGGTACTGCCCGTTCGCCCCGGGCTTCCAGGGAATCTGCAGTCTCGAAGCCCCGGCCTCCACGGATTTGGACAAGTTCGTCGGCGATCCGGCAGCTCAGTTCCGTGGACCACAGCTTGGCAAGCGCAGCTTCGATGCGGATGTCCTTCAGCCCGGCGTCGGCCATCTCGGCGGACAGTTCAAAGACGGCCTCCAGCGCAAACGTGGTGGCGGCGATGAACGCGATCTTCTTGCCCACGGCTTCGTGTTTGCCCACCGGACGGCCCCATTGCGTCCTCGCGTTGGACCATTCTCGGGAGATCTTCAGGCTCCACTTGCCGGCGGCCACGCACAGGCCCGGGATGGAGAGCCGCCCCGTGTTGAGGGTGGTGAGGGCGATTTTGAGTCCTTGGCCCTCGCGGCCCAGCCGGTTGGCCGCGGGCACCCGTACCTGGTGGAAACGGGTCACGCCGTTCTCAATCCCGCGCAGGCCCATGAAGGCGTTGCGGTTCTCCACCGTGATGCCGGGGGAATTCATCTCCACCACAAAAGCGGAGATGCCACCCTTGTGTTCGGTCCCGTCAGCGTCGGTATGGGAAGGAACCCTTGCCATGACCACTACCAGTTCGGCGATCACACCGTTGGTGGTCCACAGTTTCACGCCGTCTAAAAGGTAGGAGTCGCCGTCGTCGGACGGTACGGCAGTGGCGCCCATGCGCGCAGGGTCGCTGCCGACGTCGGGTTCTGTCAGCAGGAAGGCGGTAATCGCGCCGGCGGCGCAACGCGGCAAGTATTCGTGTTTCTGCTCTGGCGTGCCGAATTCCTTGACGGGCTCGGGAACGCCGATGGACTGGTGGGCGGAAATCAGGGCACCGAGGCTCGGGTGGACCGATCCCAGCAGGGCAAGCGCGCGGCCGTAGTAAACCAGGGACAGGCCCAGGCCGCCGTATTCGCGAGGAATTTTCATGCCGAAAACACCGAGGTCGGCGAGCCCTTTAAGGTATTCGTCGGGAATCCTGGCGTCGCGTTCAATCACGCGGCCGGACATGGTCTTGGCGAACACCAGCAAGCGGGCCATGAACTCTTCGCCGCGCTCAACATCCTCGGTTTTGGCTTGTGGCCACGGGTGGATCAGGCTGAGGTCGAAACTGCCCAGGTAAAGGCCTTTGGCGAAGCTTGGCCGGTTCCATTCAGTTTCGCGGGCGGCCTCAGCGACGGCGCGGGCTTCTTCTGCGGTGGCATTGACGCTGGCGGCAGCGAGACTGTTGTCAGTGGCGGACGTCATGGGAGAACTCCTCTAGCCGGTTGTGCCGGATGGAGCCAGGGTCCGCCTTGGGTGGGAACCCTTCAGCTGTCCCTCAATGCTACCCGCGAGTAGCTACCCGTGCTAGGGGAAATCTGAGGCTGGAATTCGGCCGGGATTTCCACCTGTCCTGCGTGGTGGACCAGGCGGTCCCACGCGAAGTTAATGCCGTGGACAAGGCCGCCCAGAACACCTTTGGCGGTGTACCAGACCAAGCCCATGGCTCCAATAAGAATGATTGTTGCCAGTGCTGCGGCGGCAATGAATGCCACCAGAATTGCAGCGAAGACCAGTGTTCCAATGAATACGTAAGTGGCTGTATCGAGCGCAGAGAAGTCGAAATTCATGGTTCCCCCCGGGGCGACGGTGCGTGGGTTGACGCGGCGTGGCTGCGTCGATGCTCTGACACTAGGGGCGGCTGTGGTTTCCGGCCAGTGCAGAAACGCGTAGGGACAGCGTTGATATGGGATCGAAATCATACCGGGCGGTAGGTTACGGAATGGTTGCGGCGGGGCGCGCTCGGACGGGCTCGACGGCGGTGCTCAAGGCGCGCTCAGCCGCGGCGCTTCCGCCCGTCGGTCGCCCAGGCGACGCTCTGCGTTAACCTTGTACGGGGCAGTTTTCGCTGCCAGCCAGGTTTCGCAGCAGCTGAAGGAGAGTAGTTGTCCCGTTCAGCCATGTCCTCCGCCGACGCCATTGGCGCGCGGCTCCGTGACCTCGAACAGCTGACCAAAGGCCCTGCGTGGGCTCTGACACGGTCGGCTCCGTGGGTGATCGCCGTGCTGCAGGCCTCCTTTACCCGCACCCGGCCGCAGCTTCCGCTCGAAGAGCTCCATGCCGACGTCGACGCTTTCCTGGAGCAGCTCCGCCGCCAGGATCCGGCGCTCGGCGGCCAGCAAAACGGCAAACTCTTCGGCGACGAATGGACCCGCAAGCAGTTCCTGACGCGTCGTAACCAGTCCGGCCAGATCGTCTACGAAGTCACCGAGCCGGCTGCACGCGTTCTGGCGTTCCTGGACAGTCTTTCCAGTGAGCGTTCCACGCTGAACGGTTCGCGGCTCGGCACATTGTTGGGCGATGTTGAGAAACTCGCCAACGAGACCAACCCTGACCAGAGCGCGCGCTTGGAAGCCCTTGAAGAGGAAATCCACGAGCGCCAGCAGCTGGTGGAAGACATCAGCTCCGGGGAGTTCGATGGGCTTTTGGACGATGAGGAAGCAGTTGAAGCGGCCGGCAACATCCTGGACCTCGCGGCCAGCCTGCCAGCCGACTACAAAAAGATGCGTGACCGGATCGAAGAACTGGTAGGCGAGCTCCGCAACCAGATCATCGAGGAATCTCTGAGCAAGGGCGCCACCATGGCCCAGGTTTTGGAAGCCGACAAACGCCTGCGGCAAAGCCCGGAAGGCCGCACCTTCCGCTCCTTCACGGCCTTCCTCGAGGATCCGCAGCAGCAGCTGCGGTTCCGTTCGGCGATCGGCGAGGTGCTAAGCCGACAATTCGCTGACGACCTCTCGCACGAGGACCGCGAAACGCTGAAAAACCTGGTGGCAGAACTGCGCACACAGCACAGCCACATCCAGCGGATCTACGGCAAGCTCTCCGAAAGCCTGAACACTTACATCCAGAGCGACGACGTCAGGCAGTCCGTCAGCCTGCGTAAGGTGCTGGCCGAGGCGGAGCAAGCCATCCGGTCCTTGCCGTACGAACGCGACCGCCCAAGCCTGGTGCGCGGACCGGTCCTGTTCAACGCCGGGTTTGAGTCGTTGGCCATGGTCAAACTCTTCGATCCCGACGAATTTGCAACACCCCCGCGCCTGGCCGATCCCATCGCCTTCAGCGACTCGGACCGTGTACGGTCGGCACGCACCGGAAAGGCCAAGCCCGCTGTCATCCGGACAGCCATGGCCGGTGCATCCACTCTGGGCGACGCATGGGAAAACCTGCCCGCTGAAGAACGTCACATCAACACCGTGCGCACCCTGTTGTCCATGGCGCTTCAGTCGGGCGCTGCCTTCGACAGGGCTGCCTGGGAACACATCGACTTCGAACAAATCGACGGCAGCATCCGCACGGCGTACCTGCCTGTCGTCACGCTGAATGAGGATTCTGATGACTGAAGAAATTACGACGACGGACGTCACCGACGCGGACGGCGTCACTGACGCGGGCGGCGTCACTGACGCGGGCGGCGTCACTGACGCGGGCGGCGTCGACGAAGAGATGACCGAAGACGGCGTTGAGGTGGAAGCCCCCGAACCCGAGGCTGAGCCGGCTGCTGACGTCAGCCACGCTGACCCGTTCCGGGTGACTCCGCGGGATACCTTCGTGGATGGCGCGGCGTTGTTCCCGGGCGACACCGGAGTGATTCCCATGAAGGTCCGCCATGCTTTGGTGAAGCTGCTGAAAGGCCCGTACATTGACGGGGGCCGCGACGAGAAACTTTGGACTACGCTGCTGGACAACCAGCTGATCCTTCGCAGCCGCCTCTCCGAGCTGTTCCTCACCCTGCAGCTCGATCACGACCGCAAAATCGCGGTCCTCCGGCCCGTCGATCCGGAAGTCATCGGCGCGAGCTCCCGCTCCAGCATCCTGCGTCCGCAGCGGGCCCTGAGCCGAGTGGAAACCATCGTCCTGCTGCGCCTGCGCCTCCTTCTGGACCGCCATGTCACAGCCCAAACGGACCCCACCATCACCCGCGAAGAGATCTCGGACCTCGTTGCCAACTACACACCCGCCGGCCAGCAAGATGCCCTGCGCGATTCTGATGTAGTCACCCGCACCATCACCAAACTCCTGGCCCGCCAACTCATCCTCCCCACACCGTTGGATGACACGTACACCATCAGCAACGCCCTCCCCCTGGCCCTCCCGTTTGAAAACATCGGAGACATCCCGGCCCAAATAGAGGCCCTGATAGCAGTAGCAGCCGACGAATCAGGAACAGAACCCCTCCTGGACCTGGACTCCGACTCCAGTCGGGAAGATGGCGATGACGACGCCGATGCCGCCCCCGCAGCGGACGGAACCAACGCTGAAGGGATCACAAAGTGACCATCGCAAGCATGCTCCCGCTCGGCGAGCTGACGAACCCGGGCCAGATGCGATTGGCGTTGGTGCAGGTGGTCAACTGGGGCACGTTCCACGGCGCCCACACCATGCATGTGGACCGCAAGGGCACCCTCCTCACGGGTAACTCGGGCGTGGGCAAGTCAACGCTCTTTGATGCGATGCTCCGCGTTTTTGATGCCCGTCCGCGATCGAACGAGGCTGCTGCCCAGCGGTCCGGCGGCGCTGTGGAGGACAAGAGGACCACGTTCACCTACATGCGCGGCAAAGTGGGTGATAAGGCGGTGGGCGATAGTTCGGCCAGTGCCTTCCAACGCCCTGGTGCCACATGGTCCGCCGTCGCGCTGACGTTTGATAACGCGGCTGGCACGAAGGTGACGGTTTCGGCGCTGTTCGACCTGCCGAAAAACGGCACGGAGTCCAGTGTCGGGCGTTTTTACGTGATCGACAGCAAACCGTTGGACCTTGAAGCGATCGAGGGCATTGCCCAGAAGCGCTTTACCAAGGGTGCGCTGGAGTCGATCTTCCCTGAGGGCCAGGTCTTTGATGTGCATAAGGCGTTCGCCGAACGCTTCCGGCGGCTGCTGGGCATCAACTCGGACCAGGCGCTTCCGCTGCTTCGCGTGATCCAGGCCGGCAAGGGCTTGGGCGGCAGCGTGAACACGTTCTTCCGCGACCAGGTGCTTGATGCTCCGGCCACGTTGGCTGCCGCGGATGACGTGGTGGAAGAGTTCAGCAACCTGATGTCCATCCGGCAGCGGTTGGAGGACGTGCGGCAACAGCGCGACCAGTTGGCTCCGGTTCCGGGGCTGAACAAGGAGTACGCGCAGGCATTGCTGGACGCGAACCGTCTCCGGGAGTTGGCTGGCGAAGAGTTTGAAGCATACAAGCAGCAGTTGGCGGTCACGGTCCACGCCAAGACGCTGGCCCGGTTCAAGGAATTGGCTCAGTCCAAAGCCCAGGAGCTGGCCGCCGAGCGCACGGTGCGGGACGGCTTGTCCAAGGAACTCCGCGACCTTGAACTGGATTACAACAACCGCGGCGGTAACGCGATTTCGGCGATTGAGCAGTCGTTGGAGAACGCGAAGGTTGGCTTGAAGCTGCGGCAGCAGGTGGAGGATTCGGCCAGGAAGGCTTTGGCCGACGCCGGGCTGAACCTTGAGTGGTCCGCCGAGGGGTGGGACCAGGCTCACGAGCAGGCAGCAGCCCGTTCAGCAGAGCTGAAGGACGATTCGGAGGCTTTGAAGGAGCTTCGGTTCGAGGCTTTCGACGGCCACGCAACCAAGAAGCGCGAGCTTGCCGCGGCTCAGCAGGAGCTGCTGTCCCTGCGGTCCCGCAAGTCCCTGCTGCCGCCGTCGAGCATTGAAAACCGTGCCGCCATCGCGGCGGCCACGGGCATTCCGGAAGAGCGGATGCCGTTTGGTGGCGAACTGATCGATCTCGCCGAGGGGCAGGATCAGTGGCGCCCGGCGGCCGAGCGCGCGCTGCGTAACCTCGCCACCACGTTGCTGGTTCCTGGCGAGCACTTCGCGGCGGTCACCCGTTATTTGAATGACAACACCGTCCGCGGCGCCCTTCGCGCCGTTGATGTCTCAAAGCCGCTCGCCGGGGGCGCCCTGGCTGTGGAGGACGTGTCCGACGGCGACCTCTTGACGAAGTTGAGCATCCTCACCTCGGGCGCCAACGCCGACGCCGGTGAATGGATTCGCGAGCGGATCGCCTTGGACTTTGCGTATCCGTGCGTCGAGGATCCGGACGAGCTTGCTTCGATGGACAAGGGCCTGAGCCTGGGTGGTGTGGTCAAGCGCAACCGCCACACCGTGGAGAAGGACGACCGTTTCACGAGCCGCCAGGATTACGTCCTCGGTTTCGATAACGCTTCAAAGCTCGAGCTGGTTGCAGCGCGGGTGGGCGAGCTGGAAAACGAGCTCGTGAAGGCTGCGGAACTTGCCCAGAGCCGCGAGGATTCGCACCAGGGAATGGCCCGTCAGCTCGAGGCACTGCGCCGGGTTGCTGAAGATGAGCGGCCTTGGGAGCAAGTGTCCGCAGCCGTCGCTGCGGATGAGCTTGCCAGGATCGAGCAGCGCCTGACGGATGCTTTGGCGGCTCAGGCAGACCTGGAGCCGTTGCGTGCCAGCATCGAAACCGTGCGGGAAAAGCACCAGTCCTCCACAGGTACGGCCGCCGTTCTCCAGAGCGAATACAAGGCGCTGGACCACAAGATGACCACGGCGGACGGCCTTCTCGATGCCGCGAGGCTGAAGCTGGAGCAAGCACCGCCGTCGGCTTCCACTATTACGGCGCTGGAGCCGTACTTCGACGGCGCCGCCGACGTATCGGAACTCTACGAACTCGACAATCTGGCCAACAGCGTCCGCAACAAGTTGCTCGACGAACTGCATGCTGCGGAATCGCGCGGGCAGGCGACCGCCGAGCGGTTGACCCGCATGTTTGAAGCGTTCGTGCGTGACTGGGGAAGTGCCATCAGCGCCGATCATGGCACGTCGATCGGCGCCGCCGGGGACTTCGAATCCCGGTACCACGCGATCGTCAGCGATGGCTTGCCCGCCCAGGAGGCCGAGTTCCGGCTGTTCTTCAACCAGCGGACACACGAATCGTTCAGCACGCTCCTGCACTTGCTGGACGAGGAACGCCGCAGCATCACCAGCCGCATCCTGCCCCTCAACGGCATCCTGTCCCAAGTCAACTTCCATGAGGGCAGCTTCCTGGAACTGGATATCAAACAGACGCTTCCGGCCACGGCCAAACAGTTCAAGGACGCGATCCAGAACGCGCTCAAGGCGAAACACACGCGGCCGTCACGCGGCGCTGCTGCTGGTTCACCAGCAGAAATCGACGACGACGCCGAACTCACGGCGCGCTATAAATCGCTGGAAACCCTGGTGAAGCGACTCGGATCGCAGACGCCGGAGGACCGGCGCTGGCGGGCTGAGGTGCTGGACGTCCGCGGGCACCTGTTTATTCAGTGCAAGGAACACCGCGAGGTGGCTTCGAAGTCGAATAAAGCCGGCACCGGCAAAGCCGCCAAGCGGAAGACCGAAGTCTTCATGCATGCCGATACCGGCTCCATGTCCGGTGGTGAACGCCAGCGATTCACAGCGTTCATCATGGCTGCGGCGTTGAGCTACCAGTTGGGCATCGCCGAGCAAGGGTTCACCACCTACGGCACCGTGATGATGGACGAGGCGTTCGTGTTGGCTTCGGAGGAATTTGCGGGCGCCGGCATCAAGGCGCTTCACGAATTCGGATTCCAATTGCTCCTCGCGGCTCCGGAAAACGTGATCGACCTTTCGAGGCACCTTGGATCCGTCACCGAAATCCTCCGCGACAAGCGAACCAACCGCTCGGGAGTGCTCACGGCTCCGGTGATTGCCGGACCCGGCGAGCCGGGGGCGTGGCGTTCCGAGGCCAACCCGGTGGACATCGTCCTGCGCTAGGGTCACCTTTCGCCCCGCTACCCAAGTAGGTAGCAGTTAAAGCCGTTCTGACGCTCCACAACGGCCTGTGCTGCTACCTACTTGGGCGGGTTCGGGAACGCTACTTAGCCTTGACCCGGTCCAGGAACTGTTCGGTCCTGGACTCCAGTCCTGCGATGTTCCGGACCACGACGACGGCCGGGTCCGGGTTGATCTCGTTGACAGGTGGCTCCTTGCGGACGTTGGTGCTGCAGCCGAACTCGGCGCAGATCAAGGTCCCCACGGTGTTCCCGTCTTTGCCCGATTGTCCGGCCTTCTTGGCGACCCACAGGTAAACATCGTCCTTCGAGAAAACATCGCGGCAGAGTTCGCAGAGGACCACGCGCCGCTTCCCGGAGCCGCCTTCAGGAGCGCGGAGCAGGATCCCGGTGAGCTTGCCCCGGTGCGAAACCACAAGGTAACCGCGTTGGGGCATTTTCTCGTCACGCCAACCGAGGAACTCCAGGTTGTCCCAGTCGAGGGTTTCGAAGTCGCGGGGCAGGTTGACCTTGGCGGCCTCGGACCTGCTGGCGTTGATAAAAGACGAACGGATTTGTTGGGCAGTGATTTTCTGCATGGCAAAGCTTCTTTCGGAAATGGTCGACGTCCGTGCGCAGAATGTGGGCGCGCGGGAAATGGCAGAGGTCGTCGGTCATCTGAGAAAGCGGGCGCAGCAAAGAGACCCGGAAAAGGGGTGCGCGGCTAAGAGCCTAAGAAGATGCCGACGTGAGGGGGAGTGCCAAGCAGGCCAATGCGGCCACCTCGCCAACCATGGCGGCAGCAGCTGAATCAGTGCGCACGCTCATCCCCTCGTTCGATTCCGTAAGAAGCGGTAGTCCGCTGCCGCCAATACTTTCAAGACTCCGGGCAGATGTCCACTGAGAGAGGGTCCGGCTGAAGGGCTTGGGATGTGAGAGAGGGTCCGGCTGAAGGGCTTGGGATGTGAGAGAGGGTGTGATCTACATCCCATTCCGCTCGTGAGGGGGATTAGGTGACGCAAACGTTTCTTAATTATCGGCAGGCTAGGCTAGCCTTACTTAGGTTCGCATCACTTACTTAAGGAGTACCGTGGCATCCCTTCTCCCACGCCGCGCCCTGCTGAAGACAGCAGGAACCGCGACGGCCGCTCTGGCCGCCGTCGCTCTTTCCCTCACCGGCTGCTCCACTGGTCCGGCAACGTCCGCACCGGCCTCTGAGCAGGCAGCATCATCAGCTTTCCCCGTCACCATCAAGAATGTCTTTGGTGAGACCACTATCAAGGAACAGCCCAAGCGCGTAGTCACCGTCTCGTGGGTCAATGACGACGTCGCGATCGCACTGGGCGTTGTTCCCGTGGGTGTCCCGAAGAACGAGTGGGGCAACAACGACAAGGGCTCCACTCCTTGGAAGGATGCAGCGCTGGAGAAGCTCGGCGCCGGCTTTGGCACCGACAAGGCTCCGGTCCAGTACTCCGAGGCAGATGGCATCAACTTCACCGAGATCGCCAAGCTCAACCCGGACGTTATCCTGGCCGCCTATTCCGGCCTTGAAGAGGCCGACTACAAGAAGCTCACCGAAATCGCTCCCGTTGTGGCGCAGCCGGAGCTCGCCTACGGCACCCCGTGGCAGGAAAGCACCACCCTGATCGGCAAGGCACTGGGCAAGGAAGCCGAAGCCAAGAAGCTGATCGAGGACACCGAAACCACTGTCAAGGACAAGGTTTCCAAGTTCCCGCAGATCAAGGACAAGACCTTCATCTACGGCAATCTTGAACCCGCCAAGGGCGATGGCGCCAACGTTTACACGGCCATCGACAACCGCCCCCGCTTCCTTTCCGAAATCGGCATGAAGCTGGCCCCGGTGGTTACTGAGAACACCAAGAGCAACACGGAATTCTTCATCCCGTGGTCTGCTGAAAAGGCCAACGAGCTCGAATCCGACGTTTTCGTCACCTGGGTTCCGGACGCCACCACCGCTGACGCCATCAAGGCTGACCCGCTGCTTGGTCAGATCCCGGCCATCAAGAAGGGCGCCCTGGTTGCTGATTCGGACCAGACGCTGACGCTCTCCATCTCCGCCTCTTCGCCGCTGAGCCTGCCGTGGGCGCTGGACACGTTCCTGCCGCAGCTGGGTAAGGCCGCGGACGCAGCGGGCAAGTAACTGCAATGAAACTGAGTACGACGACGGCAGTCCAGGGACGGGGCAGCGGCACTTTGGTGTCGGCTGGCCCGGGAGGCATCGCCCCTGAAGCTGCTGGAACCGGAGGGGGAACCGTCTCCCGCAGCATGGCAGGCAAGCGCACCGCTTGGCTGCTGGCGGCCGTCGTCGTACTCGCCGCAGTCTGCGCCGCATCCTTGGCGATCGGCGCACGCGGACTTCCCCTCAACACCGTGTGGGAAGCACTCACCAACTTCAATCCGGAAGACGGTAACCACGCTGTGGTCATCGCCCGGATTCCCCGCACCGTGCTGGGCTTGCTTGCCGGAGCCGCACTGGGCCTGGCCGGTGCAGCCATGCAAGGCGTCGCCCGCAACCCGCTTGCGGATCCGGGCATCCTGGGCCTCAACGCCGGTGCCGCTCTCGCAGTGGTCGTCGGGATCTACGTTTTTGGCATCGGCTCGCTGTCCGGCTACATCTGGTTCGCCTTCTTCGGTGCTGCGGCGGCCGCCGTCGTGGTTTATGCCGTCGCTTCCCTGGGACGGGACGGCGCGACGCCGGTCAAGCTCGCCCTCGCAGGTGCAGCCCTGAGCGCAGGCCTGTTTTCCCTGATGAACGTCATCCTGGTTTCAAGCCAAGACACCTTTGACCGTTTCCGCTTCTGGCAGGTGGGCACCATTGGTGGGCGAGACTGGTCCGTCCTGGTGCCGGCGCTGCCGTTCCTGGCCGTCGGGGCCGTGATTGTCCTGGCCGGCGGCCGCATCCTGAACAGCCTTGCCCTGGGCGACGATATTGCCCGAGGCCTCGGCCAGAACGTCACTCTGGCCCGCAGCATCACCGGTCTGGGGATCGTCTTGCTCTGTGGCTCCGCAACTGCCGTGGCCGGACCGATCGCCTTCCTGGGCCTCGTCATTCCGCACGCTGTCCGCTCGCTGACGGGGCCGGACTACCGCTGGATCCTGCCGTTCTCCGCGGTGGCGGCCCCCATCCTGCTGATCATCGCCGACATCGTTGGCCGCGTCATCTTGCTTCCCGGTGAAGTCCCCGCAGGCATCATGACCGCAATCATTGGTGCCCCCGTCTTCGTCTGGCTTATCCGACACGGTAAGGGGGCCGGACTGTGAGCACCGTCCACAAACTCCCCACCGAGTTGGCACTTAATGACAATGTTTCCCCCAAACATCATCATCAAATGTCCCTTCGGCGAGTGCTGAGCCCCACGTTCTTCCTCGGGCTGGCGCTCCTGGTCATGTTCGCGGTGTACGTGCTCCTGGGCAGCTACACGGTGACCATCCCGGACTTCTTCACCATTGTCATCAACCACCTAACTGGCGGCGAGAAAATCCCCGGGGCGAGCTTCATCGTGATGGAGCACAAGCTGCCCAGAGCAGTTGTGGGAACCATGATCGGCATCGCCTTCGGCCTGGCCGGCGCACTGTTCCAGACCATGCTGCGCAATCCGCTGGCCAGCCCGGACATTATCGGCATCAGTTATGGCGCCAGCGCTGCTGCCGTGACGGCAATCGTGATCTTCGGCGCTTCCGGAGCCGTGGTTTCCGGGGCTGCCCTCGGTGGAGCGCTCGGCGTTGCGGCCATCATCTACGCGATCTCCCGCGGTGGTTCCGGCGCGGGCGGAGGCAGCCGCGGCAACGCTGCAGGCAACCGCCTCATCCTTGCCGGCGTTGGCATCGCCGCTGCTCTGCACGCAGTGGTCAACTTCCTCATGACCCGCGCGGATATCCGCACCGCCGCGGATGCCCTGATCTGGCTCAACGGCTCCCTGAACTCCGCCACCTGGGACCGCGCAGGTGTCCTCGCAGTGTCCTTGCTGGTCCTGATCCCCGCCGTCATTGCCCTCGCCGGTCCGTTGCGCATCCTCGAACTCGGAGACGACGCAGCCGCCGGCCTCGGCATCAAGGTCAACGCCGCCCGGCTGGGACTGGTGCTGACCGCCGTCGGGCTTGCCGCCGTCGCAACTGCCGCCGCCGGCCCGGTAGCCTTCGTCGCCTTCCTCGCCGGACCCATCGCCCGTCGTATCGTCCGCAAACCCAGCCTCCCGGCGTCGGCCCTCACCGGTGCCCTGATCGTGCTGCTCGCCGACTTCTTCGCTTCCAACATCGCTCCCGTCATCCTGGACGGAACCGTCCTCCCGGTGGGCGTCATCACCGGCGCCCTCGGCGCACCCTTCCTCCTGTGGCTGCTGGTCACGTCGAACCGAAAGGAGGCCTGACATGGCCATCCTTAATGCCAAGGACCTCACGCTCCAGTACGAGGCACGCAAGGTAGTGGAGGGACTCACCACTGAGATCCCCGAAGGTAAAGTGACCATGATCGTGGGCGCCAACGCCTGCGGCAAGTCCACGCTCCTGCGCGGTTTGTCCCGGCTGCTCAAACCCGCCGGCGGCTCTGTGACCCTCGACGGCAAGGACATCCACACCCGGCCCGCCCGCGAACTTGCGCGCACTCTCGGCCTGCTCCCGCAGCACCCCACCGCCCCTGACGGCATCACCGTGCGCGACCTCGTGGGCCGCGGCCGCTACCCGCACCAAGGCTTCTTCCGCAGCTGGTCAGCCGCCGACGACGCCGCGGTGCAGCGCGCGCTCGACGCCACCTCCACGCTGGAACTCGCTGACCGCAGCATCGACGAACTGTCCGGCGGGCAGCGCCAGCGAGTCTGGATCGCCATGGCCCTCGCCCAGGAAACCGACGTCCTGCTGCTCGACGAACCCACCACCTACCTTGACCTGGCACACCAAGTGGAAGTCCTGGACCTGATCACGGACCTCAACCGAAGCCGCGGCACCACAGTGGCAATCGTGCTCCACGACCTCAACCTCGCAGCCCGCTACGCGGACCACGTCATTGCCATGAAAGGCGGGTGCATCGTGGCCGAAGGGCCAGCACCCAGAGTGGTCACGGAAGAACTCGTTTTCAACGTGTTCGGCCTGGAATCCCGTGTGGTTCCGGACCCCATCTCAGGCACCCCGCTCATCGTCCCCATCGGACGCCACCACGCACAGCCCGCTTCAACCAACGAACTGGAGATCGCCTCATGAGTGCACAACCGACCCAGGCAAAAGCAAGCGCCGCCGTGGAGCCCATGACCCTCGCCTTCGACGTCACCGTGACGGCCGTGCAGGAGCTCAGCCCCAGCTTCCGCCGCATCACCTTTGGCGGCTACTCCCTGCGTGACTTTGGCGTTGCCGGAGACACCCTGGACCTCCGCGTGAAGCTGATGATCCCGTCCCGCGACGCATCCGGCAACGTCATTCCGCTGCCTGTTTTCAAGATGGAAGAATCCGGGTGGTACCAGGAATGGTTGGCCATGGACCCGTCCGTCCGCGGTGACATGCGCACGTACACCGTCCGCTCCGAGCGCCTCGACGCCGTGTATCCCGAGATCGACATCGACTTCGTCATGCACTTCGACGACGCCGGACACGGCGGACCCGCAGCCAACTGGGCTCTTGCCGCGAAACCTGGAGACGCCCTCACCATCATCGGCCCCAACAACCGCGCAGCCCAGTGCACCACTGCCGGAGCCTACGGCGGCATCGAATGGCGCCCGGGCCTGGCCCAGCGCGTGCTCCTGGCCGGCGACGAAACCGCAGTCCCCGCCATCAGCGCCATCCTCGAAAGCATGCCCGCCGACATGACCGGCCACGCCTTCCTCGAAGTACCCGAAGCCGGCGACTTCCAGGACATCGTCACCCCGGCCGATATCGAAATCACCTGGCTTGCACGCGGTGCCGCGATCGGACGCTCCCGTCCCCACGGCGAACTCCTCAAGGAAGCCGTCGCCAAGGCCGTTCCCGTGCCGGGCTGGGTGGGCATCAAAGGCACGGAGACCGCAGCCGGTCCCGAGCCGGAAGACGTCAACGTGGACCAGGAAATCCTCTGGGAAACCCCGCAGCGCATGGACACTGCAGCCATCGAAGCCAGCAAGAACCCCACGCTGCCGGCCGGTGCCCTGCCGTTCTACGCCTGGATCGCCGGTGAAGCGTTCGTCATCAAGGAAATGCGGCGGTACCTGGTGCGTGATGTTGGCATCGATCGCAAGCAAGTGGCCTTCATGGGCTACTGGCGGCGAGGCAAGGCGGAGGGCTAAGCCCCTTCCGTTAGTCCGCCGAAGCGCCGTGCGACCGCTTGGCGGCCATCCTCGGCGTGCTGCTCCTTCGTCGCTTTGACGCACGCTGCCGGATACCCGCCAACCGTCCGTGCGCGCGTCACCTTCCGACGCTCTCTCACTTCCCTCGTGCTTGGGGCGGTCGCTCTCTCACTTCCCTCGTGCTTGGGGCGGTCGCTCTCTCACTTCCCTCGGGTTTGGGGAGTTCACTTGGGGTTGGTTCGGGCTTAACCGGGGGCGGGTAGGGTCGCTGGGGTGCGGGAGGAACTCGGGGACCGAAGTGATGTTCGACGGCGGTTTGTCGCCATCGGGGATTCCTTCACCGAAGGCGTGGGGGACCCCAGCAAGGTCCTGCCGAACGGGGTCCGCGGATGGGCGGACAGGGTGGCTGAGAAGTTGGCTAAGGCCGAGCCGGGGTGGGAGTACGCCAACCTGGCCGTTCGCAGTAAAAGACTCCGGCACATCATTGATGAACAACTCGAGCCGGCCCTCGCAATGGAGCCGACGCTCATCACGCTGTATGCCGGCGGCAACGACATCCTCGACTTCGGCACCGATATGGATGCGCTTCTCAATGATTACGAGTTGCTGGTTGCGCGCCTGAGCGAAACCGGGGCCACTCTGGTCCTGTTCACCGGCTTCGACGTGAAAGTTTCGGCCGTCCTGGAGCCGTTCAAGAAGCGCAACACCCTCTACAACCAAAGAGTCCGCCATATTGCCCGAAAATATGAGGCCGTTCTGGTGGACTACTGGTGCTTCGACGCTTATAAGGACTCGCGGATGTGGGCGCCTGACCGGCTGCATATGTCCAAGGCCGGCCACAAGTACTTGGCCGCCCAAGTCTTGGACCACCTCAACGTCCCCCACAAGATCTCGCCGAAGGAATGGGGCCCGCCCACCCGCATGTCCGTGCGCGAATGGGAACGCCGGCAGCGCCGATGGGTCAATGACTGGGTGGTGCCGCTGTTCGGGCGCAAACTGCGGGGCGTCACTCTCGGCGACACGTTGAGCCCCCGCTGGCCTGAGCCCGTGAAGGTGCCACGCAAAGGCGGTTTGAAGAAGCTCATGGAAGAGGCGTTGAAATGACGGAACGGACCAGGTTTGTGGCCCTCGGTGATTCCTTCACCGAGGGCGTAGGCGACAACGATTTGCGGCTGCCCAACAACTGCCGGGGCTGGGCAGACCGCGTGGCCGAAGAACTGGCACGGCACGATCCAACCGTCCAATACGCCAACTTGGCCATCCGGGGCCGGCGCCTTCAACGCATCATCGACGAACAAATTGAGCCGGCCCTTGCCATGAAGCCCACGCTGGTCAGTTTCTACGCCGGCGGCAACGACCTCCTCATGGCACGGCTCAACATGGCCAAACTCATGCGCGATTACGAAGAAGCAGTGAGGCGGCTCAAGGCCAGTGGCGCCACAGTCCTCTTATTCACCGGCTACAACGTTCCCCTGTCGCCGTTGCTCGAACCGCTCAAGTTGCGCACGGCAATTTACAACCGCGCCATCCGGCGGATTGCGGCGCAGTACCAGACGTTGCTGGTGGATTATTGGTGTTTCGAGAAGTTCCAGGATCCGCGCATGTGGGCTCCTGACCGCCTCCACATGGCAACTCCGGGCCACAGCTACATGGCCAAGAAAGTCCTTGAGGTCCTCAGGGCCCCGCACACGCTCCAATCGCCAACGCTGGCAGCTCCACGTCCGCGGACCCTCACCGAAAACATCGCCGACGACGTCGCCTGGCTGAGGCGCGACGTCGGGCCTTGGTTTGCGCGGCGGCTCCGCGGAGTCTCGAGCGGGGACCGCCTGGGAGCGCGCTGGCCGGAGCTCATGCCGGTGGTGCTGCCGGAGCGGCTGGGCACCGCGAGGGCACTCGCAACAGCAACAACCCCGGCGCCTCAGCTGTCGAGCAGGTTCTCGTAACCCTCAGCCACGCTGGTGGCCGTGAATTCGATGATCTCGAACTCAGCCACTCCATTGCTGTAGAAGGGGTCCTCGGCCAACGAGGCATCGAGCGTGGCCCTGTCCACCTTGGAGAGCAGAACACCGCCGGTGGCTGGGACCCTGCGTCCGGACGCAAGGAAAGTCCCGGCGTCGAACGCTTCCTTCAGCCAGGCCATATGGCCCGGGCGGTGGAAGTCGACAATTTCGTCGGGAACCTTGTAGGTCAATGAGACGACAAACATGCCGTCAGCCTATCGCCTGAGCCGGGGACCGGACCTAAGAAAGTAGCTAATTCTCCTAAGATGGTTTCATGACTCAACCCCGCTGGCTGAACGCCGACGAACGCCGTGCCTGGCTGGCCCTCCTGAGCATTAACACCTTGCTCCCCTCGGCCTTGGACACCCAGCTCCAATCCGCCGGAAAACTGTCCCTGTTCGACTACAACGTCCTGGCTATGCTCTCCGAAACAGAGGGCCGATACCTCCCCATGAGTGAGCTCGCCGCACGCACCAGTGCCTCCTTGTCGCGCCTTTCCCACGTGGTCACCAAACTGCAGAAACGCGGCTGGGTGGAACGGCAGGCTCACCCCGGCGACGCCCGTGTGACCGTAGCGCACCTGACCGACGCCGGCATGTCCACCATCGTGTCCCTCGCCCCGGGACATGTGGAATCCGTGCGGACGCTGATGCTCGATTCGCTCAGCCCGGACGACGTCGCGGATCTTGCCCGCATCGGCGAGAAAATCGTGGCCCGCTTGGACAACAACCACTGGATCCTCCGTGACTCCTAACCCTCACATCGGGTGCTTTGTGGCCTCGAGCGCTGAAGTGGCAGACTGACGGCATGGATTTTTCTGCCCGTTATGTTGCCCTGGGGGACTCCTTCACTGAGGGAGTTGGAGATGACGATCCCGCACGCCCCAACGGTGTTCGCGGCTGGGCCGACGTCGTCGCCGGGCAGCTGGCCCACAGCAACGAGGACTTTGGCTACGCCAACCTGGCCATTCGCGGCAAGAAGCTCCGGCAGATCATGGCTGAACAGGTTGATGCCGCCGTGGCCATGAAGCCCACGCTGGTGACCTTGTATGCGGGCGCGAACGACATCCTGCGGCCCAAGATCGACATTGACTCGCTGTTGGAGGAGTACGACGCCGGCATTGCCAAGTTGAGTGCGTCGGGCGCCACCGTGGTCCTCTTCACGGGCTTTGACGCGAAAGGCTCCAAGGTTTTCAGCGCGATGCGCGGACGCACGGCGATCTACAACGAGCTGGTGCGCGAAATCGCGGAAAACCATGGTGCCCTGCTGGTGGACTACTGGCGGTTCGATGAATACGACGACTGGCGGCTCTGGGGTGAGGACCGGATGCACATGTCCACCGCCGGTCACGTCAACATGGCAAAGCGCGTCCTGGATGTCCTTGAGCACCAGCATGTGATCGAAGTTCCCGAGCTGGCGCCGGTTCGCCTGATGAATCGTGTAGAGGCTTTGAAAGCCAACGCACGCTGGTTCCGGGAATCTGCGGCTCCGTGGGTTGCCCGCCGCGTGCGGGGAGTGTCCTCCGGCGACGGTTTGAGCCCCAAGTACCCCGAGCTGATCCGGCCGCTCTAGGCTGCGTTCCGGAACTCCGGCGTAGCCAGCAGGGTGCCGTCCCGGCGTACCGCCAAAACGTCCGCGCCCCACTTTTCAACGGCCTGGTCCAAGGTCCGGGTGCCACCAGCGACGATGGCTGTGGCAAGGACATCGGCAGTGACGATGTCGCTGGCCCCCACCGAGACCTGAGCAAACTCCGGTGGTGCGCCCCCGATTGCCCAGATATGTTCTCCCCGCTCGGCTGAACCCGACGTGGCCAAAGCATTCATGGATGCCAACGGGAACGCCCCCAGCAATGACCGGCGATCCAAGGGGTCAACGACGCCGGCCAGCCACGGTTCATGAGCGGTGGGCCCAGGTGACCCGCTCGCCAACACATCCCCTCCCGCGTTCAGGCACCAGTTCCCCAGCCCAAGCGCGCGGAGCGACAACGCAGCCTCACGCATCGCATGGGCCTTGACGATCCCGGAAAGGTCCAAGATGCCGTCCGGACGCTCTGCCGTGAAGGCGCCTTCCGTTGCCAACCGCCATTCGGATGCCTCTGCGTAGAGTTCCTGCATGGTCTCCGATGTGTACGCCAGCGTGATCTCCCCGCGCGCCAGCCGGCTCGCTTCCGAGCCTGTCCGGTACAGGCTGAACGTCAGGTCAAGATGCGCGAAAATACCTTCAACAACCTCGACGGCGGATTCGAGTTCATCCACGGCTGTTTGAGCATAGATGCTGCTCGCCACCGTCAGGCTCACTACGGTGCCCATGCTGCGGAATGTTCGGGCACGGAGCTGTTGGCCGCTAGAAATTGGCTGCATCGAGGGCTGCCTGGAGTGAGGTGAGGTAGGCGTCGCTGGTAACTGTTGCCCCACCGATGGTCTGGACCTTGGCTGACTGGGCCTGAAGCACTTCGGACCTCAACACCGGAGCTGCGCGGCTGCTGATCTGCGCGGACTTCCGCTCGGCATCTGTGAGCTGGAGCGGTGTGACCTCCGTGATTTTGCCGTCCTGGATGGTCACTTGCACCTGGACTGTACCGAAGCGGGTCTGGACTGACGCGCCGTCGTACGTTGCCGGCGTCGTGCTTCCCGACGCCGAGCTGCCGCCGGAACCGGTGGTGCCGCCGCTCGTGCCTGAACTGCTGGAGCCGGTGCTGCCGGAACCGGTGCTGCCGGAACCTGTGGTGCCACCGGCAGCTGATCCGCCGGTTGTGGCACTGCTGCTCAGGCTGGTGGTGGTTGATGGGCCTGTTTCGGCAACGTGCGAACCGGATTGCCAGCCGGCCAGCAGGATGCCCGCAGATGCCAGGGCTGTTGCCATTGCTGCTCTGATCCTCACCAGTCAAACCTTTCGTAGTGGAGTTGTTCGGCCGGGACGCCCGCGGACTGCACATCCCGGATGACGGAGGCAGCCCACGGAGTTGGGCCGCAGACGTAAACATCGGCGTCGGCGACGTTCGGTGCGTAGGAGCTGAGCGTGAACCCGGCTGCCGCCGCCGACTGGGGGAGCCAGGTGTGATTTCCGCTGGATCGAGGACCGGTCAGGTGGAAGAGCGTGGCGCCCCGTGCCTGGCACAAGGCCATGATTTCCTGCCCCAGGAAGAGCTCGGACTCGTCGTGACCGCGGATGAGGACGGTGGCCCGGCCGGGTTCGAACGGTGTGGATTCAAGGAGCGACCGCAGCGGAGTAATGCCGATGCCGGCGCCGATCATCACCACCTTGTTGCGGGTTCTGGCCGCCGTACCGAACATTCCGTAGGGTCCTTCAATGGCCACTTTGGTGCCGGGCTTGATCCTGGCAAGGCGGGCTGAGCCGTCGCCGAGGTTCCGGACCGTGATGCGAAGTTTGCCTTGGCTCGCCGATCCATGACCTGTTGACTGTGGACCTGCTGACATGGCCGGTTCCGCGGACAAGCTGAACGGGTGGGCCTGCCACCAGTGCCCGGCGGCGAGGAACCTCCAGAAGAAGAAGCGTCCGCCGGATCCGGCCAGCCGTTCAAGGTGCCGGCCCGTCATTTCAATACTGAAAACGTCCGGTGCCACCCGGACCACACGGCTCACGGTGAGCTGATGCCGGGAGCTTGCGGCCAGCGGCTGATACACGCGGTAAAACAGGAGGGCTGCGCCCGTCGCGACGCAGAGCGCGAGCCAATACCAACGTTGCCAGGTACCTTCGGCGAACGGCCCACCCACGCTGAACTGATGGGGGATCGCGGTGGCAACAGCCGCATACGTCAGCACATGGATTGCGTACCAGAACTCATAGGGAAAGCGGCGGCGAACAGCCACCAGCGAGGTGACCACCACGGCGATGAACAGTGCCATGGACACGAAAGCGAGCCACATGTCAGGCACATTGACCCACAGGGAGACCGACTCACTGATGGGGTCCAGTCCCTCCGCTGCCCCGTATCCAATGGCTATGAAGAGACCGTGGGCCAAGAGCAAGTAGAGCGCCGGCTTGCCCAATGTCTTGTGGATTTCGAGCGCGCGGTCGTGCCCGATTGTGTTGTCGATGAACGGAATTCTGGCCGCAAGCAAGAGCATCAGCAGGACCAAGTTCATGCCGATGAGGCCAGCCACAATGCCCAGCGCAGTCATGGTCCCGGCAAAAGAAGCAAAGCCCCTGCCGCCGCCGTCGGCCAGCCACAGTGCCACCGCCACTACACCGGACAACCACCCCAGTGCACCGAGAAAATCGGCCCGGGCCAGCCGCCGTCGGGCTTGCGGACGGAAACGTTCGACGCCGGTTGGCGGCGTTTGCCGCGCCGGAACCGGACTGCTTTCCACCGGAGTATCAGGGGTCAGTAACGAGGTCATGACCTAAGACTCGCCAAGCATCCTTTCGTTCTGCTGTGAAAGAGCTTTAGTGGGCGTATGATGCCTGATTGGTCTTAATTTGCCTTGGCCCGTAGAATAGTTAGGCGCTAGGTAGTGCGGATCGTGTGCAATTGCTCCGGTTAGTGGTGACTGTTGGTTTACTGACGTCCCGGTGGCCGGTAGTTAGGGGCTCAAGTTGCGTGCATTCCTGTATTCGCCCGGTATCCCAGGATCTGTCTCAGTGATTTTCACTGCCCGGCCCTGAGGCCAACCTCCTTCGCCGTACTTGCTGCGGAAACTACCGAAATGGTTTGGACCCGGATGCGGACGCTGCCTGTCGCACGGTAACGCAGGAACATCTGCACGCCGTTACATTCAATCTTTGGAGGAGAGTCATGGCAGCACACTGCCAAGTGACCGGAGCCGAGCCGGGCTTTGGACACAGCATTTCGCACTCGCACCGTCGCAACAAGCGTCGGTTCGACCCGAACATTCAGAAGAAGCGCTACTGGGTTCCGTCCCTGCGCCGTAACGTCACGCTGACCCTGTCAGCCCGTGGCATCAAGACAATCGACGTACGCGGCATCGACTCAGTCGTTGCTGACATCCTGGCACGAGGAGTAAAGCTCTAATGGCAAAGGACAAGGACGTACGTCCGATCATCAAGCTGAAGTCCACTGCGGGCACCGGTTACACCTACGTAACCCGCAAGAACCGTCGTAACGATCCGGACCGTCTGGTCCTGAAGAAGTACGACCCCAAGATCCGCCAGCACGTCGAATTCCGAGAGGAGCGCTAAACACATGGCAAAGAAGTCAAAGATTGCTCGCAACGAGCAGCGCAAGGTCATTGTTGAGCGTTACGCTGCCAAGCGTCTCGAACTGAAGAAGACCCTGGTTGACCCCAACGCGACTGACGAAGCACGCGAAGCTGCACGCCTCGGCCTGCAGAAGCTGCCCCGCAACGCCTCCCCGATCCGTCTGCGTAACCGCGACCAGATCGACGGCCGTCCCCGTGGCACGCTCCAGAAGTTCGGTATCTCCCGTGTTCGCTTCCGCGACATGGCTCACCGTGGTGAGCTCCCGGGCATCACCAAGTCTTCCTGGTAATCACGAAGCTCTGAAAGGGTCGGCAACCGTTATGGTTGCCGGCCCTTTTTGTGTTTAAGCGTGCCCCTCCGACGCTCTCTCATGTCCCTCGGGTTTGGGGCCGGCGCTCTCTCACGTCCCTCGGGTTTGGGGCCGGCGCTCTCTCACGTCCCTCGGGTTTGGGGCCGGCGCTCTCTCACGTCCCTCGGGTTTGGGCGCCTCGCTCTCTCATGTCCCTCGGGTTTGGGCGCCTCGCTCTCTCACGTCCCTCGACGGCGGCAACTCCAGTACGCGTTTGGGTGGTCGCCCCCTCAGATCCCGGCCGGCTTCGCGTTCGCAATCAAGGTGTGATGGGCTTCACTTGGTTTGATTTCGGTCGATTCAAGGTGAATCGACTGTGCTGTAGGGCTGGTTGGCCTGTGTTTGCGGGGTTTTGGGTGGCGGAGACGTGGATTTGTGCCCGGGGCGGTGGGCGTGTAATGTCTTCTGAGTCGCCGCGAGTGAGACAGCCTGGAGCTGAGAACCGCGGAGGCCGACCCCCTTGATAACAGCCTGAAAAATGGTTCGCTTTTGAGCGTGCCATCGTCGGGTGGGGCTGGAGATTGGATCGAAGATCGCGGAAACGCTGATTTGCGAAGATCTGATTGATCGGGTAAGTTTGAAAAGTTGCTCCGGAGCGATTCCGGGACCTGTGAGGGTTCTGGTTGGTGCCGGGTGTGTCTGTTGTTTGAGAACTCAATAGTGTGCCAAGTTTGTTGATGCCGATTGTTTTATTGATTGGTTGAAATTTATGCCGGATTGTCATGCACCCCCGTGTGTGGTGGTCTGGTTTTCAGCTGGTTTCGAATTTTGTGCAGCCGCGTCCCGCCGTTATTTCCGGTGGGTGTGGTTGTGTCTGTTTGATTTGTTTTACTTCAACGGAGAGTTTGATCCTGGCTCAGGATGAACGCTGGCGGCGTGCTTA